>CAMYLK010000002.1 GCA_947259225.1 uncultured Desulfobulbaceae bacterium | reverse complement strand
CACTCGACTCCTTTTGGGAGGCCTCGCCCAGAAGTCAGTACTCGATACCCTGCGTGAGGAAGGTGAGGACGTCGAACTCGAGGATATTCGCAAAGAAGGCTACGGAGGAACCTGGTGTGTTGAATCCGGTGGACCTGAGCCCGGAGTCGGTTGTGCCGGTCGCGGTATCATTACTTCAATTAATATGCTGGAATCCCTTGGTGCCTATGAGGAGAGTGAAGAACTGGACTATGCCTTTTATGACGTTCTCGGTGACGTTGTCTGCGGTGGTTTTGCCATGCCTATTCGTGACGGCAAGGCCGAAGAGATATACATCGTTGTTTCTGGTGAGATGATGGCTATGTACGCAGCAAACAACATCAGCAAGGGTATCGTGAAATTTGCTCAGTCAGGCACAGTACGCCTGGGCGGCCTGATCTGTAATTCCCGCGCAGTTGATAACGAGAAGGAGATGATTGAGGAATTTGCCAAGATGCTCGGCACCAAAATGATTCACTTCGTGCCTCGTGACAACGATGTGCAGCGGGCAGAGATCAACCGCAAGACCGTTATCGAGTGGAAGCCAGAGGTCAAGCAGGCCGATGCATACCGAGGACTTGCCAAAGCTATTGACGAGAATGATACCTTTGTCATCCCCACTCCCCTTGAGATCGAAGATCTTGAGAAGCTGCTCATGAATTACGGATTAATGGAAGCAGCTTAACCAGACAGATAGTTAATTTTTATTACAAAATAAATAAATATACCGGCCAGGCAAAAGCGGTGGGCCGGCAAGTTGGAGATACAGCTATGATGATTATGATTCGATCAATTATTCGTCCTGAAAAAGCGGACGCAGTCCTGGCAGCTCTCATGGATGCAGGTTTTCCGGCCGTTACCAAATATGCCGTTGCCGGTCGTGGTAAGCAGCGCGGTATCAAAATCGGCGAGGTCACATATGATGAACTCCCCAAGGTCATGCTGATGAGTGTGGTCAATGCGGAAGACAAGGATTTCGTCATTGAAACTATTATGGATACAGCCCGCTCCACAGGAAAGGGTGCCTTTGGTGACGGCAAAATTTTTGTCAGCGATGTGGAAGAATCCTACACTATCAGTTCCGGTGTCAAGGAGACGGCCGCTGCAGCGGAGGGGGTGCCGGCATGAAAGAAGTGATCGCCGTTGTACGCATTAACATGATGAACCAGACCAAACAGGCCCTTACCGATTGCGGAATAGATGCCTTTTTTGCCCACGAAGCACATGGTCGTGGAAAGGGTTTTGTCAATCCCCAGATCCTGGAAGGTGCACAACAGGGGTATGAAGAGGCAGCCTCACTGCTGGGCGAAAAAGGTAAGCTCTATCCCAAGCGCATGATTTCCGCTGTGGTGGAAGACAGCCAGGTGGGTTGTGTAGTGGAAACAATCATTAATACTAACCAGACTGGAATGCCTGGCGACGGCAAAGTATTTGTCGTGCCGATCAGTGATGCGGTCAGGGTCAGAACTGGAGAAGTGGGCGTTAAGTCCATCTCTTAGGAGGATATAAAATGGCAACAGCAACAAAGAAAAAGCTGGTGCAGTGGGACCCTGCCGATGTTAAGGCGGAGCTTCTGGAGAAGTATCCACCCAAGGTGGCCCGTAAACGCGCCAAGCAGATAATGATAAACGAGGCTCTGCAGAATGAGACTCCGTCACTCACCGCGAATGTGCGGACCATTCCCGGGATCATCACCATGCGCGGCTGTACGTATGCCGGCTGCAAAGGCGTTATTATGGGACCCACCCGTGACATCGTCAACATCGTGCACGGCCCCATCGGGTGCAGTTTCTATGCATGGCTGACTCGTCGTAACCAGACCGATGCCGGTCCGGACGGTGAGAATTACATGAATTACTGTTTTTCAACCGATATGCAGGAACAGGACATCATCTTTGGCGGCGAAAAGAAACTGCAGCAGGCGATCCAGGAGGCGTACGACCTCTTTCATCCGAAATCAATCGCTGTGTTTGCAACCTGCCCGGTGGGTCTGATCGGGGATGACATCCATACAGTAACCAAGAACATGAAGGAGAAATTTGGAGATTGCAATGTCTACGCTTTTTCCTGTGAAGGCTACAAGGGCGTTTCCCAGTCTGCCGGTCACCATATTGCCAACAACCAGGTGTTCAGACATATTGTCGGTGAAAACGACGAGGATAAGCCGGGCAAATACAAGATCAACTTGCTGGGTGAGTACAATATCGGCGGCGACGGTTTCGAGATCGACCGGATCTTTAAAAAATGCGGCATCACAGTCATTTCGACTTTTTCCGGGAACTCCACCTATGACCAGTTTGCCTCCAGCCATACCGCAGACTTGAATGCAGTCATGTGTCATCGTTCTATCAACTATGTGGCTGACATGATGGAGACCAAGTACGGCATTCCCTGGGTAAAGGTGAACTTCATCGGTGCCAAATCCACCGCCAAGTCCCTGCGCAAAATCGCAGAGTATTTTGGCGAAAAAAAGCTCATTAATAAAGTTGAAAAGGTTATCGCCGAGGAGATGCCCGAGGTAGAAGCGGCTATCAAGGATGTTTTGCCCCGCACCCAAGACAAAACAGCCATGATGTTTGTCGGTGGCTCCCGTGCCCATCATTATAAAGATCTCTTTGATGAGCTTGGCATGAAAACCATCTCGGCAGGGTATGAGTTTGGTCATCAGGACGATTACGAAGGCCGTCAGGTGCTGCCTAACATTAAGCTCGATGCGGACAGTCGTAATATTGAGGAACTTGATGTGGAAGCGGATGAGACCCGTTTTAATCCGCGAAAAAGCGACAAAGAGATGAAGAAGCTGGATAAGGCTGGCTACAAATTCAAGGAATATGACGGCTTGTCAGTAGATATGGACAAGGGAACGTTGATTGTCGATGACCTCAACCAGTATGAAGCAGAAAAACTGGTGGAGCTGATGAAGCCGGATATCTTCTGCGCCGGGATCAAGGAGAAGTACTCCATCCAGAAACTGGGTGTGCCCATGAAACAGCTGCATAGCTATGATTCCGGCGGTCCCTATGCCGGTTTCCAGGGTGCTATTAACTTCTACAAGGAGATCGACAGGTTGGTGAACTCCAGGGTCTGGAACTATATGAAGGCTCCGTGGCAGAAAAATCCGCAGCTGTCGGCTTCATACAACTGGGAATGAAAAAAAGCTTGTTAGCTGATTAGGCTGAAGGTGTTTAGCAAATACCTAACAGCCTATAGCCTAAATAACTAAACACCTAAACCAGAGGTTTAAAATGTTATTACGACATACACCAGAAGAAATAACCGAGCGCAAGGCCCTGGCCATTAATCCGGCCAAGACCTGTCAGCCTATCGGTGCCATGTATGCAGCTCTGGGCATCCACGGATGCCTTCCGCATAGTCATGGTTCCCAGGGCTGTTGCGCTTATCATCGCAGCGCTTTGACAAGGCACTACAAGGAACCGGTCTCTGCTGCTACCAGCTCGTTTACCGAGGGTGCTTCTGTATTCGGCGGCCAGGCCAACATGCTTCAGGCCATCAACAATATATTCACCGTCTATAATCCAGAGGTGATTGCCGTTCATACAACCTGCCTTTCCGAGACCATTGGCGACGATCTTCCCCAGATCAAGAAAAAGGCGGAAACGGAGGGCAAAATTCCTGAGGGAAAACATGTGATCAGTGCCTCCACCCCGAGCTACGCCGGCTCTCATGTCACCGGTTTTTCCAACATGGTTAAATCAATGGCCATGATGGCTGAACCCACAGGCAAGAAGAACGGTAAGGTTAATATTATCCCCGGTTGGGTGGAGCCTGCCGATATGGAGGAACTCAAGCGGATAACAGATATTGTCGGAGTAAAGACCATCCTCTTTCCAGATACCTCCGGGGTGCTCAACGGACCGCTTTCCGGAGAGTACAAAATGTTTCCCGAGGGCGGCACCACTGTTGCGGAACTGAAAAGTACCGGCGACTCAATCGGTACCCTGGCACTTGGGGAATGGTGCTCTGCTGATGCAGCGCGAACGCTCGACACCAATCACAAGGTACCATGCAGTGTGCTGGATATGCCCTTTGGTCTCCAGGCTACGGATCGTTTTATCGATGCGTTGAGGACCATAGCCGGGGTAACCATCACGGACGAGATCGCCCATGAACGTGGGCAGCTGGTAGATATGATTTCCGACATGCACCAGTATTTATACGGTAAAAAAGTTGCCCTGGTAGGTGACCCGGATCAGCTCATTGCAATGACCGAGTTCCTGGTTTCCATGGACATGAAACCAATTCACATCGTCACCGGAACACCTGGTAAGAAGTTTGAAAAACGGATTAAGGAGATCACCAAGGATATGGGTTGCGAGGTCAACGTCAAGGCGAAAGGCGATATGTTCCTGCTCCACCAGTGGATCAAGAACGAGCCTGTTGATCTTCTCCTTGGCAATACCTACTGCAAGTATATTGCCCGGGACGAAGACCTTCCTTATGTGCGATGGGGCTTTCCGATTCTGGACCGCCAGGGACATCAGTACTTCGCCACTGTAGGATACAAGGGCGGCTTACGACTACTTGAAAAAATCCTTGGCGTATTGATGGATCGTCAGGACCGTGATGCTCCAGAAGAAAAGTTTGAACTGGTACTTTAATCGAAAACGAAAATGGGGACAGATGTCTAATCTGTCCCCAAAATGAATGAGAAAGTGCTATGACCATTATTCCTTTTCCAGATATTCCTCAAGAATGCGGCTGCAGGCAACCGGGATGGCTTTCTCTGCCGGTTGCCCCACAGGCAGCTGCCCGTACCCGTTTTTGTGGGGAGGACAAACTGCCCCAGGCTGTGCCACTCAATGGTGCCCTCACCTGGATTGCAGATCTGGAAGCTCGAGGAAACAACATAGCAGGACTGGATATAAACGGTCCGGGTGACCCCCTGGCTACCCTGTCCATGATGAGGGATATTTTAACCATGCTACGTGACAGGTATCCGGAATTTCCACTGGGGCTGACAACCTTGGGGCTTGGTCTTTCTGGTAGCTGCAACGAACTTGCTGAACGCGGTGTTTCCAAGGTCACTTTGCTTGTGGATGCTGTTGATCCAAAGGTTGTTCAGAACCTGTTCACCTGGATACGACCAGGAAAAAGGAATGCCCCCCTGGCTAAGAGTGCCGATATTCTGATAGAAGAACAAGCTAAAGCAATAACGGCCTGCAAATCAGCAGGCATTGCTGTCTCAATCCTGACCACTGTTTACGCTGGAATCAACGAGCAGGAAGTGGAAGGTATCGCCAGAAAGGCTTCCAGCCTTGGTGCAGAATTTCTCACACTGGTACCCGCAAAAGGATGGTTGAACGTGGAAGAAAAATTGCCCCAGCTCTCGGTTGACTCTATGGAGGAACTGGTTCGGAAAGCAGGACAGTATATCGCAACTGTTTGTCTTCAGATGCCGGAACCCCGGGGTGAAATTATACCCTTATCCAGTGCCGAAACATTGACCATTCCTCAACCGACAAAGGACAGGCCCAATGTAGCAGTGCTGAGCTCTAACGGCATGGATATCGATCTCCATCTCGGCCAGGCCATCAAGGCCGTGATCTATGGACCCAGGGAAGATGGTCTTGCCTGTCTGCTTGAGGCCCGTGATCTCCCTGAACCTGGTAGCGGTGACAATCGCTGGCTGCAGGTGGCGGAGACGTTGAATGACTGTTTTGTCCTTCTTGCAGCCAGTGCCGGTCAAAAGCCGCGAGATATTTTAGACCGTCATGGCCTTACCCTGTTGCTGATGGAAGACAATGTCGAAGGAACAGTAGATGCACTCTACGGTGGAAGAAAGAAGGGTAAATGTAAAAAATAATTGTCAGAAAAAAGAAAAAGACAAAACATTATGTCATTCGGAGTCGGAGTTTATGCCCCCTTGAGGGGTGCTACCTCGTCCAAAGGGAGAAATCTTAAAGTTGTCAATAGCCTAGACGTTCAAGATTTCTCGCTACGTTCGAAATGACAATATCACTATAGGAGAAAACAATGGCTATACCAGAGCGTCAAATAATCGTCTGTCAGAGCTTTCGAGTGGCTGGCGACAAAAAAGGCATTTGTCACAAGCAGACCGACGGATTTTTGCAATACATTGAAGAAGAGGTTCTGGACCGCGGCCTGGACTGCCTGATCACGGCCACCACCTGCCTCAAGCAGTGTGACAGCGGTCCCATCATGGTTATTCAGCCAGAGAACTGGTGGTTCAAGGGTGTGGACAGTGAAGAGGCGATCGATACCATTCTTGACGGCCTTGAGGATGGCGAACCTGCTGCTGACTTTCTCATTCAATCATAACCGAAACTGGGCGAGGAAAAAAACCGTGGCTGATATCGTCTTTTATGAAAAACCTGGCTGTACCAATGGTGAAAAGCAGAAGGCTATCCTTCGTGCCGCTGGTCATAACCTGCACACAATTGATATCCTTAGGTATTCCTGGAACCAGGAAAAGCTTCTGGACTTTGTGGCAGGAAAGAAGCCTGTAGAAATAATGAATCACACGGCACCTGCAATAAAAAAAAGGGAAATAATCCCGGAACGCCTTTCATTAACAGAGGCTGTGGAAATGATGGTGGCAGACCCGATCCTTATCAGGAGACCACTTGTCGAGGTCGACAGTCTGAAGATTCAGGGGTTTATGGATCCGCGCCTTGCTCCCTACCTTGGAGAATGGGATGGGGAAGATGATGTAATTACCTGTCCCAATCTGAATACCCTGTCCTGCGATGAGCAAAAAGGAAGAGATAGATGACTTTGAAATCCCACGTGGAGTCTGGTGGTGAACAATGTCCTAAATGCGGTTCCAAGGCCATTAAGGCTAGTGCTAACCCGGAAAAGGTGAAAGCTGACAAAATTCAGGTTTCTATGTTTTGCGCAACCTGTGGTGCCAGATGGCGTAATATATACACCCTCAGTAAAGCGGAAGATATATAAACGGCTGGATGCAAAAACACATTTTACAATAAGTACAAGGAGAAAAACCATGGCAAAAAAAGATGTAGAAAATTTACTTGTTGCCGGTGGCGAAGATAAGCATATACGTGCTAAATATGATGTCCCTGCCACTATGGAGGAGTTTGTGGCTCTGGCTACGGAAGACGGGTACGATTTCACAGTTGAGGAACTCGATGCGGTCCTTAAAGAGTCGGGTGATGTCTTTGAGAAAAACGGGAACCCCCCAAAACGCCAGATCTGGTGGGTGTAAGGGTAAAAAGGTTCAGGGTGCAAGGTTGAAGAAGGTAGAAGGTAGAAAAAGTTTGAGAGGATCTTGAAATGAGCACCAAAAACAAAATGCCTCTGACTTTAGTCACTTCCATCAAATCAATTCAGGGATGGGAGGAGTTTCTGGCGGACGGGAACGGATATTTGAGAACGGCGAAAGGAGCCTATATCAACCGTAAAAAAATATTCACCAGCGAGATTCTCTATAACATTATTGCCATGGCTATAGAGAAATTTGTCATGGTTGCACTGATGCGCCACGGAGCAATGCCCTATAACCATACAATGGCCGACCTGGTTGAGGCCATGGAAGATACTTTTCCCGATACCATTACAGATATAAGGGAAGGGTTGCTCAAGCTTGATGCATACCAGGATATTTGTGATCCGTACGAATTCACAATAGTCGAACTGGCCATGGACGAAATACCAGTCATGCTGGATCTGGCTGAAAAGCTGCAGCAACTTGTAACAAACGATTTAACCAAAAAAGTATAAACTGAAATATATTTAAGGAGTGTAACAATGAAAAACACATGGGAAAAGATTTTTGAATATGCCTCCATGCCTGTTCATGGAACGATGTCGAGAAAACTTCGCAAGGGAGTTTCCCTCCAGATCAACGAAGGGAAAGTGTATGAAAATGCCGTCATCTTTCTTGGTGAAGAATTTGCCCGCATAACGGAAACCGAGCCGAAAAAAACGACAGCAAATACGTATTATGATTGGGCAGGTATCGGTTCGATCAGGACAATAAGCCCCGGGGAATAAGAAGTGCTCCTCAAACAACTTGGAGTTGTCAAAGACATTGTCGAGTCGGCGGGAATGGCGATATCATACGCGTATGATGATCTGGTGTTCATTGACCACAATGCCTTTCTTCTGCAGTTCACAGCTCACAACAATGAACTCCTGATCCATATCAACAGTGAGGCAGATGAGCCGAAAGTACAAGCCACCATCACACGGTTGAAGACAGACGCATCTGCCAGGAAAATGATCTTCCGGGATGGGAGCTATTATTCATTGAGCCAGGGTGACAATGAGAACATTAACCTGGAGTTTGTGTAAGCTAGCCTGGCATTTTTTCAAGCATAATTGATTATAAATGAATCATGTCTGATTATATCGCTACGATTCGCCCGGCAGTCTTTGCTGATATTGATACACTCACATCCCTTTTGAAAATCCTCTTCAGCATTGAAGAGGATTTTGTTTTCAACGAAAGCCATCAGCGCCAAGGCCTAGAGTTTATGCTCGACAATGAACGAGGTTGTGTGCTGGTTGCAAAAGTTAACGATCAGGTTGTCGGGATGTGTTCAGGACAGATAACTGTGTCAACGGCTAAAGGTGGGCCCTCACTGCTGGTAGAGGATGTAATCGTACATGAAGGTTTCCGAGGACAAGGTATTGGCAGGCAGCTTATGGAAGAGGTTGCTGAGTGGGGGAAGAAGAAAGGGGCTTTACGGCTCCAGCTTCTGGCGGATCGAAATAACGCTTCTGCCCTTGAATTTTATAAAAGACTTGGCTGGCGGACCACGGAACTTATCTGCCTGAGAAATACGTTCTAAACCACCCGTGTACAGATTACGGGATCAAGGGCTGCAATAATTTTGCCTTCATCAAAAATTGTGACCCTGCCGGTGCTTTCTGAAACAACAACCGCAATAGCCTCACAGTGCATTGTGATACTCGCCGCAGACCGGTGGCGCGAACCTAGGCCTTTGAGTTGTATTGTTACGGAGCTGACAGCATCAAGATGACGGCCTGCAGCCTTAACAATTCCTTGTTCGGAAATAATAAAAGCACCGTCAAGCTGGGATAGCTCTTTAATGCTTTCAACCACCTCAGAGGAGGTTATTCCTCGTGCATCGTCAGGATACCCTTTGAAAGGATTAAATATTGCCTGGTGTGAGGATTTTATTATCTGCTCTACATCACCAATAATAAATGTAGTGCCGACGGATTTCCCCTCTCTGCCCAAGGCCCCTATGTCAAGGGCGATATCAACCACCGCGATCACGGTATGGAAAAAATTTTTCGAAATAAGTGATCGTGGGTCAAAAGGAAATTCTTCACTCCAGGAGAGGCTTAGATCATGGATGGTAATGGTATCGAGATGATCTTTGCCCCATGGACCTAATATACAGACCACTTTACTGTCTGGCTGGATAACGTGTTGAAGAACTGCCTGCATGAAGGCGTATTTGATTCGGGAAAAACGGGACTGATTACCGTACCAGGTGTGGATTATAGTTTTCTCATTTTTAATGCACTCCGGAACTTCCTGCTCCTTGGGGATGACAAGCACGATTGATTCATCTTTTACAAGTTCAATGTTGCTGAATACTTCACAGGATTGTTCACTGTTTAAAAAAAGAAAAACTTTATCACTATCAGTTTCTCGGGCAAGTCGTAACGCATTTGCTATTAAAACAGTTGTCTGGTCTTGAATTTTCATAATGAGCAATTCACGCTTTTGTTTTTTAGGCCATCATTATAGTACATCTACCAAGCGCAAATATCACCGGCTGATTTTTTTCTTGATGTCAAGTATGGGCGTACCGTCCAGAATGTCTAATCCCGGCACATCTAATTGATTACCGCGTATTGCCTGAACTTTCAGTTCTGAAATAGCGATGGGATTTGGCCTCATAGGACTGCGAGTGGCAAAAACGCCACGAAGTCCTTTTGATCTATCGCCCCGAGGGTAGACCTTAAGAAGATCCTGGGTGGCCCGGTGAAGCCAGAAAAGCACAACGATGGTCTGGCCGGGAGTAATGCCATCAAGACCATCTTGATATTCAGGATAAATCTCCAGGGTCCCAACCCTCTCCGACTCATCGAAATTTTTGGGAGCGTCCTCGAAGCTGGTGATATCCCCATGGACTACACCAATAAATTGTAACCTGTCTTGTTCCACTCAGGTTATCTCGTTCATTAAAATGATAGTGTAAATACACATATATTGCCTTTTCAAACTAAAGGTTATCGCAGAACCTCAAGTTGATAAGTTTTGCCATTTGGTTGAGGTTTGTATTGGCAATATAAACTTGTAAATAAACAAAAACCCCCTGCCGATTGCTCGGAGGGGGTGCAATACAAATGAAGCAAGTCGCAAGTGTTAAAATTTCACCAGAATTTGCACGATGTAAACACCAATGCCTGCTATACCTGCTCCAACATACCTGAGTGTTTGCATACCATTTTGTATATGTGCAGCAGTAAGTCCAATACCCACACCGACAAGATGAATGACTGCCGTACCAATAAGAAAACCTAAAGAAAAAATGAGTGGGTCAGCCATTGCTGGCATTTCAGCACCATGAGCGTGACCGTGGAAAACAGCAAAAAAGGCAACGCCAAGGTATACAGCCAGAAAATGAATTTTTTTACCACTTGCGACAGCAAGACCAAGAATCAAGACAGAAAGAGCAATACCGTATTCAACACCTGGAATAGGAATATTCTGCATGCCAAAGAATCCTCCCAAACCCATGACTGAAACGAAAGTGAGAGGAACTGTCCAAATGGCTCGCCCACCCATCTGCGCACTGACTATACCTACACAAAGCATTGCAAGAAGGTGATCAAAACCAAGGACGGGGTGAAAAATACCTGACAAAAAACCAGTTTCACCTTGGAAAGTATGTGCATTTGCCAGTCCTGGTAACAAAAGTAATGGCAACAAAAATGTTAAAATTTTCCTCATATCAATTCTCCTTGTACATTAGCTTTTACATCTTTGACCTTTTTCGTTTACCTCAAATTAATAGGTTCAATAATACCTATTTTTTCACGATTTTTCAATTGGCATCCCTGCTTCTTTCCAATCAGCGAAGATAGCCTGATTTATATCTTTGTAAGCAAGTTTTATCAGTTTTCGGTAGGCATTGTAGCTCCTGCCCCCAGAATTGCAGTAAACTATGATTTTCTTCTTTTTGTCGAGTACATCCGATTTCGATGCGAAAGAGGCAACTGGAATATTGATAGAGCCAGGAATATGTCCTTCTTCAAACTCCTCTGGGTCTCTTACATCAACAATTGTAATAAATTCAGTTCTATTGATTAGGTTGTTGAGTTCTACAGGAGAAATAATTGTGGTTTCTATTCGTTTTTCATAATCCGGGCCAGTATAGATAGGCATTCCTTTTTCTTCCCACACAGGCATTCCTTCTGCGTAGACATAAATATTAACGTAACCTAACTCCATGGCCTTTATTGCCGCCTTCTTACTCTTGCCGCACTTCACCCCGTTACAGTAAAAAATGACCTTGGCAGATTTATCAACAGGAAGTATTCCCTGATGCTCGGCAAATTTTTTCTCCGGAATGTTGATTGCTCCCTTAATATGTACCTCCTGATATTCTTCAGGATTTCTGGCATCGACTACTGTTACCTCCGTCCCCTTGTCTAGCATTTTTTTTAACTCGTCCGTTGCTATCAACTTATAGTCCAAATTTGCAGCATACAATGATACTCCCCACGTTATGAAAAATATGAAGAGGGTGGCAATAAAGTTTCTGTGTGTTTTCATTTATTTCTCCATAAAAAAATTGTGCTCTGCAGCATTTTTTTGTTGAGTATGTTGTACAAGTTGTTTCAACAGCGACTAAAATACATTTAAAATCCCTATAAGCCAAACAGGAAATTCCAATAGTAAGGGCTCGCTCAAACAGAAAAATCAATACCAACAGGGGAAAGGTGCAATTTAAAGCAAAATAAAAAGACTTAAGGTTGATTAAAGATTATAGCAGAGAAGATTTAATTTGCATTGATTGGCTACTATTCGACCTTGCCCCTGGTAATATCAACCTTACCAGGGGAATACGAAGTAAAGATATATCATAATAACCTTCACCTTATACCCAACCCAGACCTACAAAATTGTCAACAGTCTTCATATCTGTAAACTGTTGTCTCGGAAATTGTAGATTTGTTATTTTCGTGTTTTTCATTGCCATCCCATAACCTGTTGATATCAAAGATATAAAAAAAAACGAATGGTGGCATGCCTCTTGCGATAGAGAGGCAAACAACATTCATTATTTTATATTGGGCAAGTTATGGAAGCAGTAGCTCTGAAGGAACGGGAAAATCAGATTCATATTAAGGGTGAATCGTCTTTTGAGATTGTCTGCGACAAGGACAGTCTGGCAGGGGCGGTAAGCCAGCGGGCATGTGTGTTCTGTGGGTCACGGGTAGTTTTGTATCCCATTGCCGATGCTTTGCACCTCGTGCATGGACCAATTGGTTGCGCCGTATACACTTGGGACATTCGCGGGGCTTTGTCTTCTGGGCCGGAACTGCACCGACTCTCTTTTTCAACCGATCTGCAGGAAATGGATGTCATCTTCGGCGGTGAGAAAAAGCTATATAACGCCCTTGTAGAATTGATCGATCGGCACAATCCCAAGGCTGCCTTTGTTTATTCAACCTGTATTGTCGGAATAATCGGTGACGATTTGGAAGCAGTCAGCAGAAAGGTTGAAGAGGAAAAGGGCATCCCCGTCATTCCAGTTAAATCAGAAGGGTTCAAAGGCAACAAGCGGGCCGGGTACAAGGCGGCTTGTGATGCAATGTGTAGCCTCATCGGTACCGGCGACATTTCAAAAATACCCGAACACTCCATCAATATCCTGGGCGATTTTAACCTTGCCGGCGAGATCTGGATGATTCGCGAATATTACGAGCGTATGGGGGTTGATGTTGTAGCCAATATTACCGGAGACGGCCGGGTAGATGATATCCGCCGCGCTCATGGCGCCTCTCTCAATGTTGTGCAATGTTCCGGCTCTACCATGGAGTTGGCCAACATGATGGAGGAAAAATACGGTATCCCATCGCTCCGAGTTTCCTACTTCGGAATTGAGGATATGTCTGAAGCGCTCTATGACATTGCCCGTTTTTTTAAAGATCCGGAGATGATGGAGCGTACCAAAAAAATAGTCCAGGCCGAAGTGCAGAATCTTATCCCGGAGCTTGAACCTTATCGCAGGGACTTGGCGGGCAAAAAAGCGGCCATATATGTGGGTGGGTCATTCAAGGCCTTTTCACTGGTAAAGGCTTTTCGGCTCATTGATATGCAGGTGGTTCTCGTTGGCTCGCAGACAGGGACAGTTGAGGACTACCAGGAACTTGAAGCAATCACTGATCCGGGCACAGTCATCGTTGACGATTCTAACCCGCTGGAGCTGACTTCTTTTCTTAAGGACAAGGAGGTTGATGTCTTTGTCGGCGGGGTAAAGGAGAGGCCCATTGCCTACAAACTCGGTATCGGTTTTTGCGACCATAATCATGAACGCAAAGAAGCGCTGGCCGGATTCGAAGGGATGCTCAATTTCGCCCGCGAAGTTCATTCCTCAGTTATGAGCCCAGTCTGGCGTTTTGTTCCCCGGCATACAAAAATTGAAAGGGGGACATCATGAGTAAGAATCCTCCTAACTATATATCGACCACCAACGCATGCAAACTCTGTCGGCCACTCGGCGCCTGCCTTGCCTTTAAGGGTATTGAAGGGGCGGTTCCGTATCTGCACGGCTCACAGGGCTGTGCAACCTATATGCGGCGCTACATTATCAGTCATTACAATGAACCCATTGACATCGCCTCGTCATCGCTGTCCGAGAAACACGCAGTGTACGGCGGTGCAGCAAACCTGAAACTCGGGTTGACCAATGTCGCAGAAAAATACCGGCCAAAATTGATCGGCATTGCTACTACCTGCCTCACTGAAACCATTGGTGACGACGTCAAAATGATCCTGCATGAATACAAAACAGATACAGAAGGTTCACATGGGTTGCCCGATTTTGTCAATGTATCGACTCCCAGCTACGCAGGTACTCACATGGAAGGTTTTCATGGCGCTGTTTCTTCTGTTGCCGAACAGATGGCTGAAGGCGGACCGGTTAATGACAAAATCAATCTGTTACCTGGTTTTGTCTCTTCGGCTGATTTTCGGTACCTGCGGGAAGTGCTGGATGACTTTGGTCTAAATGCCACCATGCTGCCCGACCTGTCCGAAACCATGGATGGCCCGGCATTGCTGGAATACGAAAAGATACAGGCCGGCGGGACCCCGCTTGTCGCAATCAAAACCATGGGCCGGAGCAGAGCAACTATAGAATTTGGCCGTACCCTGAAAGACACAAGAACTGGTGGGCTTATCCTCAAAGAAAAGCATGATGTGGACAATTTCCAGATCGGTATGCCCATCGGTATAGAGGAAACGGATCGGTTCTTTTCCCTGCTGGAAAAATTGAGCGGCAGGACAGTGCCTGAAAAGTACACGAAAGTGCGAGGGCGCTTGGTTGATGCCTATGTGGACGGCCATAAATACGTTTTTGGTAAAAAGGCCATTGTGTATGGGGAAGAGGATTTTGTTGTAGGCATGACCGCTTTTCTAGCCGAGATCGGTATTCGTCCGGTTCTGTGTGCATCAGGTGGAACTTCTGGTCTACTGGCAGCTGCGATTCGCGAAACAACCAGTAACCTTCTCCTTAAGCAGCCGGAAGTTCATGAAGGAATGGATTTTTTTGATATCTGCGAAATGGCAGAAAGCCTGGAACCGGATATGCTTGTTGGTCATTCAAAGGGCTATCCGCTTGCACGAAAACTTTCCATACCGCTCATCCGGGTCGGCTTTCCCATTCATGACCGGGTTGGTGGGCAGCGGGTTCTGCATCTTGGCTATCACGGGGCACAGCACCTTTTTGACACGGTCGCCAATGCACTGCTCGACAAAAAGCAGAATGATTCAGAGGTCGGCTATTCGTACATGTGATGTGCGGCCAATCTTAAGTTCCTGGTGCTTATGTCATCCGGAGTCTTCGCTTACCTCGAACGACAGAGAGAGGTCTTTATCTTTTAGCAACAAGATCTCTCACGTTCGTTCGAGATGACAGCAAAACCAGAAAAATTAAGGCTGAAAGAGCTAAAAAATATTCAACGGATTGGAGATAACAATGACACACGAAATCGATTTCAATCGTCACCCCTGTTTTAACGCTAAGGTCAAAGGGCAGTTTGGTAGGATTCATCTGCCGGTGGCTCCGAAGTGCAATATTAAGTGTAATTACTGCAACCGCAAATATGACTGTGTTAACGAGTCCCGGCCTGGTGTTACCAGCACGATCCTGACCCCGGATCAGGCTTTATATTACATGGATAAAGTGCTTGAAAAGGAACCTCGGATTTCAGTTGCTGGCATTGCCGGTCCTGGTGACCCATTTGCCAATGCAGAGGAAACTCTGGAGACCATGCGGCTTATCCGAAATAAGTATCCAGACACCATCTTATGCCTTGCCTCAAACGGAATGAACCTGGCGCCTCATGTAGAGGAACTGGCGGAGATAGGAGTGTCACATGTTACTGTTACAGTCAACGCTGTTGATTCGGAGATTGGCAAAAGTATCTACTCGTGGGTGCGGGACGGCAAGGTAATGTATCGAGGCTTGCAGGCAGCCGAGTTATTACTGGCTCGACAGTTGCAGGCTATTGAAAAGCTTAAGGAGCATAACATTACGGTCAAGATCAACACCATTGTCATACCCGGTATCAACGACCACCATGTAATAGACGTTGCCCGGAAGATGAAAAAACTAGGGGCAGACCTGTTGAACTGCATGGCCATGTTCCCAAATATTGATACAGTTTTTGAAGATGTGCAGGAGCCGCCAAAAGAACAGATGATAACTCTGCGCAATGAAGCAGAACAATATTTGCCGCAGATGAGGCATTGTACACGATGTCGGGCAGACGCAGTTGGCCTGCTGGACGATGACAAAACCGATGAGATGCGTGGATGTTTATCAGCCTGTGCCTCTCTGCCAAAACCTGCTGAAGCTGTAAGACCCTATGTTGCAGTTGCGACAATGGAAGGCGTGCTGGTTAATCAGCACCTGGGTCAGGCTATCAGCTTTCAGATATGGGGTGAGAATGAAACTGGAGGTTATAAGCTTGTGGAAGTACGCCCTGCTCCTACCGAGAATGGAGGGCCGCAGCGCTGGCTGCATATGACACGACTGCTAAAAGACTGCCGGGCAATTTTGGTCAACGATCTTGGCGAAAGTCCTAAAAAAATGTTGAAGAAAAAGGGGATAAAACCTGTGTTGATGGCCGGGTTTATAGAAAAAGGGCTTGAAGCTGTCTACACGGGCAAAGGTTTGAACACTTTGCAGGGAAAAATGCATAAATGTTCTTCCAAGGGTGCCTGTGTTGGAGGCGGTACTGGCTGTGGGTGATGTGATGGTTTCGCTTTTAAGTTTAAGGTTCATGGTTGTAAACCTTATGGGAAAAAAACAGTTGGTGATGGAGGTAAATCATGCTGATCGCAGTAGCATCAACAGATGGAGAAATGGTCAACGAGCATTTTGGAAGGGCAACACGATTTTGGATTTTTGACATATCAAAATCTCAACACACACTGATTATGGTACGTAACGTTGAACCACTCTCAACTGGAGACAAAAACCATTCATTTGATCCTGAAAGAATGGCGAAAACATGGGAGGCGATCAAGGACTGTAAGCGGGTCTACTTTACAAAGATCGGTGACAAGCCGCACCTGGAGCTAGAAAAGTCTGGCATCACGCCTTTTATCTTCAGCGATGCTATCAGCTCCATAATGGTTTGAAAAATGATGGAGACCAAGCTGAGAAGGCAACTGATCTATGGTTTGTTGATGCTCTTTGTCCTTAGCGGGTTGAAGAGGGCAGAAGCGCAACCAGTACTGGATGTTGCTGTTGCTTCTAATTACGCCCCTGCGTTGGAGGTAATCAAAAAACAATTTACTGCAGTAACAGGCATTCCTGTTCAATTAACCATTTCGTCTTCAGGAAGGTTTTTTACCCAGATAAAACACAAGGCTCCGTTTGACCTGTATTTCTCGGCAGACACAAAACGACCTGAAATCCTCAATGATGAGGGGTTATGCTCTGAGCCAGTACTCTATGCTACAGGGCATGCTGTTCTCTGGACCAGCAAAACCGAACTGTGTTCAATAAAAGGCTGGAAGGATGTTATGGCAAGTATTGACGTGAAAAATATTGGTATGGCAAATCCTAAGTCTGCGCCGTATGGAACAGTGGTACAAGATACGTGTGAAAAGCTAAAAGAATGGCCTGTGATTGAGAAAAAACTTGTATATGGCAATAACGTGGGTCAGGCGTTTCAATACGCTGCAACAGGGGTTGCTGATGCTGCTTTTATAGCCCGGTCACTTGCTCTGACGGAAAGAGGGAAAGCAGGATGTTACTGGGAAATCCCTGAGTCAAAGGCGGTTGAACAAAAAGCATGCGCAATACTCTATGGGAATAATTTTGAGAATGCAGCCCGCTTTATTGCGTTTGCAACATCAGATGACATGATGGGAAAACTGCATAAATTTGGATATCAATAATGGATCTGACGCCTTTGTTTCTCTCCGCAAAACTTGCGATGATAAGTACCGTGCTTCTGTTGCTTCTGGCTATGCCAATAGCCGCAGTCCTGGTCTTTGTGCGTTTTCCTGGAAGATTTCTGGCCGACAGCCTGGTTAATTTACCGCTGGTTGTACCACCCACAGTCCTTGGTTTTTATCTGCTTATCATCATGGGACCCGAAGGTCCGGCCGGTAAGGTATGGTCTTTTTTTACTGATGGACCACTAGTCTTTACCTTTATAGGGATCACTCTGGCAGCAATGGTTCATAGTTTACCATTTGCTGTGCAGCCACTTAAAACAGCTTTCCAGAAAATTGATCCCCGTTTGCTGGAAATGTCGTCAATGCTTGGAGCTACTCCAATAGCAACTTTTTTTCGAGTCATTCTTCCAAACTCCCTGGCTGGCCTGATGGCATCGGCTATTCTTGCTTTTGCTCATACCATGGGCGAGTTCGGAGTTATTCTGATGATAGGTGGGTCTATACCAGGCAGAACCAAAGTGGCTTCAATTGCCATTTACGAATATGTTGAAACCATGCAATACCGCGAGGCAGCATATATGTCTCTGATTCTTGTGGGTATCAGTTATGTGGTACTGGTCTCTGTCAATGTGCTGAACGCAAGGAATTGTCATGCTTAAAGGTAGAATTGCAAAAAAACGAGGTCACTTCACCATAGATGTCAGCTTTGCATGTGAAAGTGGAAATCTACTGGCCTTGACTGGCCCGTCAGGTGCCGGCAAGACGACTGTCATCAGGACGCTGGCTGGGTTAGACAAACCCGACAGGGGACAGATTGTTTATGATAAAAAAATCTGGTTTGATGCTGCAAAAATATGGGTACCGGCGCGGGATCGAAGAATAGGGTATGTGTTTCAGGAGCATACCCTGTTTCCCCACCTGAACGTTGAAAAGAATGTCGGGTTCAGCTGTAAGAACAAAACTCGTATTACTGAGCTCCTTGAGATGTTGGGTATCAGGCACTTAGCTTTGAAAAAACCTCATCAGATTTCCGGGGGCGAAAGGCAGCGAGCGGCATTTGCTCAAGCTCTGGCATCTGACCCGCATGTATTGCTTCTTGATGAACCTTTTTCGGCGCTAGATACGATCACACGGGTCAGACTGCGAAAGGAGTTGAAAGGGTTAAAAGAACGACTCGACATTCCTATAATTCTTGTTACTCATGATCTTGAGGATGCCGAATACCTAGCTGATACGATGATAAATCTACCTAACCCAAAAGCAACAATGCAGCACTTGAATGAGAATTAACCATGTAAATCTTATTTCAAACTGTCATTGTCTCCGGGTTAAGTCAAATCTCCCATAAAATTCTTTTAGCAGAAAACGTATCTTTCGCAAAAATACTTTAAATTCAACGAAAAGTCAAATAGTTACAAAAAAAATAATTTTATAAGACCTCGTCGACTGGGTGTATAAACTCGGCGAGAAGTAGATAATGTTCAGTTTGAAAACAGATAAAATAACTGGCGGGATTAATCTTCTATTATTTCTTGAGTAGAAATTTGGGGGTACGTTGAGGTGGGAGATAACCTTTCAAAACAAAAGGCATTTGTGGGTAAACTAAATTGCTTCGGCATTTACTAGTTATATTGTATTTTTCTGCTCAATGCTTCGGGTCAAGCTGATTTTAATTGCCCCATGGCTACTACCAATCCTTACCACCCCGAGACTTCTTCAATTTGCCCCGACGCTTCTTGGCCTGCAACCGCCTTTCCTTTACCCCGGCTCCAATCCTAGTCTTTTTCCTGCGTGGTTTTTCCACCAATGCCGCTGCCAGTAGCTCGGAAAAACGCTGCAAAGCATCCTCCTTGTTAGCTTTTTGAGTCCGGTGCCGCTCCGCTGCAACTTGCAAAACACCATCCTTGCTGATCCGCCTAGCCAGATGCTGCCGTATTTTAAACTTCTGGTATGAACTAAGTGTCAGTGAGTTCTCCACATCAAACCACAAAATAGCTCTAGAATTGAGCTTATTGACGTTTTGACCTCCCGGACCACTAGATCTCGAAAAGGTAAAGCGAATTTCTTCATCAGGAATGCTGAGTTTGGAATTTATTACTATCATACCTACAATTTTACGAATTACGAAATATAAATTAATAACAAAAACTTATACCACATATAACTTGTTCACATTCTGGCCGCCCGGACCACTGCAGCGGGAAAAGGTAAAGCGTAATTCATTATCGGGGATGTTCAGTTTTCCAGGTATCTCAATCACTGCTTTGTACATTGATATGTTGTTTCAAATGGGCTCAAGCTTCATCGTCATGATGCAGGACTTTCAGCCCGAGTCTTTTCTTATAATCATAATAGACCTGTTTCAATAGTGTCTCATGCCCGAGTTCTTCTTTGGCAAGCATCGCAAAAATCTGTTTCAGTTCGGGCTTATCGGCAAGCTCTTCTCCACGGCTGTAGAGTTTATATGCAGCAAGTTCCCTTTTTATAGCCTCTTCCAGGATGTGAAGAATTTCCTGCTCTATTTCTCCCGCCATATATTACCTCACTTCAAGTATGCAAAACACAAAAGACACGTCTGTGCTTCACTATAGCGTACCTGACCTGATCATTACAACCCTGGTTGTTTTTTGCTGGTTTATGTTTGATGGGTTAGGTAATATAATTCCTGATAATATTTTCCCTGATTACCATATTAGCAAAAGCAATAAATGGCACACCCTGAATCACAAACACAGCCGCCGGTACCCCGTATAATGGCTCTTGTGGGACCGTTTCAGCGATTCCGCAGCAAAGTTGTCACCGGCGGTTTTCTCCTCTTTGCCTCCACCCTGCTGGCCCTGTTCTGGGCCAACATCAGCCATGAATCATACCATACCTTCTGGCATACTGAACTTTCTCTGCATCTTGGCCCCTATCATGTCAGCAGATCTGTAGCGCATTGGATTGATGAAGCCCTGATGACCCTCTTCTTTTTTACGGTCGGGCTTGAAATTAAACGCGAACTCCTCATAGGTGAACTCGCCTCGTTCAAACGTGCTCTTCTTCCTGTAGCTGCTGCCGCAGGAGGCATGGTAATCCCTGCCCTGCTGTATGCAATTGTTAATTTTTCCACCCCTGCCGCCAAGGGATGGGGTATCCCCATGGCGACTGATATCGCATTTGCTCTCGCTGTCTTATCACTGCTTAAAAACCGTGTTCCTCTCGGACTCCGTATTTTTCTCTCAGCACTGGCAATAGCCGATGATATCGGTGCCGTATTGGTCATCGCCCTTTTTTATACACCGACCATTACCTGGCTCTATCTTTTTATCGCTCTTTTTTTTATGGGGTGCATTGCCCTGGCAAACCTGCTCTGGATACGCTATACCATCCTGTACGTATTATTGGGATTCTGTGTCTGGGTAGCCATTCTGGGTTCCGGAATCCATGCGACTGTTGCAGGCGTTATTGTTGCTTTTCTTATCCCGGCCCAGGGAAGGTATGATACCGCAACATTCATCCAGAAAGTATCACGTTACCTTGATAAATTTGATTGTGGTTCGGAAGGCTGTGGTTTTACCGTTCTCATAAACCAGCAGCACCTCACAATAATTCAAAACATTGAAAACGCCTGCCACCAGACCCAGACCCCCCTGCAGAGAATGCTTGGCGGGCTCAACTCATGGGTGGCGCTTGTCATCCTTCCTCTCTTTGCCCTGGCTAATGCAGGTGTTTATCTCGGAAACATGGATATAATGACTGCACTGTCCAGTTCCGTATCGCAGGGTGTTATGCTCGGCCTTGTCCTCGGAAAACCCCTCGGCATCTTCTCCTTCACTTTTGCCGCCTCCAAGCTAATGAAGGCGCCGTTGTCTCATGGAGTCACCTGGGGACATGTATTCGGGGCCAGTATGCTGGGTGGAATCGGTTTTACCATGTCCATTTTCATATCAGGACTCTCCTTCAGCGACCCTCAACTTCTTGAACTCTCCAAGTTTGGGGTTATCGTGGGATCGCTTATCTCTGGCGTACTAGGTCTTGTTTTCCTCAGTTTTGTTACATTCAGAAAGGAACCATAAACCTCCACATAAGTCTCAACTGGACATAACATTGATGATAGAGTATATGGGTTTGCCTTTACCGGATGATCAAAATTCCATGAACAGCAAGACACCTGAGAAATTTACCATAAATCCAACTCTATGATCCGGAGGCTGTGATGTACCATAAAATTGCAATGGGAGTAATCCTCGTTTTTCTCTTCTCCGTACTTGCTTATGCTAAAACCAATACGTACGGCAAAGGGATTCATCTGCAGGAGGAAACGAAAATATCGGATTTGCTCGATAAGCCTGAATTGTTTCTGGGCCAAAGGGTAAAGATCAGCGGCCTGGTTGTTGAGGTCTGTGCCAAGCGGGGATGCTGGATCTATATTGCCGGTGACCGGCCTTACGAAAAAATACAGGTAAAGGTGACGGACGGTGAAATCGTCTTTCCCATGAGTGCTTCAGGGCGGCATGCTGTTGTGGAGGGGGTTGTCGAAGAACTCAACTTTTCAAAAGAAGATCTTATTAAATATAGAGAGCATCTTGCTCAGGAAAAAGGGCTCACCTTTGATCCATCAACCGTTACGGAAGGTGAAAGGATTATCCGTCTGAGGGGAACGGGCGCCGAAATAGAAGAGAAATAATCCCGACACGATCATGAAATGGCGGAGATGGAATAATATTGTTCACCGGGACCTGGGGTATCTCTGCTTCGGGCTGACAATCATCTACGTTATTTCCGGGGTAGCAGTCAATCATATTGGTGACTGGAACCCCACTTACCGTATAACCCGTGAATATACTAACCTGAACCTCGACCGGCAGACGGAAAAATCCGAACTGGTCCAATCCATTCTGATCCAACTCGGTGAAACAGGGAATGTAAAAGATTCCTTCCAGCCTGACCCCGACACCCTGCAGATATTTGTGGAAAACAATACCATTCATGCGAACCTGAAAACCGGTGAAATTATCCAGGAAAAGACCAGGAAGCGCCCGCTTCTTTTTCAGGTCAATTTTCTGCATCTCAACCATCCAAAAAAACTCTGGACATGGTTTGCCGACATTTATGCACTGGCTTTGGGCCTGCTCGCCATGACAGGATTGTTTATGATCCGCGGCCAGAAAGGAATTACCGGGAGAGGGGCATGGCTTGTCACCATCGGTATCGCGGTACCGCTCTTTTTTCTCTGGCAGTATGGCTAAGGCCTGACCGGAGACAATGTTTCCATACTGAAAACTGGTGTGTACAGATGAGAAACCAGGTATTTTTTCTTCTCATTCTCCGGAATGACATTCCCTGATACCGGGGCATTCTTTCAGTACTGCAGCCCTGTTTTCCCTGAAATACTCCCAGAATGGAAAAAGACGGCACTGTTCGGGCCTGACATCATATACTGAACATCCCTGTATCTTTTCATTATACAAAATACACTGAAACGTGCCCTCCACGTAATTTTCTTTCAGAGACAGTCTGTTGCTGCTGCGGTTGACATACTGCTCTAGAAAATCAATGACATTCATGCCAAGTGAAGTGCTTATTTTTTTTGCATCGATATCACTGAGCCACACATTCCCTGATTCTCCGCTGCAGCAATACCCCTGACAGCTTCCACAGGCATCAGGATCAAAACAGAAATCATAGCCCTCTTTGACAATAACAGGCATCAGTTCGCCGGCTCCTTGTGTTATTAAATCCGGCTTGAAGATTAAAGCTGCGACTCAATGGGCAGCAGGCCGGCAAGGTTAACCAGAAAACGCCTCCAGATCGATGTGTATGGATCCACTGTATAGACTTTCTCCACACCGTTTTCAGTTATGACCCATCGGAGCAGTTCCATCCCGTCCTCTTCCTTACTGAGTTCTACCATGAAGGCCTTAGTGTTAATATCCTTGTCAAATCCTTCCCCCATCATTGCACCCAGTTCCGGCGAGTGAAAAATAATGCCAATCTCCGTGTTCTGATCGACAGACCTGGGATCCAGGTTTAGGGATCCGATGAATAATTTCTCCCGGTCAAAAATAAATGCTTTTGCGTGGAGGCTTGCCTTGGAGGAACCTCCAGGTCCTTTTTTCTCTTTACGCTGTTCCCTGGTGAGCTTTTTATTCACCTCGTACAATTCAATGCCGGCTCGCAGCATCTCTCTCCTGTACTTCCCATACCCGGCATGGACAATGGTCACATCGGTTGAGGCCATGGAGTTGGTCAATATCCGCACCTTTACTCCACGTTCCCGCAGCTCTTTGAGAAACTTGACCCCTTCCTTTCCCGGAACAAAGTAAGCTGAAAAGATAAGCAGTTCGTCCGTGAGCTGATCCATATACGGGGCCAACTGTGGAGCGAGGTGCAGTTCCCGGGCTCCGGTATCATGCTGGATCTTTTCAGGCTGGTCATACAATGCTTTTGCCTCTCCCCAGGTGTACTTAAGATCTCTCGATTTCAGTTTTCTGGCGAAATCAGAATTGATAAGGGCTGAGTAGTACGCGGATTCTTTCTGCTCGTCAATAAACCTTTCCCAATCCGGCCGGACTTTATCAAGTTTTTCAACTTCCACTATCCCTTTCAGGGTTGATATGGGGTATGCCAGGTCGCTGTTCCAGTACTTATCAAAAGATGTCGAAATCTCCTTCACCACCGGCCCCATGGCCAGAACATCAAGGTCACCGAATGCCAGGTCAGGGTCGGCACCAAAATACTCGTTGCCAATATTTCTGCCTCCGACAATGGTCGCCTGATTATCCACGGTAAATGATTTGTTATGCATCCTCCGGGTCACGCTCCCGAAGCGGGTCAGGAACTGTATGCCGCGAAAGACATTCCTGCTGAAGGGATTAAAGATGCGGATTTCAATATTCGGGTGACTGTCAAAGGTGGCTATATTCATACCCCTTCCCTCCAGCCCCATGTCATCAAGCAGTATACGTATCCTGACACCCCGGTCTGCTGCCTTCAGGAGGCTGTAACTTAAAAGGTTTCCAACAAGATCATTGTGATACAGGTAGTATTGTACATCAATGGACCGTTCAGCTAAATCTGCCATGACAGCCCGGGCGACAAAGGCGTCAAGCCCGTTGCCCAGAAGGAGAAATCCGGACTTGCCCGGGTGTTCCTCGCTCCCCTTCTTCACCGCCCTGCCGATAGATGTATCAGCAGTATCCTGAAGAACCGTAGAAACCTGACGATCAACATTTTCAGGCAGAGTAGCACAACCGCTAAGTACTAAAAACACCAGGGTAATGAGAGAAAAATACGCCGGTACCATTTTCATCTGAGAATATGCGAAGTGCTTCTCTCCCTGATATTTCATCTCGCCCTCATTTTGACTAATTCTGTGTTCAGCCACTCTGAACTGTCCATGCTGATACCCTTGCAGTTCACTTTGTAAGGCTTGCCTGTTAAACTACTTCCTGTGGCCGAGTACTGAATAAAGTCTTCAGTGGTTGTGATCTGATCACGATAATAATTATATTTTTTCTCAATATGCTGTCGGGCTGTGAGGGAATCGTGCTGCTTGCCGTTCCTCACGAAATTACACTCTGATTGTTCAACAAACTTGAGGAGAGATGTAATTTCTTCCTTTGTCCCGGCAGAGCAGGAAATATAAAATGACATAATTATGAACAGGGAAAAAAGCCCTGCGGCAACCTGACGTATTCTCATGTGCAATATCCTTTATAACTCCTTATTCATCATCTGCCAGCCTGAAGGTTACCAGCATGGGATTATGATCCGAGGTTTTCACCTTTTCTGTTAAAGCCGCAATTGGTACAAGCTGTCTGTAATATATATGATCAACCTGCTGGCCCATAAACGTTACCCTGTGGTCTGTGTCAAATGTAACGGTCTCTGTCCCGAGTTCTTGCGTAATGTCATTAAGAATCCTCATACGCTCTCGACTCCATGAATTGAAATCCCCGGCGATAAGCAGGGGCCCCCGGTGCTGTGAGAGCACTTCTGCTATTTGTTCCAGCTGTGCCCTGTAAGCCGAAATATTAAGGGAGACATTAATCATGTGAATGTTTGCCAGGAGAAGAGAGTTGTCCGTACCTGAAAGTGGATAACGTGTTATCAGGACAGTTTTCGGGATACCGCTGAGCGGTTCAAGCACTCTGAATGAACACAGGAAATCAGGTTTGACCCTGGAGGCAGTTAACACTCCGGTGTAGATATCATAATATGTAAATGCGTTGGCAATATCCCAGTTGTACTTTTTATTATTGAGGAGTTTCTGAAGATCGTCAGTCAGATATCCCTCCTGCAGAACCACAAGATCACTCTGTCTGCCCAGTCTTTCAAGATCTTCCTGCCACCCTTTAATGCTCCCTTTGTAACTGTTCCAGTTCAACACCCTGAAACTCCGGGAATCCAGCTCATTAATTTTTTGAGGCACTCCGGCTGTACTGAGTGGTAAAATGGAGTCTTTCCCGGGACACATCGTGTTTATATCATGCAACTCGTTGTACTTCCCCACCGTACCATGATGCTCCGGTATTTTCACACACCCGGCCAGGAGCAGTCCGATTGCTGCAATGCATAAAAGAGTTCGCTTTACCATAACCAATTATGATAGACTTGTGAAAATTTTACAAGATTCAACGAGTGTAAGGACGATTCAGTTAATCTCTGTTCTTAACCGTTGGATTTTAGGACTGGGGAGAAACCAGCAAATATATTATCAAAAATACTATGTGAATTTACACTTTCTGCATGACTATTGCACAGAACATTATATGAAATCTCACCAAACGCAAGGGATAAAAAGGCTGGCCAGGGCTTTGCAATGGTCCCTTTCCGGACTCAAATCAGCATTCCTGAATGAAACTGCTTTCAGGCAGGAGGTCATCCTCTTTTTTATTTTTGCTCCGCTTGGTTTCTGGTTAGGGAAAAACCCGGTCGAAAAATATATGCTGGTCGGTTCACTGCTCCTGGTCCTCATTGTTGAACTTGTGAACAGTGCTATTGAGTCAGCTGTTGACCGTATCAGTGAAGAAAATCATCCGCTGTCCGGCAGGGCGAAGGACATGGGATCGGCGGCCGTATTTCTTTCCCTGGTAAATGCTGTAATGACTTGGATTTTGATTCTGAGTGCATGATGAATTGAACCCAGAGACATATGGGGAACCGGATATTCGTAATACCGAGTTGATGAAAATCAAACAGAAAAAAAGAGGGGCAACTTTCTTATTTTATTGAGGGAAGAACCGTATGCCCGCTCTGTTCATCAATGTGTTCGGCAATGAGACCTTCAATATAGGCTGATTGATTTTCGTGCAGGTCGTCAAACTGCATGCGGCATTTCTTCATCTCGAAATTTTTGAGAAATTTTCCTGATATTTGTTCGGAACTGACAACTCTGACCTTCACGCCCTTAATAACAAGGCAACCGTTGCAGCAGAGAATATCGATTGATTTATTTTTTGTTTTCCCGCAGGGACTCTCCTGAAAACAAGTGCAGAACAATCCGCCCTTGCTGATGTCCTTAATGCTGCCGACCCGTTCAGCGTGTGCAACAATACAACCGTTTCCCGGGCTAATCCTTTTGAATACTCTTCGTTCATACATGCATTTTCACCCACTTCCTACATACGTAACAAGAGTGTCCTTATTAGAAATACCTATTTATTGCAATATAAATATAGCATCGTTCAATTCACATTATCTTTCGAAGTCACATTACAACTGCATGAAATTAATATACATGCCCTCCTAATTGTATATTTTAATTTATAATTTTTTACCCACCCTTCCTGAAAATAATGGCAGGGTAGCAGCAGCCCTTCCCTGAAAGAAAAAATCACTCTGCAGATTGTTGCAGGATTGACCTCGAGTAAGGTTCGTTTCATCTGTATTGAATTCGTAAATTAAACCGTTGTTCCGTTTGACCATATCTGGAAGACCGGCAGCCGGATAAACCTGAGCTGAAGTCCCGATAACAAGAAGAAGATCGCAGTGCTGCAGCAGGAGATGTATTTCATCCAGCCTGCGTACAGCTTCGCCGAAAAGGACGACATTTGGTTTCAGTATAAAGCCGCACTCGCTGCAAACAGGCGGTTCCGGACGCTGATAATGCTCAACGCAGACCTTTTCAAGTTTACCGCACTCAAGGCATTGCAGATGCTGGCGATCACCGTGGATTTCAAGGACATTCTTACTTCCGGCCTGCTGGTGCAGCATATCCACATTCTGCGTTATCACACCATGGATCAGACCAGCTTTCTCCAGTTGGGCGAGTGCAATATGTGCTGCATTAGGCTTTTTACCCTCCAGGGTCTTTCCAAGAGCCTTGTAGAGCTGCCAGGCTTTTGCCGGATTACGTAAAAAAACGTCAAGGGTAGCATATTCATCTGGCGCAAATTTCGTCCACAGCCCTCCGGGGCTCCTGAAATCAGGGATACCGCTTTCTACGGAGATTCCTGCTCCCGTCAGGGCTAGAGGAAATCTGGCCTCCCGGAACTTTCTCAAACATTCATTCATGTTTGTTTCATTATTTTCCGGCACTACAATTTTCATAACTTTTCATTTACGGAAAAAATTTCCCTCTGTTATTTCCATGAGGTTATTTTGGCAGTAATATTTGAGTTGCCTTCAGGGTTCTCCACGAGGGTAAAAGCTGGGCTACCAGCATTGCAACCAGCATTAACCCCGCTCCTGCAAGAGCTCTGTTGCTCATCACTTCACCCAGAAAAAACCAGCCGGAAAAAGCCGCAAATACCGCCTCAAGCTGCATAATAATAGCTGCATGTGAAGCAGGCGAATATTTCTGTCCCGACACCTGCAGGGTAAACCCCAGCCCCACAGAAATAATCCCACCATACAGGATTTCAAACCATGCTGCCGAAATAGCTGTCATATGCATTTCCTCAGCGTATACAGCTACAAGTAGACTCAGTATACCACAAACAAATGACTGACCGAATGCCAGTATAACAGTGTCAGTCTTTGGAGATAGCCATCCGATGGTCAAGACCTGGAGAGCCCATACAAAAGCACCGGCAAGAATCCAGGCGTCTCCCGGAGAAAGGGTCATGGCCCCAGTCATACTCAGCAGATACAGGCCTGCCAGAGCAAGAGGAGCTCCAACCCACACACCAAGATTTGCACGGTACCCGAAAAATACTCCCAGGATGGGCACTATAACAACATAAAGGCCGGTAATAAAGCCTGCTTTCCCTGCTGTGGTATAGATGAGACCGATCTGCTGCAGGTTGATTCCCAGGCACACGAGTAACCCTGTTAAACAGCTTGCTCCGATTATCAGGGGAATTTTTACTGCTTGCGGTTTTATTTGGGAGAATGTCTTCCTTCTGAAACAATGCAAGGCTAAAGGAAGGAGGAATAATGATCCTAATAAAAACCTGAGTCCGCTATACGTGAAAGGACCCAGGTGATCCATTGCTGTCCGCTGGACAACAAAAGTGGATCCCCAGGCCAGCGAAGCAAGAATTAAACAAATGTTGCCCCGCAAAACCTTCCCGACGGCCTCAGTCTTCGTACCTGTACTTTTCACTCCACCAAACTTTTATTTTATCATATGAGACACACAATATTCCATTCTTCAAGAGATTTATTCTCTCTGTGCATCCGATAACAAATATTACAGACAAATGATGTAACAAGAAAGATTTAAGCTGCTGGAAATATTTTTTGGAAATATGGAACGGGAAGGGAGAAAATAATATTATTTGCAGAGCTTGGATAAAATAAAAGGGATCAGTTAGAAATGTTTTTTTAACTGATCATAATACTTTGCGTTACAATCAGGACATATACTATGACTGAATTCCGCCTCTGAGTGTTCGCTTATATAGGCTTCAACCTGTTTCCAGTACCCCTTGTCATCCCTTATTTTTTTGCAGTTTGCGCAAATAGGTAAAAAACCGCTTAATGTTTTTACTTTCTCAACCGTCTCTTTGAGTTGCTCAATAAGAGATTCTTTTTCTTTTTCGAGTTTCCTTCGCTCGGTTATATCCTGAAAACATTCCAGGATACCTATTTGATTGCCCTGTGCATCACGATGCGGTGTGGCAGTAACAATAAACGTTTTATTCTGATTGTCTTCATATACTTTGATCGACTCGCAAACATATACATCCTGTCCACCTTCGGAGATTATTTGAAGAGGGCAGTCCTTGGTCCTGCATCGCGGCCCTGGTCTTGATTCATAACATTTTATTTTTTCACCGGGTTGTAAATGAGGACCAAAAATATCGCTATAACTACTGTTTGCCATTATGACTTCATGATTATTTGTAGTTATGCAAACAGGAATAACATTATCAAACAATTCCTTGAAAAGTGTCTCTGAGTCCTTTCTTTTATTGTATTGGAACGAAAAAATAAAACCGAAAAGAATTGCAATGACTAGAAAAGAACCACGCCAGAAGATTTCATATACCGGCCAGTCGGTCATCAGATAGGTTAGGTAAGATTCATCTCCCTGGTCAACGTATTTAAAATCAAAGGCCGAATCCATAAGGCCTAACATCAGCCCCATGATTATGACCATAAACATTATCTTATAATTGAATATTTTCACCTGATAATTCCAGATACATTAACTCATCGTTCAAAATCTACTTTTTTTCGCTTTAAAGAGGTAATATTTGAAAAAATCAATCTACCTGATTGACATTATATGTCAAATTGGAATTTTCAATTTATCTGTCACTCAGTATTTACAATTTCTATCAACACATCATCTTCCGATGCATAATTTTATTTAAACAAAATCAAATAATTAATTGATTCTGCTATAAAGGCTGAGGTGGGAGACATGCAGTGATAAAAGCACTATCCTTAAGACAAGTGCCTGAAATTTCCAGAAAAAACGGGAGAAGATGAACCGTTAGTTGATGAAAACGACTTTAGTGTCCTACAAAATCATTAGTATTTCCATCGCAGTAACCTGAAAACAGAGGCAGGAGGTTAGCAAAATGGTATGCTGCGTACAGCGCGTTAAGGCAGATCTCGTGAAGATATCTGTCAAGCTGTGTTCAGAGGCCCGTTTTATCGGGTATCAATCAGGTTATAGATCAACTCATAGGGTTCAGCGTTATTTACCTGGAACAACAGAGGCAGTAAACCGTCAAATCTTTCCGGACTCGACATTCTTAAAAGACCGAGGTAGCTTTTGGAAGATAAAGTGATCCATCTGCCCCATTGTTGATCGGCATAGGAAAATTGTCTGACGGCCATCCTGTTACGAAAGTATTTTGAAAAGAGAAAAAGGTCTTGATTGGCCCCGACCGAGATACTCGAATAGGACCCAAAGGCAGCTACAACCTCAGGGGTTGTCCAAGTCATACTATGTAAATCGAATTTTGTATAATTTATTCCACTGTCCTCATATGCAAGGTGCAGGTTACCAAGATCATCAGCGGCAACACTCCAGTGGGTCCCATAAGGATCACGGTCAAGGGCGTTCATTTTGGCGATTGAACCTGTGATCCAGCTGTCTTGCAAAGGCTGATTATCCTCCCGGTAAGCCCATTCCTTATAGCGCTCCACGACTGGGGTTTCCATCTGGTCCTGGTAAATCATTGCAATTCCATTATCCACAGCAATGACTTTTGCAGACTTTTCAGGCAAGCCGTTTGGCGTACCGAATTCATTTCCGCTATCCACCCATGTCATGCCACCGTCGACACTGTACATGACTATTATCTGAAATATTTCGTCAATAGCATAATTAATGCGGTAAGCACACCAGATTACTCCATTTGAATCCACTGCAATGCTGGCGCGGGAAGCCTTATATCTCCGGTTGGATCTAAAAACCGTAACCGGGGTCGCAGGATCTATTTCCCATTCCTGAAAAGTGGAATCGTAGACCAGTTTAATGAACTCTATGTTCCTTGTCGTTTTATCTGAAGGAATAGATGTGACAAAGAGCAGGTTGTTTTCAGAGTCAATAATTCCATCACTGATTAAATAACCATCATCATCGATAAGAGTATCAAGGGTCCAGTTCACCCCCTGGTCAAGTGATTTATAAAGAACAAGGTTCTCTCCATCGTAGCCTTTCTTTTGTAATGCTACCGCCATGACACCGTCAGAGGTATTCCAGAGATGCCGCATATGCCTATAAGAAATGACACGCTGGGAATTGGAGAAGATGCCGGTATTATGATCACGAACGGCAAAAAAGTCTATGGCCCATGCCGATGTACCTGAAAAAAACAGTAAAATGGCCATGATAATTGAAAGGCAAAAACTGAAACCCTTCACAAATCTGCTGTCATAAATACACAAACACTTCACCCTATTCCCTCCTAAATAATCATATAGAATGACTTTCTGTAAAACAATAAAATTGCTTTTGTTTGCTATCTTCCTATCTCAGCAATGACCGACCATTGTCAGCATCTGCCGCTCATAGAGTTTCTTCTGAAAAAATTATTTTACGGAATGTTCCAAGTTTTGAAATCAGGGGGCGCTTATCACGGGCCCCAGACCGCTGTCGACCCGGTAAATACCCTCTTTAATCCGCGGATCAGTAGCGGTCTCAGGGATTTCACGATTGTAATATATGTAAGGTCCCTGATCTGTTACAAAAACTTCCGGATCGAGACGCAACCTGTTTGGATCCATGGTTAAATTTTGAACAAACCCGCCTACAGGATCGATGTCTGCCAGCCAGACCTGGGAGGGGACATCGGTTGCCTTATGATTGGGAGAAGTACTTGCCACAAGTGATATGTACGACTTGCCGTTATGCACAAAGGGCTCTGGCGACCAAAAGTAGATCCCCTGTGACGGCGGAGTGATTGTTCTAAAGACAGTCCACTCCTCTACACCATCCAGGTCGGCGTCCATTTTCCTGTACACTCTTATTACGGACCAGTCAGTCATTTTCACTGACGCAAAGAAAATATATTCTCCATCGAATTCAGGAGCCTGCCACATAAAAATCGTCTGCTTGCGGCCCGAATCGAAAGTCAGCTGTTCAAGCACTCCGGTCCTGCAGTCATAAAGGAATGCCTGCCTTGTCCCATCTGGAAGGGTTGTAGAAAAAACAAGCTCACGCTTTCCTGGAACCCAGCGGCCGCCTGTCGCTCCAAGGGACATGGGAACCTCCTCTTCGGTTCTCGCAAAGTCAAGAAAACGCCAGGCGAGCACATGTTCCTCATTACCCAATCGCAAGAGATAGAAAATGTACGGATTGCGGTCTTCCTCATTCAGGCTGCCAAGAGGATTCAAGAGACCTTTGCTTCGTGCAAGATAATCTGAGATCCAGGTACCATCAATCTCCTGTGCTTTTGCCAAACCGATACGTTTATTTGGCAGCTTCTTGTTATAAACGAGAGTCGGGCCCGCTTTACTGGCCACCCACTCAGGGCCATTGCCCTGATAAATTGTATCCGTATCCAGGAGTTCTGCTTTACCGTCTGGTGGGAGAAAATCACCTGTCAGAGGATCCACGTATCCAAGCCAAAGTTTTCCGCCATCAGTAAAATCAGTCCACACAAATCTTGGATTTGCATAATCAAATTCGTAATCTATTATATTATCTGCAGTTACCTGGATTTCCTCAGCTGCAAAAGAATCTGCTGGCCAAGGACTAAGGATAATGACAAATAATATTACAATCAGAATTGAATAACGGCTTGATTTGCTTGTTGGATTCATGGTGGCATTCCCCCTGGAAACTTATTCCTTAAAAAGAATCAATCTATCTTATACATTATTAAATTAGGCACAACTTACCTGGCAGTCAATTCAATTATCAGTAAACACTTTCTGTCAGGGGATTTTACCTTATTAAAATATACTAACACAGAGTGTTTAACCAGCACATTGTACTAAGGTACTAGAATCGAAAGTAACTACCATCCACTCAATGTGCTTATTAATATAAGTATTCTGTATTAATATTTTAGAGAATAAAGCTCTTCAGCTTGTGGGTTGGCAGGATCAATTACTATTTCTTGTCCGAATCGGGCAGCAAGTCTCCGGGCCAAGCGAATTGTACACTCTTCATCGAAGCCTGCATCATGCAAACTTGCCTTGCCGGGCTGGTCTGGTTGGTGGTCCTGTTCAGTTACCCAGCCACCGCCCATAGCTTTGTAACTGGCCACGATAGCGGTAAATATATCCTGTTCAGTCTGAACATATTTAATTTGAGCAAGATACAAATCTCTTTCGGCGTCCATGACTTCCAGATAGCTGGAAAATCCTGTATCATATCGATTACGAGCAAAATTAACGTAATCCTTTAAAGCGCTGAGATGGCGGACCTGGATCTTTTGCAATTCCCGAAATTTCTGTATGGATATTAAAGCATCTTCGACCTCTCTAAATGCTGTTTGGATAGTTAGGAGATATACGTTGAGCAACTGTTTCTGTATAGCTTCGGCTTGAATTATTTCACCTTCAATACGACCACCGGTAAAGATAGGGCCTACAATGTCTCCACCAAATTGCCAGAGATTAGCAGAACTTACAAACAGGTTTGAAAGCGAACTACTCGCAAATCCCCAAAGACCTGTGAGAGAGATAGAGGGGAAATACTGAGTCCGGGCAACTCCTATTCGTGCGTTAGCTGCAATCAGGTCCTGTTCTCTTTGCTTAATGTCAGGTCTTCGTATAAGAAGGTCCGAAGGGAGGCCTTGGGGAACCTCAGGACTGTTTAGCATTTCCAAGGTCTTACCTCGCATAATTTCCCCTGGATTTCTTCCAAGGAGCACAGATAACGAATTTTCTCTTAAGGCAACTAACCGTTCTATCGTTGGAATATAACTGGCTATTTGTTCATATTCCGATCGTGCTTGAGCTAATTCCAGGTTGGAAACCTGCCCTCCTGTGTTCTTTTTTTCAAACATACGTAACCACTTCTCGCGGGTAGCCAACGTTTGTCTGGATATATTTAATTGATTATCCAGGCTTAACAATTCAACATAGCTAACAGCCACTGCGGATACAATCGTCAAAATGACAGCTTGACGCCCTTCCTCTGCAGACAACAGGTCAGCGCGAGCAGCCTCATTTGCTCTTTGCAACCGCCCCCAGATATCTAACTCCCATCCAACATTAAAAGCGGTGAGAAAAGTCGATGTAGGTCTTTCCCCCCCCTGAGCAAGGGATGGTATTGTCCGCTCAAGACTTGGGTTGTCACGGCTTGCAGAACCACCATATTGGACTTGCGGGAAAAATCCTGATCGAGTGGTCTGTAAACTTCCTGCGAATTCTTCAACACGAGCAGCAGCGATACGTAAATCCTTGTTCTCGTTGAGGGCGATTGTAATAAGTTCGTTAAGTACCGGGTCCTCAAACTGCTGCCACCATGAAATATTAGCGAGTTCCGCTGCTACCGGATAGTCCATACGCCATTTATGGGGGATATCCACCTGTGGTCGCTCATAGTCTTGCGTTATAGTGCAACCTGAAATCAAACTTGCCAGCACACAAAAGAATAAATACCTGCCCAATTTGTATTTTCGACCTCTGTCCTTAGTAGTATATTTAACTGTCAAATATGACTCCTTATGGTATCGTTAAAGATTTATTTGGTCATCATTTCGCCGGGAGAGCCTTTGAATGCTCTTTTGCAAAATCCCACGCAACCTGGCTTGCGGTCACAGACTTATTTCCTGAACCCCTTTTTCCGCGACTTTGACCACCGGGCCACACATGACCTCCACCCTTTATTATCATTAATTCAACCGATGCACCATTTCCACAATTATAAGATAATAACTGAACATTATTGTTTAGATTTTTTTGGTCGGGAGCTGTACATTGACGCGGCCGAGTAATGAGATTCATAGTATCATTCACCGAAGTGTGCATAATTCCTGAAACCGTATGGGATCCCTTACCTCCTCCGAATGGCACGTTCTTGTCCTGGTCACCGTGAATATGTAATACAGGTATATCTTTAGCCCCATCACAGTTGCCGACTTCAATAGTCCCTGAGACCGGTATAATAGCTGCTATCCTGTCAGGAATTTCACATGCCAGACGATAAGCCATCATCGCACCGTTAGACATTCCGGTGACATAAATCCGTCGGGAATCAATTGAAAATTTTAATTGAATATCATCTATGACCTTTTGAATAAACAAGACGTCGCTACTGTTACGCTTCTGTGCCGGCCCACAACAATGGCCGGCATTCCAGGTCCTTCTTTTTTTCATTCTCCCAAATCGGCCTCCCATACCATTTGGATATGCCACAATAAACTGGGATGAATCTGCAATTTCATTCATTCCTGTAGTTTTTTCAATAGAGCTGGCATTGCCTAATCCGCCATGCAATACAAGCATCAAAGACACATTCTGGAGAGAATTTACACCTGGTGGTACATACAACCTGTAACTCCTCTCAACCCCATCAACAACTATATTATGAAGCGTTGATTTCTCATTCTCAGCGCCTGATTTTGCGCACGACACTATGAACAAAAACAGGGCAAGCAATGCCGATATTCGTAAACTTTTGTACATATCAAGCTGTTTCCTTCATTTTTTCAATATTTATTAACACCGCTGATCGGCTGTCGCCAGTATACACGACTGAAAATTATTCTTTACCGGCTCCATGTTCCAGCAAGTCAAGAGCATGGTCTTCAATCTCCTTGATTTTGCTGAGATTGTTACGCAGTTCGAAACAGATGGCTTCAAGCCAGCGAATCTGGGCTTCAATATTTTTTCGTTCTGTAATAATGTCCTCAAGGGGCAGATTCTCCGGAGGATTTCCGTACTTGTCAAAAAGGAAACGGATAGAATCGCCAATCTGCCGGTTGGGGTTGAGGTTTTTGACCTGCTGTGCAATAAACCCTTTGACCTTGTTTACCTTGAATTTTCTAATTGCCGCTTCGCGCAATGCCTGTTGCTGAGGAGTGAGTACCTTGAGTGCTTCCTTCAGGTCTTTAGGTTCTGTATCGATGATACTGATTTTTTTTCTGTCTTCCGCTTCTAAAATCGGTTCGTTTTTGTCGGATGAGTCACTCATATTGTTGCTCCATTTATGAATTGCATTCTTTACATGTACCCGAATTCTTGTGCAAGTTCAACAACTTCAGAACGCAGTCCTTTACCATCGCTCCGCCAGGGCAGCGGCTCGTCAAGGGTTGGCACATTGGGTGAATGCCTGCGAAAGACAGGACCCCGAAGAAAATTTGGATCGTTACCAAAAAGGGCATTGATTGGCCCGAAACAAGCGAAAGGAGACTGTTCGGGGTGCAGCATCAACTCTATAGCTTCATCATCATCCCTGATTTTAAGCCAGCGGCAGATGACTGCCAGGTTCTCCTCCGGATATTCCATGAAATCTTCTCCTCTCATGCGAATCTGCTGATCCATTGGCACCATATCCAAAAAGTTGAGAATGTTGATATTGATATCATGCCAGATAATCTGTGGGTCAACAATGAGCCGATTGTCCTCAAATTCAAATGCGTTAAAGAAAAATGCAAAAATACCATCGTTCAGGTTCTTTACTGATTTGCTCTGCGGAATGGGATGACGAACAAGGTGAATAAAACGGGCATCGGGAAAAGTTTCGAAAATGCGGGTCAGACGTTTCATGGATATCGTATAAGCAGGACTTTTTTCAACAGTGATGAGAGGGTCGATTTTATCCACAAGTTCATGATAAACATCTTCCGTAGGCATGTCTTCTCTGACCGCGGCCCAATGCAGGGCCATGGTAATAGTGGCGGGTGTTTGTTCTCCTGCATACACTTCCGCCACTGTTCTGAGCAGACCGTGCCTGCGGTTACTGTCACCTCCTATTTCATGGGAAACAGGCCGCCAGAGATCCTTGATCTTTTTTATATTGAACAGGTTCAGCTCCGGGAGTCCGAAGGCCTGAGGATGTTGCCCGACCATGGCGTTGATCAGAGATGTATAAGATCTTGGCGGGGCCAGTAAAAACAGAGGAGTAGCCATAATTTTTCAGTGTCGACAAATGGTTATTTTACGAATCCTTCGACATATGGCACTTCAAAACATTTTTCATGCATAACGGGCCCGTGGCCGAAAAAACCGTCTTCACCGAATAGCTCTCCATGGTCTGAGGTGACTATAAAACAGGTGTTGGCCGGGGCCTGTTCAAAAAGATTTCCAATAAGGCCGTCAATATATTCCACACAGTGAATCTGCTGATTATGAAGTCTTTTCATGAGCTTCTGGTCAAAGAAATCATCTGACTTTGCTGTGTTCTTCTTTTTTTCCCCGCCAAGTGCCTTGAAGACACCGTGCACACCGGAAATTACAGGTAGATCTTCATCGGTCAGCATGTATGGATAATGGGTTTCGCCGAGGTTTAAAAAATAATAATGGGGCTGGTTCTCCGGAAAGGTCATCTCTTCAACCATTCCGGCAAAGTCGTTGTGGTTCTCCATGAGTTTGTAGTCATCAAAATGTTTGCTTATAAGGGTGAACTGATTGAGCACCGGCATTGAGACCCTGGCAACCGTACGGTAGCCCAGTTTGGCCAGAACCTTGGGCAGTGACAACTCCGGCAAAAAATCTCTGAATGCAATATCCTTGCATCCGGTGCGGTCGGTCCACAGGACAAACTCCTCTTTGTAGACCTCAGAAGCAAAAACATGGGTAGGATTGGTGTGCGGCATCATACCCATAGTAAAAGCATAGTGCGACGGTGCAGTCCATGAGGCATAGGTGTATCGTTTTTCAACCTCGCCAATCCGGTCTATATTCGGTGTTTTTGCCGCATTGAATGTATCAAGCCTGCAACTATCCATAATTATGAAAACGATATGATTTTTCACAAAAAACTCCTGTATATCTTAACTGATGGTAATAATGACAAAACTTACAATTTTAATCCAGATCCCCTTGTTTCTTTGCTCGTATGAATATCAAGATCAGGGAAGCCATGACCATACCTCGACTTTGATGAAACGGATTATTGCCAATGAGAGTACCTTCCATAACGGTAGGGTCTCACTGCTGATTTTTGCATATCCGGTCATTCCGGATTGCAAACGGCCATTGTTATTGTCAAGTAAAGTTACGACCTTAACAACCTTACCGGATTTCTTTTCCGTGACATTGGAGTCAATAGCGGTGACTATACCTTTAAAATCCTCATTGTAATAGGCGTGGGCACGGCCTCTGACTTCAGCGGAGTTTTCAATATAGCCAATATCTGGTTCAGGAATATCGATTTCAGCAATGACCTGACTCGTATTTTCTACCATGGCTAAAGTGTCGCCCTTGTCAAGATAACTGCCGACTTTCTGTTTCAGATGCATGGTGACGAGTTTTCCGTCAAAGGGCATATGAAAAATCGACTGATCTATCTTTTCCTGATAAAAATCGTGCTGCTCCTTGTAGCTTAGGAGCTTAGCTTCGGCTGCTGCAATCTCATCAGGCGTTGCCCCAAGTTTAGTCAATTCGAGATTGGCACGTTTTTCCTCAACCTGTTCAAGGTCGACCTCATATTCTCGCTGTGCATCGTCCAGATCTTCAAAAGAAATTGTTTTTTCTTCATAAAGTTTCTCAAGCCGTTCGAGTTTTGCCTTACTGAATTTAGCGCGCCTCTTTTCGACTTCCAGGGTACGCTCTGCCAGCTGGACCTCCTCGAGTTTGGGTCGGGAGTTCAACTCGTTTATCACTGCCTGTTGTTCCAGCATCCTTGCATCGTAAATTTTTAACTGCGCCAGATGCTCACTGTGGGACAGCCGCCCTATTTCAGTCCCTTTTTTAAGAACCTCGCCACCATCGAAGTTGATTTCTTCTAAGATGCCGGAAAGTTCAGCAGTAATTTCCTGCTGCTGCTCAGGAAGGATAACAAAACTTCCTCCGGGTTCATATTTATAAGGCACAAAGAGAAGCACAAGTAAAATGAAGGGCAGTGCCCGCCCTGCATAGGATTGAAAGCTTCTTGGTTTCTTTTGGGTGACAACATTATCTTCAACTTTTGGCAGCGTGCGATTTCGCCAACGTTCGAATTGAACTGATCGCTCATAAAGTTGAATGATCCTTTTGAATTTTTCGACCATCCGGGTGATTAGAATGACAGCGAGTATGATGATCAACAAAACACCGGCACCGCCAAGGTGTATTTTCAGAAACCTGCCAAGAACAAAGATTACCCCGGTAAATACAGCGAGCATAAAGAGCAGCGATGCAAGGGCGTATGCCGCAAGCACCGTATCATCAGCTTTTTGGTAGACATTGCCACGAAATTTATTGATCAGTGCTCTATATGATTTTCCTCGAAGATGGGGTTCATTCAGTAGAGCGGCGACAAGGTGATAGCCGCTGCTTTTTACCAGTGGGTTAATCGTTAGAATAAATGAAATTGCACTTGCTAATGCCACGGCCAGGCCGAGGGTTGCCAGGAAGTCATATGCATGTCTTGTGTTATACCAGAGAAGTATTCCAAAGCTGAAAAGCGCAAGCCGCATCAGTAGGGGGGATGCATGCAGCCATATCCTTTCACGTCGTGATAACTGCCTAACATGGCCGATACGAACCATAAAACGGGGGAAGAAACCAAGGTAAAAGACAATACAAAATCCGCTGACTGTAGCGCGATAGGTATGGGCAACAAGGGCAGTAACCATCGTAACAGCAAGGTTTACAGTAACCATGCTGATCAGTGCATGCGTGATGAAAGACATGCTTTCAAGTAATCTTGCGAGATCCTCTTCAATAATGTGGCTGTTACGGAACGATATGAACAGTGCGGCAAGAAAAAGTATCGGCAGCAAATAAACTGTATGCCTGAAAGGTTTCAGCAGTGGCTGAACAAACTTTATAAACCTGGTAGGGTTGAAAAGTTTCCAGCCTCTCCTGTGCATGGTGTCATCAAGGCCCAGGGCATCACGAATCCCGGCTGGCAATGGCTGGTCATCAGTGTCGACTGCGGCAGCGGATTCTGTTTTTTTCTTTGGCTCCTCAGGCTTTGTTGCTGACGGTTTCTCAGAATTTGTCGCTGATGAAGTCCACTCGCGTGATTCTCTTTTTTCGGCAAAGGCCTCCACCAAGGGGTGTTTGGCAGCCGCAGGTCCAAATAGCTTCTTTTCAGTGACGAAACCGAAGAACGCCTCCACCTCGTTGTCTGTAACTTCGTGCCCAAATCGATCCTCAAACACAGAGGCGAGTTGGGTAAAATCCTCACATCCCGGCAAAACTTCTAAAATAAAAAATTGCCAGGGCTCCAGTTTGATAGTCTGTCCGAGTACATGATCTTCAACTATATAGTGCTGCTCTTGTCCCTGCCCAACACGGAAAGCCAACATTTTTTTTCGTAATAAAGCTGGAATCGCAACTTTTTGGGCTTTTTGACTCACTTTTTACTCTCCTGTCCTAATAAGAAATTTCCAGGTCCGGATGTCCCGGTTATGACCAGAAAAAATTAATATGCCCAGGCACGTGCCTGTTCATTTTCCGTGGTTCGGCGCAAAAAACACTTCGCAGCCGCCACGGGCATTATGAATATACTTGTCTCCATTTATAGGTATAATTTTGGGACCAAACGGATTGGCAGTGCCGAAAAAAAATCCGTACGGAGTTGAAGACATGGTTCTCAGGCCTATGTTGTAGGGATTACCCATTCCATTGGTTGTTACCGGTACCCAGTTCTCGCCGTCATAACTCCTGTAAAGGTCAAAACCTGATTGCTCTTCCAGAATAAACTGTTCACCAAGGTGATTGATGATGTTGGCAAAGGGTTCCGGCCATGTTGACCTCTGTGCATATCCAAGCGCGCTGCTCCAGTCAAAGGTGGAAAGGTACAGCCAGCCGTTATGCTCGCACATACGCCAGAAGTAGCCGTTGAAAAAATTGTCGAATCCTGGCAGATAGCCTGACAGGGGTATTTTATCACCGTCGGGTGTCTGTCGATACTCACCGACAATTAAATCCCACTGTCCGTCAGGAAAAATACGTATCAGTTCCGGTGGTGCCGGGCCTATTTTATTCTGCCGGTCTATGCCTCCACCCTGGATGGCGCTGCCGACATAAAGAGACCCCTTGAAAGGATACATACTGAGAACGCACTGATTATACTGTCCCCTGTAGGCACCGCAATCGATAACCTTTTCCCAGTGATAGGGGGGAATGCCTTCCACCGTAGAACGCCATATCTGATACCCCTCAAGGTTAAATGTGCCCACATAGAGATGCTCTCCGAAACCACACATTTCGAATATTGTCTTATTGCCGGGATCGCCGAACCCAAAGTCGCTTACAGGCTCCCATTGACCCGCAGCCGGATCCCTGCTTTCGTAGACGACGGAATGTGAAGAAACATTCGGGTTCCCGCCCCGAGAACCGGCAGGCGTTGTATATAGCCGCCCGTTGAACTGGGTCAGGGTGCGTATCGTTGTAACAGGCAACCCTATCAATCCGGGCTCGCATGTCGGCTTAAAGTTTTTGCCGTCCTCAGACCTCAAAAGCAGTGGACCCGGTCCTTTAGCCGGGGACCAGGTGCTGACAAAAAGGGCCGGTACATCATTTTCATCCGCCTGATACACAAGCATACCGCGGTAGCCAAGTTCCCTGGGGATCGGCTTGCCGTGACTTCCAGTAATTACCGGGGCCTTATAGACTCTTGTCCACTCATCAATACGAGGATTGTAACGCCAGATTTCAGCACGCAAATCTAGTTCAAAGGGATCCTCCGGGCACTCCACAGGCCAGGGATCCATGCCAATGGGGAGCCGTTTTTTCATCAAAGGAAAATTACCGCGGGTGGTAGCAACATAGAGATGATCATTAAACCAGGCCATTGAATGGGCATAGTTATTCAGACCATCGCCAAACCCGCCGTAGGCAACCAGGTTAAAATCCTTTTGTGAAAATCCGCGCGGAATGCCTATCTTGTTGATGAGGCCACTAGCCATGTTCCTCTATACCGAATCTGGAATACAGCTTGGACCACAGATATTCCTTGGCTTCTTGCCGATCAGCGAAGGGTCCTTCCTCGTTTGCTTCTCGAGTAAATATATACCATTTCCCATTTCTGCGATAGAACCGGTCACTTCTGAAGTGTCTTTTTTCAGAATCCCCTTCCCTGCGGGGAATTTTGTTGATCAGTGCACCTTTCCAGAACTGTCGGCAGTTACCCATGAACTCTTTGGGCCGGGTTAATGGGAAAAAATGTCCTGCTCCTCGAATCAGGCGAAAATCAGCATGTGGCCATACTTCCAGCAGTTGCTCCCCTGTGGACATAGCCTGGGAGTGTTCTCCGTACATGGCCAGTATGGGGAAAGTCAACTTCCGCAGGTTGTCAAGCGACAGCCCGTCATCACCCATCAATTCTTTCTCAGCCTCAGTTTTTTTCAGTAGCCTCAGCCACTGCTCAGATGTCCGCTTGCTATATTTTCCCATAAATGGGCAAATAAGGTCCTCCAGCTCCTGGGACAATGAAACGTTTTTTTTCTGCAACTGGGCGAGGGTAGAAAGCAGTCTGTAACCGAAATACGGCTCCTTTACATCAAGATTCAGTTTATACTGGTCAATGATTGGTTGAATCTTTTTTCCGTATTCCCATTCCTTTGTTGTTTGAAGTCTGCGGACTGCAGAGATGTGCGTATCAATCAACATGAGGCTCAAGCACCGCTCCGGATCCATGCAGGCAAGATTCAATGCAACTGCGCCCCCAAAAGAATGGCCGATAAAATGTGCCTGGTCTATTTCTAGATGATCAAGAAGCTGGCAGAGATCGGCGGCCATATTTTTTGGAGCATAACCCTGGTCGGGCATACCTGATCGCCCATGTCCTCGAAGATCATATAAGGTGATCCGGTAACGCTTTGAGAACTCCGGAGCATGGCGAAAATACCAGAATGCCAGATTTGTGGCCAGACCGTGAACCATGACAAGGTCTTCACAGTTCCTGCCGCCTTCGCAGTCGATCTGGATATAATTGATTCTTGTATCGTTGACACCTATGGTAGGCATAGCAGCTATTCCATATACCCCAGCATCTTCAACTGTGCCATGAGCTTATCTTTTTCCTCTTCAGACATGGCATCCCCCTCTACGTCCTTGGCCTGGTTCGTTGCCTGGTCGGTCGTCATTACCGGGTTGTCCACCAGAAACTCCGGGGTAAAGATTTCTTCCATCACCTTCCCGTCAAAGTCCTCCGGAATCTCCAGGCCCAGGCTGTAAAGCAGAGTGGCCCCGACATCGGTTATGTTCTTTCTGTTTATCATATCACCTTTTCGTATACCAGGGCCACTTGCAAAAAAAACCCCATCAGGATGATGTGTGCCTGCCGTTTCTGAACGCGTCTCCACAACTGGTTGCTTATCCTTGATTGAGACAAAACCGAAGTCACGCAGAACCAGAAGAAGGTCTGGTGCCTCTTCCATGGCAGGCCCGGAAAAGATGTCTTCCCGTTTATGGATATGGGTAATAATCCGCACTCCTGTATCCGGATGTTTCAGTTCCTTCAGGTCGCTTATCAGCTTTTGCCTGAAAGATTCATATTCTTCTGGTTGCACTCCGGGCTCTCCGGGATTCTTCGAAGTGCGGATAGTGATGCCGTTGCTCGAGGGTGTTCGGCAGTAAGCAGTGGTGCTTTCCCAGTCAAGATTTGCGAACATGGAGTCCTCACGTCTTGACGCCTCTTCGGAGTCAGGCATTGCTTTCCATTTTAAATATCCTTTTTCATGAAGAAAAGCATTAATCCTCACAACCTCATAGGTGGCCGTAAAACCATGGTCGGATGCAATAAAAAGCTGTACATCCGGGCCGGCTGCCGTTGCCAGATTTTCAAGGAAACCGTCAAGCTGCCTGAAGTAATCCATGCAGAGACTTCGCATACGCTGGTGATAATCGCTCATTGTCTCAGGCTGCAGCTGAGGATCCATAAACAACCAGGCCTGATGCTGCAGCTTGTCGACCCCGTCAAACATCACCGCCATCAGATCAGGATTTTCCTCTGCAAGAAGAAAATCGGCAATCCTGAACCACTGTTGTTCCCGGGGGAGGTGATAGCTGATCCAATTTTCACGGTCCTCATCGGACAAAACATTTATTGCCTGTTTTTCCTGCTGGAAATCCCATGCCAGCTCCTTTGCGTTGAACCCGGGCAGTTCTTTCAGCCGGTCATAAAAGTTGGCGGGTGTGGTGTTGCGGCGCAGGTGCTTCCAGGGTATGAACCCCGGGACCATAAAACCGTTTAGATTTTTCGGAGGAGGTGCGGTAAAAGGAAAATTAAGTGCAGCAACACGCCTTCCCTGTCTGCTGGCAATTGACCAGATTGTTTCCGCCAGACTGTCCCTTGCATCATAAAGGGTAAAAAACACATCGTTACCTCTTTCTTCAGCCCGAATAAAATCATACACACCATGTTTCCCCGGAGATTTTCCGGTCATCAGAGACATCCAGGCCGGGGGAGTCAGAGGGTTCGGAGTGGAAAGCAGTTTACTTCTCACTCCCTCTTTATAGATTTTGGCCAAAAACGGCATTACAGGTTGCCTGCCATTGGTATCATCCGTGAGATCATCCAGTATGGAAAAGGTAGCTCCATCCAGGCCGATAAGTAAAGTGCGGGTGCTCATCATGACTCCATGTTTAGTTTGGCTGTTACAAAGTCGGTGAGCTGTGCAATAGACAGATCCGAAATATAGCTGCCGTTTTTCATGAGAAGATCCTGAAAACCTATCTTCTGCTCGTAATGCTGCTCAATGGCGACGCAAAGCTGTATAATGTCAACTGAGGCAAATTCCAGTTCGTTGACCAACAGCGTCTTTTCGGTAATTCCTTCATCCAGATCCAGGCCCCAGTCCTGAACCAGGTCTTCGACAATCTCGGCCAAGACTTTTTCTACGGTTTTGTTCGTTAATTCACTCATTACTTTATTTTCCTTACTGGTTATACCGAATGATCGGTAGCAAGAGCCACGATCGAATCATTTTCACATACTACTGCAAGCTCAACAACGGTGTCGTTATAATTGACACGGGCTTTATCCCACCCATTGTCAAAAAATTCAACCTCAAATTCTTCGGGCCGTCCTTGAAGACCAAGACCCAGATATTTTGCTGCGGCTTCTTTGGCACACCATATTCGCAAAACCTTTTCGGTCAGATGCGAGTCAGTCAGTCCACCAAGCAGTGCCTGCTCGCTTTTAGTCAATGATCCTTCAATCAGGTCGGGATGACGAATTCTGCTCATATGCTCCATGTCAACTCCGACCCGCTTGTTGGGAAAACACACTGCTGCCAGTGATTTCTCCCTGTCATGACTCAGCGAGACCGCCGGAGCCTGGATGATGCTGTCTCGCCACCATCCATCCACGAAAGGAGCCCCCATTTCATCATGATGAACGATGATGTCAGCAGCATGGATCAATTCTCCGGTTCGTTGATAAATCCAGGACCTGACCGCTTCCTTAATACACGCGCGGCCAAGCAGCCACTGTCTCTTATAACGGATGTTACCCGTGAGTTCCCTCCACTGGTCACGCTCTTCATGATCCAGCAGAGCAAGCGCCAAAATACGCATGAAAATTCCGGAAGACTGGGAACAGAAATTTTCAGAAAAATGGGGGAGTTCCCAAAGCAGGGTGCTCTCATTTGTAACAGCACTGTTGGGCTCTCCCAGAAAGCCATTGAGGGGGTCTCGTCTGAATTGGTAGAACCGGTGAGGCACACTGAAAAATACATTGACGAGATTAACCGCTCTAACCAGAGGACGTCCCTGGCTGTCGCAACATTCAAATTGCCAGGCTCGCGCTCCATCAATTGTGTCTGCCGCCTGATCAACGGGCTGCTGTCTGGCCTTGAGCATAAGACCCTGTACATCACTGGGACAACCCTCATACAACTCGATGCGCTCTATTGTCGACGGAAAACAGTTAAAGTCCGTACCTATCTGCTGGGCTATCCAATATGCCGCCAACTGACCGAAAGCATCAAGCAAGACCGGATTAAGTACCAGGTTTGCCCTGGAGCCCTTGGCAAAAAAATTATCCAGGCTGACTTCTGAAAGCTCTGCATCAATTCCCTGCTGATCCCAGGCGTCAACACGACGGATACTTTGAAAAATAGGCCCATGGAACATGCCTATATAATACAGCTCGCGACCCGGCCAGCGGAATTCCTGCCGTTCGGTCAGGTCAGGCAGACTGCCCAATCGCCGATCATCATCAAAACAAAAGTCTGCAGTCACAGCTACTTTGCCGTCACTGATTATCTGCGCACGGAATGTATCATTTTTTGAAAGTAATGCCTCGGCCTGGACATTAAGGGTGGTCTCTTCACTGTCAAGCGCTATCCAGCCATAAGCTGCCACATTTTCGATTGTAGTTACCACAGGCGTGTTCGCCAAAAGACAGCAGGCCTCAGCCATAATTTCCAGGCTCACCATCAGGGGTACACAGCTCAGCCCGAGAAGATCTTCATTCTTATCAGATACAGGACCGGAGAGTATATGGTCGTGCAGGAAGTTGTCCTGCTGGACTGCCAGGTGGCATTGTGCTTCGACCCGAAGATCGGTTCGTTCAATAATTGTGTCCAGAAATGGAATGAAGTCCTCAACATTCCTACTCCCATCCTGGTAAACTTCTTCCGTGAACCCCAATCTCTCAATGAGCGAATTCTGTTGATCCAGGAAAGACCGCATGAGATCAAAATAATCGGTCATGACCTCATCGGGACCTTGGTCATCTGCGGTTGAAGGAATCGCGAATGACATTTGTTCTGTATCTTCAGAGCGAAAACCGTTGTGGACATTTTCTTGACTTACCGATCCAGCAGATGTGGTCATTTCATGCAATTCCGACCTATCATTCTCCGTAAGATGCAGAACAGGCATTGTGTTGTCCAACAGCATGCCCGGATTCGTTTTCAACTCTTCGCCTGAGAAGAGCTTATTCTTAACGCAGCGGGACTCAAAAAGTCTCCCAAGGTTGACCGATTTCTTATTGATATACAGCTGCGCCATAAGAACAAGGATCTGTTCAACCCCGTTTTTCTGGCGAAGGTTTGACGGAATGGCAAGAAATTCTTTTTTTGCCAGAATATCGTTTACAAAGGCGCTGAGATTGCCGGAAGGCCCCACCTCGATGAAATAGCGAACACCGTCTTCATACATCTTTCCAACTGTTTCCCGGAAACGTACCCTGGTCGACCACTGGCCTGCCGCAAGACTCCTAACCCCTTTTGCACTCTTGGGGAAAAGATCAGCTTTTGCGCATGAATAAAGGGGAAGGTTCGGTGATTTCAAGCCAATGGAGGCGTAGTATTTGAGAAACGCTTCACTTACAGCTGAAAAGTTTTCGGTGTGATAGCCGCGATCAAAGGGAAGGAGAATGCAGATACCGCCTGCACTAATCAATGTTTTCTGCAGTGACAGGATAGTGTCTTCCTCTCCAAACAGTACAAGCTGGTTGGCGCAGTTGTCCATGGCAATGACAACCTGGTCGCCATAAGCTCCAAGATGTTCTTCAAGCTCCGTCCTGGAAAGAGCTCCGACAGTCAGCAATGCTCCTGTTGGAATCTTGCCCTGCTCCAGGACATGCTGGTACACCACGTTTAATTCCCGGATAAAATCGGCAAGCTGTGAAAGTTCACTGACTGCAATTGCGCCTGAAGCAGCCAGGGCGGAAGACTCGCCGGTACTGTGCCCGACCATGACATCCGGCTCGATACCCATGGAATAAAGCAGTGAATTCATGGCCTGGCCGCCGATAAAAACCGCCTCTGAACCAACATCCATTTCATGCAGCCTTTTCTCAAGCTTTTCACGCCGAGGTCCCGTCAGCTCACTTTGTGGAGGGAATATAATATCAGTGCGGCTCTCACCAGACTTGCTGGGATAGAGAGCCCGCCAGAAATCGAACCACTCTCTGACCTCATCAAAGCATAAGGACACGTCCTCGAACATGTGAAGATACTGTGACCCTTCTCCGGGAAACATGAATGCAAGCTTTCCTTCAAGGGGACTGCTGCTGAAAAATACACCGCCGCGAGTTGACCAGCGCAGGCTGCTTTCCTTTTCAAGACGATTGAGCGCCTGCCGGATCTTTTTGTCAAGATCAGCCTTGTCCTTCACAACCATCGCCAACCTATAATCCGTATCTGTATCCATGGCAGCAAGAGAAGCGGCAATATCGCCAAGTTCCAGGCTGTCATGTTCTCCTATGATCTTTACGACCTGCTGCAGGTTGCCTTTCAAACTTTCCAGATCTTGTCCTGCAAAAATGCAGAGTTCGGCGGGCCATGAGGAAAGTTTTAATGGTTGCGATGTATTCTGCGGACTTTCTTCCAGAATGGCGTGGGTGTTGATACCGCCGAACCCGAAGGAATTGATCCCGGAGCGGCGCGGGGTGCCTGGCCGGGAAATCCAGGGCTTGGCCTTGGTGTTAACATAAAACGGTGTACCTTCTATACCGAGCTCAGGATTCACTTTATCACAGAGAGTTGGTGGAATTACCTTGTGGTGCAGGGCAAGAGCACTTTTGATCATTCCTGCTATCCCTGCTGCAGGAATGCAGTGGCTGATCATTGATTTTACTGATCCGATGGCAATGGTTCCCTGAGGTCCCTTTCTTGTCCCGAAAATTTTCTTCAACGCTGCTATTTCGGTTTTATCTCCCAATGGGATTCCGGTTCCATGTGCTTCAACAACCTCAACCGTTTCAGGATCGATTTTGCTTTTTGCATATGCCCTCTCAATAGCCAGGGCTTCTCCTTCAATACTCGGAGCCAGCAGTCCGTGCCCCCTCCCGTCGCTGGCCTGGCCTACTTCATGAATGACAGCATAAACACGGTCTCCGTCCTCACTGGCATCAGATAATTTTTTCAAGACCACCACGCCGAGACCTTCGCCTAAAAGCGTACCGTCACTTCCTGCTTCAAAAGGACGCACCTTGCCGCGCCCGCTCAGGGCACCAAGCTGGGTAAAAATAACGGATACCTCGGCCGGAAGCGAGGCGTTTACACCACCTGCTATCATGATACGGCTGCGATCGTTGCGTAACTCATCCATCGCCGCACTGACAGCAAGCAGGGAGGATGAGCAGGCGGCATCAATCAAATAGTTCGGTCCCTTCAGGTTGAGCCGATTTGCTATTCTGCCGGTCATAACATTGGGCACGAGACCTGGCACAATGTCAGCATTAAACTGTGGAAGCCTCTTTTTCAGCAGTTTGCGGATCCGGGAAAGTTTATCATTGGTGAGTGAAGGCAAGATTGCCTCAAGGAGCTCAACTGTCTGATCGAGCACCAGGTTATGCTGAATGAGATTACCCTGCCCTCTATGGAGGTAGGTGGAGTGCCCCAGAATAATTCCGGTTTCACGGTGGTCATAATCATCTCGAACGTAGCCGGCGTCCCTGAGTGCGTTATATGTGACATGAAGTGCAATAAACTGATCAGGTTCTCCGCCGTCAACTGAATTGGGTATTATGCCGAAGGTACCGGGATCAAATCGATAGAGGTCCCTCAGGTACCCTCCATAAGGTGTGTTGATCCTGTTGGAGTTGAGGTAACGATCTGCCTCCCATTCCGGCTGAGGTTCGCTTATCGCGTCAACCTCACCAAGAATATTCTGCCAGAACTGCCTTATATCAGGAGCCTGTGGAAATATACAGGCCATTCCGATTATGGCAATTGGTTCCTGGCTCGTCGTCATTTTATCAGACACAGAATGATTCCCTTGTTTGTTTATGCGATCTACGCCGTGATATTCTCGACCGATTTCGCCGTACCACATATGCGGTTCAACTCAGCGCTTGAAATACACTCCATACCTTCTATCATCAGCATGACATTGTCCTGATCATCTGAAAAATAGATATTCGCTCTGACCAGGTGAGATTCTTCCGATTCGACTCTTTCAAAATCCATGACAAGTTTTTCCGGCAAAGTTTCAGCAAAGCGAACGATTCGATCGAACCGTGCCGGAAGTGCGGTTTCATCACGAAACGCACGGGACCACAATATGGCCATCTGGGGAGCCGCATCAACAAGAGCCGGATCAAATATCCATTGGCCATAGCCGTTTTCAGAATTTTTCATCCACAAGCCAGGCGATGTGGTTCGTATCAGCCCTTGGGCCCCCATATCTGACAGTCCTGCAATTTCTTCAATTACCTGGAACCTCGGGCCATGAAACAACCATTCAGCGTAGGCCTTGTGCACTTCAAGGTTTTTCTCGGCATATAAATGGGGTTTGCGGGTGAATCCTGTTGCAACCTGCGGGGCAAGACGCAATACTGCGCGATAATGGTATCGTGTATTCCCACTATCCATTGTCGATTCGATACTGGCATTTACCTCTATTGATTCACGGCTGGCCTGTTCAGTCGTTTCGATGACAATGTTCAATGTCTGATTGTCCTCTTTAACTTCAATTCCTTTCAGTAATCGGCAATCACGAACTTCACACACCTTCCATCCGGGCCATAAAAAGCCTGCAGCCTCTGCCATGATCTCAAGCGCAGCAGCAGCAGGCAGCACCTGAATATTATCAATACGATGATCCTGGAGATATGAATGATCGCTGTTAAGATTGAGGGTGATTATCTGTTTGCCGTCATCCAGGGTGGTCATTGTTGCAGTATTGAGAAGAGGTGCATTCGATTCGATCGGCATCGGCACTATTTTTCCGTCTGCCGAAGCCATTGCAACCTCTCTTTCTTCCCAGGGCCCCTGACCGCAGATTATCTCAACGCCATGATCACGATTGTGTGTCAGTTCATTTATAAAGAGATTCCTACCGGCTTCGGCGCTCACCAGAAACACCCCTTTTTCGGCAAATTTGGCCTCGGTTTCCGCTGTAACCATGCCGGCCCCAAAAAGTGTCGGCCCCCAGGGGCCCCAGCAAAGAGCCTTGATATTCACCTTGTTCGGCCAGATATTTCGCAATTGACAGCAGATCCTGTTCATGAGCTCATTTGCCGTTGCGTAATCTGATTGACCGCTATTGCCGTATCGGCCGGCAACTGAACTGAATACTGTAAAAAACCTGAGAGCGTCAGGGTCCAGATATTTCTGCAGCAGCAAAAGACCTATTATTTTTGTTTCCACCACCCGCGACCAGCTCTCGCTGGTTTTGTCTGAGAGAAGTTTATCTTCTATTATGCCAGCTCCGTGAACTACTCCTGATATTGGACCATATTTACCCTGAACCTTGTTTACCAGTTCACGCATACCATCATCATCGGTTACGTCAACGGCGTAATATTCCACCGAGGCCCCGCGCTGGCGAAAGTCCTCCAAATTGCCTCGCATCTCCCTTGCAGCAAGAACAGACCGTATCTTTTGCTTGATTTCTGCCGGGGTTATTTGCATGTTTCCCTTGCGTACTTCATCAATAAAGAATTCGCGCAGTTCTGCTTCGGTCTGAAGTTTTTTCAGCGTTTCGTGTTCAACATCCTCCGGCATTGTGCTACGGCCTGTTACAATAATTGTATTACCAGCGACCGCTACTTCCCTCAATATCTCTGCCGTTACGCCTTTCAGGCCGCCGGTTGCCAGGACGACCAGATCACTGATCGCCTCATGACTTTCATCTCTTTCCTCTACATTCGCAGAAACAGTCTTAAAAATAGTCCTGTTTCCTTCAGGGTAACCGACCTCAAGACGCCCACCAATCAGTTCCATTTCATTTATTAGAGTTGCAGCCAGTGCTTCTGTTTCCTGCTCTGCATCAAGATCAACAACCCTTATCCGCAGGCCCGGCAGCTCTTCTGACAGTGATTTCAGCATACCGACGGCACCACCCTGCAGGGACAATCCGGAACATTTTCCCGGCCTCCTGCAGAATTCCCCACCCAGAGAACTGGCAGACAGGATATGGGCGTGCTCATTGCAAATGGAGTTAAGATCATGCAGCAGAATAAACAGGGATTTTTCATTAGCCTGCAGCTGCCTGAGCCAGTCTTGTGTTGTGCCGTCAGCCTGGAGCTGCCCGGCGCCAATCTGGGCCAGATGAACTATGCCGGCAAGGGAGCTGTGTTCTTTTTTCAGTTTACTGCACCATTGTTTAAGAGATGCTTCATCCTCAAGAGTCCCGGAATCAACGATGCTCACCGAGCATTCTCTGGCGATCAACATTTCGGACAGTGTCTGTGCCACCCCCAGCTTGTCACTGGTGATAACAAAATGACCTCTGTTCAAAATTTTTGGCGCAGACCCGTTGATGGCTTCCTGCTCTGGTTCGATGATATGCCGGAATGGGTGATCATCCTGTAACGTCATTGTTCCCATTCCGGCTTGATCAAAAGGGCGCGCTGCCACCTCCTCAGGCTTGAGACCAGCGAGCAGGTCCAGCATTCCATTTAATGTCGATTGAGTATTCAAGTCACTGAGATCATCTCCCATTTTCTCGCCGTAGCCCGACGGCAAGGTCTTCATCATAGCTCCGACAATCTCAACCCGCTTGATTGAGTCAATACCAAGGTCCGCCTCCAAATTCTGATCCATTCCGATCATGTCCTTGGGGTAACCTGTTTTATCTTCAACTATGTCCAGAAGGATGCCTGTCATCTTGCTGCGATCAATAACATCGTCCGGTGTCTCGCCAGCTGTCTTTTCCTGAGGGGCTTGACCATGGGCCGAACCGGTTTCAGGATTACTCTGTGGGTCAGGCTTAAGGGCCTGACTGTTTTCTGCAATCGGGGTTTCCGACTCAAGAGTTGTCTTAGCGGGCTGGATTTCCTGATGCACCCGAGGTGCTTTTTCCATAATGTCCTGTTCAGGATTTTTCGTATACGGATGTTTCTGAACAGTCCGAGCCGGCCTCATACCCTGGCGTCGGCCAGCGGGTACCCCGCCCAGATACATTGACATGATGCGCTCCTGGGTGTCCAGAAACTGGCGCATCGTATCAAAATATTCTGCCATAATGCCCGGATCTGAAGCATGAGGTGTTTGTCTTCGGTTCATTCGCTTAGGGTTCCTCCCATGATTCTTAGGATCTTCTTGCAGGTTAAAGAGGGTGCTTTCATTCTGAGAATTCAATGCATCACCACCATCTGCCTGCATACTTTCTCTGGGGCTGTTGTTTTTGCTGTTGTTTTTGTCTTCTATTCTAACACCGATCTGTTTGACTGGCTCTCCTGCACGACGCACACCGCTGCTATTGAGAATCCAGGCGTGTTTTGGAACAGGTGTCCTGCGACGCAGGCTGGAAAGGTCGCCAATATCACCATGGATGCATCCCCGCCCCTCAAACAACTTAACTGTATCAAGCCGAATTCCGGCGCAGGTCAGTTGACCGAATGTATTTAATATTCCCGTAACACCGCCTTTTATGCCGTCTACCGAGACAGCTTTATGGGGACGTTCATTCAAAATGCGACCAACAAGCCCGGTGAGAACAGTTTTGGGTCCAAGCTCGAGAAATATTCGAGCCCCATCACGATACATGGCCTCAATCTGGGATACAAATTCAACCGGTTTCACCAGATGTTTTGCCATGGTCTGCTTGATTTCTTCAATGTCCCCGCTGTGCTTATCACCGACGGTATTGGAATACACCTGGATGGTTCCTTTATGCCAGGTTGTGTTTTCTATCAGGTCTGCAAGATTGGCCTGTGCCGCCTGGACAAAGGATGAGTGAAAAGCGGCGGCAACAGGAATAAGTCCTGCCTTAATTCCTTTTTCGGAAAGTTTTTCGACAGCATCACTGACCGATTCTTTTGATCCTGAAATGATGCTCTGTCGTGGTGCATTGTGATTTGCGATAATAACATCGGCAACTCCGGAAATGGTTTTTTCAACCTCAGCCCGGTCTGCCTGGACAGCAGCCATGGTGCCAAGTTCTGCACCAGCATCTCTCACATTGTCAACAATATATCTTCCACGTGCCTCCGAAAGGGCCATCAGGGTAGCAAAGTCATAGTGCCCACTGGCAAAAAGGGCTGCAAATTCTCCGTAGCTGTGTCCGCCAAGCATTTCTGGATACAGCCCGAAACTATTTATCAGTCTCCAGTATCCGGCACCAACGGCACCAAGTGCCGGCTGGGCTACATCCGTAGAGGTCAATGCCTTGGCCGCATCTCTCTTTTTATCGGAATCATATGCTCCTCGCGGTAAAATAAAGTGACTCAAGCGTACACCGTCACCAAACCTTGAAAAAAACCGCTCATTTAAGATATCATCCGCTTCAGCCAGGGTTTGTGCAAAGACTGGAAAGTGAAGAGCTACCTCCTGTGCCATGCCGGGATATTGAGATCCCTGTCCGGAAAAGAGAACGGCTACCTCGCCTGCAGGTTGAGAGCTGTTGCCGTGATAGATCCCGACCGGCAAATCCTGAATTTTATCCTGTAGAAAGTCCAGAACGCCTGAAACCTTCTTAAGCAGGTCATCAAAATCCTCGGCAACGATAGCGATGGATTCTTCACAATATCGCCAGTCTTTTGCAAGGCTGTACGCAATATCCCGCAGCTCAATATCGTTTGTTATTTTCAGTTGATCATGCAAACGAGATAGCAGGTCAATCAGTGAGGATCGGCCGTCAGCTCCAAACAACAGTAGCTCAGCCGGCCACTGTTGTGCTACCGCCGAGCGTAGTTGTGGACGATACTCGCCGGAATATTCTTCAAGCACAGCATGAAAATTTGTGCCTCCAAAGCCGAAAGCACTGGAAGCAGCACGACGCGGCCTATCTGTCTCAACCAGCCACGGCATTGGCTGGTCAATAAGATAAAGAGGGCAATCCGGCTGCTGTAATACCTGGTTCGGTTGCTTGACACCAAAATGGGGTGGCAGTACCTGGTGGTGGAGAGAAAGTGCTGCCTTGATCAAGCCTGCCACACCTGCGGTTGCTTTAGTATGGCCGATCATTGTCTTAACAGAACCCACAACTGAATTATGAGGCCTTGCCCCTGCCTCTTTGAGCATGCTGATGGTACTTTCCAGTTCCGCTGTATCACCTGCCACCGTTCCGGTGCCATGTGCTTCGAATAACTCAACGGTATCGGGGCCAAAACCGGCCTGTTCATAGGCACGACGCATGGCGCTCATTTGACCGGCTGGCAGAGGTGCGGTCAGTCCTTTTGCACGACCGTCGCTGCTTGCACCGATCCCCTTTATCACTGCATAGATCCGATCGCCGTCGCGTTCCGCATCGGCCAGTCTTTTGAGTAAAATCATAGCAATGCCTTCGGAAATCACAATGCCATCTGCTGAAGTATCAAAGGTGTTGCAGCGTCCTCGTGGTGATAGAGCCTGGGTTTTACTGAAGCACAAATACCCAAAAGGTCCCTGGACAGTGTCAACTCCTCCGGCAACGACAAGATCGCTGCGTCCGGCAATCAACTCATTTACTCCCTGATAGACGGCGGTCAATGAAGACGCGCAGGCAGCATCCGTTGTATAGTTTACCCCACCGAAATTGAGGCGGTTGGCGATGCGCCCCGCAATGACATTAAGCAGGATTCCTGCAAAGGTGTCTTCAGTCCATTCGGGTAAACGTTCGGCCACCGAGTTCGGGAGGCCACCTTGGAATCTTGGTAACTCTGCACGGAGGCCGTACTGTATGCCTACATCCCCTGCACCGCCGCTGGCTCCAATTATTACAGAAGCCTTATCACGTTCAAAATATCTGTCCTGGTAGCCTGCGTCGGCCAGGGTACGGAAGGCTATTTCCAAAGCCATCAGCTGCATGGGGTCGACAGACTCGATTGACTTTGGGGGCATCCCATAACGGGTGGGGTCAAAAACCATATCCTCTACAAAACCACCCCATTTGGAATAGACTTTATCTTTCGCACTACGATCAGCATCATAATAGAGTCGCCAGTCCCACCTTTCCTTAGGTATTTCCCTGATGGCGTTGACACTGTTCAGTATGTTATTCCAATACTTTTGTATTGATTCCGCTCCAGGCAGGATACCTTCCATACCTATTATGGCGATATCGGCGGATAAGGACCTGCGATTTTTTCTTGTCTTCCGTTTTCTTTTCCCTGCAAGTTTCCTCAGCCGTTTACTGCCGCCTGTTGAGATATCCATGTGTACTTCAGTAATAGTCAAGGACTTGTCTCTCAATGAACCAAGCTGACCAACCATGTACAGTCCCTGACGGTGCTGCTCTTGAGTATTGAGTTCTACAAGTTCATTTTTTCCTTCGACTGCATCAGATTTTTGTTTTGCAATCCCTTTTGCCGCTATGCGCAGCCTGCCCAGGTTGATTTTCTCAAGTTGATCACGAATTTCCTGAACCGGTTTGCCTTGTATTTGCAGCTGTTTCTTCTGCTTTAAAAACTCTTCCGTAAAGGGTGAGGGGGTACAGCGGCTGGCATGGCCCAATCCGGTTTCCAGAAGGACGGTTTTATTGCTGGCAACCACCTCCTTCCTATACCTGTCTTCAATGGCTCCGGTCCCGACAATTTCATTGGTGAACAGATAGATGCTGCCAAGCTGCAGACCAACCTTAACGCCGAGCCTTGCCAGAGGGGCTGCAAGAACTGCAACTACTGCTGATGAGAGAGAATCATGAATACCGCCTGCAAAGAGCACATGCAGGTCCTCAGCCTGATTGTTCTGTTCCAGGTATTCAAGCAGGACAGTGCTCATGCTCTCCCAGAGAACAAAACTGCAAAGTGGAGCCACATGACCACCTGCTTCACGTCCTTCAAAGACAAAACGCCTGGCCCCATTGTTCAGAAATATTTTCAACAGACCTGGCGAGGGAACGTGAAGGTAGGTGGCTATACCTTTTTCTTCAAGAACCTCTGCCTGCTCAGGCCTGCCGCCTGCTATCAGGGCAAATTGCGGTTTGACCTTGAACATGGCCTTGAGTTGTTTTCGGTAGGCTTCATCGGGCATGAAGCCGAGCAGGCCAACACCGAAAGGCTTATCCTGCAGCAGCTGTTTTGTTGCTGACAGCATTTTCTCCAGCTCTTGACCTCGAATCATTGCTGCTGCAAGAAACGGTAAAGCTCCGCTTTCCGCAATCTTAAGGGCAAACTCGGGAGTGTCACTGATTCGGGCCATCGGTCCCTGAACAATGGGATATTGAGTGTTATGAGATTTTGCCAGCAAAGAATTTTCCTGCAGGATTTCTCCGGCAATCGCCAACCGCTTTGAATCGTTCACGGAATCAGTTATGGCCTGAACGATACCCCCCACAGTCACGTATTTCCTGCCGAGATAACCTGCAAACCCTATGTCTTGACCCAACAGGTAGATTTTATTCTCGTTAGCGGCCGCTACAACATTCTCGGAAATGCATTCCCGCAGAAAGAGAATATCTTCTTTTTGATCTGTATTGGCTGCCTGGTATTTTTGAATTTTCTCTGTCAGCCTTTTCACAATGGGCATATTCAAACGGCTGGAAATCCTACAGATGAGATTGTTCGGTGTTTCCAAACAGACGGTCTCCGTACCGTCAAATGAAGCAATCTTCTTTTTTAATTCACCGGGTATAGGTGATTCCGTGGTCAACGCACATTGGCTGTCGATAACAACACCTGCAGCTCCAGAGGCGATACATGCTGCTGCTGAATGCAGACCAATTCCTCCCTGTACATAAACGGGGAGAGTTGTTTCGGATAGAAATCGCTGCAGCAGAATAAAAGAGGACTCATGGCTGACCAGGCCGCCCGCTTCATTGCCCTTGGCAACGATACCGTCTATGCCTGCCCGTTCGGCTGAACGGACATCATCTAGATCGAAACACTCCTGGTAGACTTGAATTGATTGACGTTGTAATTTTTCAACAACTTCCTCAAGGTTCTTGCAAACTGGAAACGCCAAAATGGCATGTGTGAGGGATTGATATTTTTTATCAAGAATAGAATCAATAAATTGAATGTCGTCACCAGGCAGCCTTATACCAAACGGCCTGTCTGTGAGGTGATATAAACTGTCGAAAGCTTCAAGGGCATCACGTTCTTCTTCTATATATTCACAATCAATAACTCCAACTGCACCAGCACGACATGCTGCAACAGCCAGAGAGGGCTGAGGAGAGCCAGGAAGTGTAAGGACGATTATCCGAGATCTTTCCATACTATTTCATCTCATTTTTGGTATTCATTATTTGTTCCATCATTTGCCTCAAACCTTTTGCTGCTTCAGTGGTTAAACAACTAGCTACAAAAATAAATAAACCAGACCCCCTTTATTCAAGGCAATCAGGCTATCTTTAAGGACCTGTGACCTTTAGTCACTAACTTTACACCGTTATTGACCTTCAGCCAATATTTTACACTGTATTTCGCACTAACTTACACTGTATTTCGCACCAACTTATACTGTATTTCGCACTACTGCTCAACCGAAGTGAGAATATATATCAATCCCAATTTGCAATTGTCAATCTATCTTTCTAGAATATTTAACATATACGAGCAGATGTTACCATTGTACCAAAGTACTAATCCAGGAGTTTAGAGAAATAACCATTCAATATTTTGTTTGTGTTAGCAAAGTATTACAGATTGGTTAGTAACTTCAAACAAGTTCTTGAAATAAAACATTTGAAGCTGAAATCATTTTCACCTACCTCTCCTCGAAAATAGCATCGGTAAATAAACGGTCCGCTTTAAGATGGTTGCTCAGGTTGCAAATAACCCTTGGACCGGGCGAAACACCTGTTCGCATTCCAATGCAGTGTAAACGATGTTACCGGTTCGACTATCAAAAGAACTTGAAGATGGCCTTCTTTATCAAGTTCATGGGCAAGTCTGAAAATCGTACTATAGCAAAATTTAAAGGCTTTGCTACTATCGAGCCAGAACAAGTGTAAACGTTATTACCGCATGTAAACAAGATTTCCTGTTGTGGATTCCCGTCTCAATCAATTTTCCAGACCCTCTCAAAAAATTTTATTCAAAAAAACCAGCTTCTTATAGTATAAGAACCACTTTATTACATGTAAACGAAGTTTCCGTTTATGTTTATCAGCTCAATCGATTCTCCAGACTCCCTCAAAATACTTTACTCAAAGTATCAACTGGTTACCTCGTGGGACCAATTACTTCCTATTGAAATTTACATATCTGGCATGTCTTTTGCTGTATTGGGGTTGTGTCAAATCTTTTGAATGGGCAAAGGGCAAATAACAGGGAAATACCCATATCAATTCGACAGATTTCCCATCAAGAAAAAATCTAACTATTTAGATTACTACCAGGTCCCAGGAATTTTTTTCATTGGATGTTTCGGGGATACAGAAGAGAAAAAAAATGGATACCAAGACACACAGCTTTTTGATGCCAGCTTTATTCGCCATTATTATAATCTTTCTTTGCCATTCAACAGTTAGCGCAGCCACTTACTCCCTATCGGTTCAAAATGGGAGCGGTAGCGGTTTCTATCCTGAAAACAGTTCGGTGCATATTTATGCCCATCCTTATGATGACGGGGACCCAAACCGGGCCAACATCGAACCCTTAGACCCAAATGCTCCGCTAAGAATTTTCGATCGGTGGACAGGAGACTCTCACATACTGGACGATCCTTATTCAGCTGATACCTCTCTCACCATGCCTACGGGGAGCGTCACCGTCTCAGCACAGTATAAGGATGCACCACGCTGGGCATCACCAAGAATGATCTCTCATTTTCCCGCTAATCACAAAGGGGTAATATTTATATTTCATGGTATGGGGGGATCCGCGAGTAATTTTTTTAACAATGTCAAAAAAATATCTTTCAGCAGTTCCGCTTTATTACGAGGCTATGCAATAATAGCTTTGGACAGTTTTGACCGTTCAGCCAAGTTATGGGATTATACCACCCCGCCTAGTGAGAATATCGACATGCAACGGGTTGCGGCACTTAGAAATGACCTTATTCTGCAAGGCAAGATGACAACCGACGATCCGGTCTACCTGCTCGGTGTATCTGGCGGTGGATTTTTCACCTCCTTGTTTACCCAGGACGCCCAGGATCAACTGAATTTCCCGGTCGAGGCTTCTGCCCTTTATATTTCTGCATTCCGTTCTTCTGTTGACGAATCCAGCAGCGGCCCTACAATTTTTCTGTTAGCGGAAAACGATACTGTGATTGGAGAAGCTTTTGCAAACGACAACGCATATGAAAATTATAATTCCCTGCTTACCCTTGGGACCCCTACCCAGCTCTGGATTTTAAAGCCCTCACCTGTCCACCCACATCAATTTTGGGGTATTGAAGAGCTTACCCAGGCAGACTCTGAGATCATTTGGTCAACATTGCAAAGCTACGAATTCCTTGATTCAAACGGCTACTTGATTGAAAACCCTCTCGACTCTAACTGGCAAAATTTTATCCCCTTTGAGTACCAAAGATTCTTTCATGAAATATCTGACCTACTCAATATCGCCTACGCCGAACACACCTTCATGAATAACTTTAACCAAAAGGTTTTGGATTTCTTCGATTCACCAACAACAAATGATCTACCTGCGCCGGAAATCTTCTCATTCACACCGGCCTCAGCACCCCCCAATACTGAGGTGACTATAAATGGAAACAATTTCACAGGCACCACCTCTGTAACTTTCAACGACACGGCTGCAGCCATTCTGTCAACTTCAGAAAACTCCCTCTTGGTGTCGGTGCCAGCTAACGCCACCAGCGGCCCTATAGCAGTGACTAATATCACAGGGACTGCTATCAGTGCGGAAGATTTTGTGGTGATCCCCGCACCTGAAATCTCGAGCTTTACTCCTACCAAAGGCGCTCCTGGTACGGAGGTTACAATTAATGGCGCTTTTCTTCAGGGTGCTACAAGTGTAACTTTTGGTAACGGCGCAGCCCAATTCAGTATAGAGTCAGATAACAGAATCATGGCAATCGTTCCGCAAGATGGTAGTTTTTTCAGCAAAATAAAGGTAACAACCGAAGGTGGAACAGTTGCCAGTTCGAGTTTCTTTCGAATCCGGTAATTGATGAGATAACATACCTCACTGTCTCATTTTCCTTGAATTCAGTGAAAAAAGGGATCAAGCCTAACATGCTTGATCCCTTTTTTTCCAGAGCCATTGCTTCTCAGATTTATAGTTATAGATCCTGACTTCTTATCAATACCATGCTTTAGCTGCTTCGAGGATGCTGTGTTGAGCATCGAAAACGTAACCGTTCTTTATTATTTCGGTAACCGTCAGTTTATACAGCCCCCCTGGACCGGACAGGCTGAATCTTGAAAGCCCAGAACTGCTGGTCTTTGCAATCTGGTCGATGGTTGAGCCGTCAGGCATTGTCCATCTTGCTTTGACAGTCGCCCTGGAGATTAGGCCGCGATTTTGGTCCGACACAGTGACCTTGCCGAGGAAGCGAACGGAATCTCTCCTGGACCTGGCGTCGAGTGTGATTCCACTGGAGCGCAGAACTGTGGAAGCACTCGGAATCGAGGGATCCGTGTCCACTGCATTGAGGTAGGTGCGACTCGCACCAGTGTCGCCACCAGCGATTGCCGTCATTACGTAAGCTGTGTCACCTGTAGCGCTGAAGATGACTCCCGAATCGATATACTGATCCAGGCCGGTTTCGTCGGCCGGAAACTCCATCCGCCACAGCGAGCCACCGTTCGCTGCTCTGACGGTTTTGAGTGCGGCAGGGTGTGTTGGAGTGCCTTGCGTGTCGAGAATTAAAATCGTCTCCATCGGATCGACGTCGGGCTGGATAACGAACTCATCCAACGTAGTGTTCCACTCCTCGATACCGAGCGGATCAATAGCGTATAGACCAGCACCCCAGTTGACCGCATAATGTCCCCGACCGTCAGGTTTCAATATCGTAATACGATGTTGTTTTAACTACCTTCTACGCGGGTCAGTCCACATGAAGATTTCTCGTTCATTATATTGTTTTTACACAAATAAACAAAAAAAGAGGGTCGAACGTAATTTTGACATAATTCTTGCATGAAATAACTTGAGTCTACTTGTTAACATTAACTTTACTATTATTATGAACATGAATTTTGAAGACCGGAGAATGTTTCATCGTGTTAACTTTGACGGTTTGGTGGATTTGGAATTTAACCGTCAAAGTTATGATTGTTGCGAAGTAAAAGATCTGAGCTTAACCGGAATGTATGTCCTGGGAAAAATCTGCAAAAGACAGTTCTCGAATTGCTTTATCCGGCTGTTTCATAAAGAGAAATCCGGGAATAATTGTGTGCGGGCCTTGGCCGAGGTTATTTGGAGTAATGATTCGGGAGTTGGCCTGAGGTTCACAGGAATGACGTTTGCAAATTATATGTTGTTACAGACAACGTTGATAGATAAAGCTGAACAGCCTGAAATTATACTGCGTGAATTTCCCAGGGATTTCCCTTTTGAAATAACAAGCATGTGACCTGACCTCAACCGATAGTCCTGTCCCTGCTCTGATAGTTTGCCTATAAATTCCTTCACTGAAAGTTCTCCCGTCCCCTGCATAACGTTTCCACACCCTTCTTGCGTGATCACCCTGCAGATAACGATTTCCCTCCTCTTTTCAAGCAGTTGATGCTTCCTGCTGCTGATCAGGAAGACACAATGCGCCTCAGTTAAAAATCACGTAGCCCATGATTTCAGCAGGGTAAAATTACCGATGAATAATAGAGGACGGCCCCTTATTATTTCACTTACCCACATAAATAAAACGTGGTCTTCCCCTATTTATTTTCTGTCCCTTATTACTCTATGGAGCGAACAGAAGAATGAACAAGTGCCCTGACCGTAAGCCACAACAGTCAGGGCAGAAAAGCTGTTGTTTCTGGAGGAGAATAGAAAGCCATAATACAAGATGTAGAAGTATAAATAACTTACCAACAGCTTCTATATAAAATGTTAAACGGTGCGGGGCCAGTGTCAATGGATGAATTATAGCAAAAGGACTTGAACTTCCCCTGTTAAACTGGGGGTGGCAGTCTGTCCCTTATTATTTTCTATTATTATTCTGGTCGATGCATGGTACATCCGTTTCACCGCTTCCGAAGTCTCCGGCAAGGTCGTGTTTGAGGGGTTCTGATAAAGATAAACGGAGCCGGTTTTGCCAACCTATTCCGGGCGCAACCGTCCACCCATCGTGGTTTAATTTGGATCGCCGGCACACACCACTACAAAGTATCATTTCTCTCAACTCGTGATTAACTGCGACAACCTATTGTCAACCCTCGGTTTCTTCTATTCCTGCTCTTTCTTGTTGCTCCTGTAGAGTTTTGCGGGACTCCTTTTTAACTTCTATTTCTTTTATATACTTTTCTTTTTCCTTTTTGATTTGAGCTTTATAAGGCTTTTTCATTAGCATTAAAACAGGCAGTAAAAGTATTGACGTAAAGCCCCAAATAATTAAATAGCTAAAACCGAACCCGACTAAATATTCAAAAATATTGTTATTTTTGCTTTTTTCCCAATTTATAACAATAAACATAATCAATATAATAAAAGCAGATATAGCAGTGACCTGGATGTATTTTTTTTTAATTTTTTGCCCGGTCTCTGACCGAGGTTTTTTTTGAGCCAAACATAATTCGCAATATAGTCTTTTCTTAGTACATTTATCAATTTCGTGATCCACATCTTCAAAAACGATTCCGCAACTTTTACATTGATTTACGCTAGCATCCATTTTTTTGACCTCTAAATCTGTTTTCAAGATTGCCAGCTCAAACCTAAATCAAATTACAAAACTCCTCAAGTTTATCTAACCTGTGAGAACCATCAGTTTTCAAAGTCAACATATGCATATTCATCCTAGCAGGAAGGTTTAACAGTTAACAACCAGACCAATTAAACCTTCTTTCTCTATGGCAATCTTTTGGTTATCTCCTCACAAGCTACAACAATAACACATGTACATTAGATCGCCTTTGCCGGACAATTGGAAGGAGGATATTGTTTAGCCCATAGTGGCTACACTGTGGCTACACAAAGAAAAAGAAAGGCGCACAGGAAGATCGATAAACCTCTCAATTTCCCTATATTACTGGAGCCGATGAGCGGACTTGAACCGCTGACCTACTGATTACGAATCAGTTGCTCTACCACCTGAGCTACATCGGCTTTTCTTGGTATTCTCTCATGATTGACACCCAAAATAGGCTTCCTTGATGTAGCAACTTTATGGTACAGTGTCAAGATGATGAGGCCTAAACTGATTCTGTTTTTCCTTTGCCTGCTTCTCCTTTCAGGCTGCCGTGATGTAGATCTGCAGCAAGTGAAGGAAAAGGCAAATTCCAATCAGAAAGAAACACAACTGCAATTAAAGGGTTGCCGTGCATGTCACTCCGATATTAAGCATGATTCATTTCATGATTTTTCCTGCACCGAATGTCACAGTGGCAATCCCGACTCAAAAGATCGAACTGGAGCCCACACCCAGCTAGTTGCTCAACCTGCTCATCCATCATCCATGGAAAAGATGTGCGGCCAATGTCACCCTGACCAGGTAAGAGCAAGCCGCGATTCACTTCATTTTACCCTGCAAAATGAAACCAACCTGATCAGAAAACAATTCGGGGCTGTCGAGACTCTGTCCAACCTGATTGAAATTCCGCAATCCGCTTTGCCAACAACCAGGCAGGAACTTGTGGATGACATGCTGCGCAGGCGTTGCCTTAGGTGTCACGTCTATACAGCCGGAGATGGTTATCCCTCTACACAGCGAGGAACCGGTTGCGCTTCCTGCCACTTGAAATTTATTGAAGGAAGCCTTGTCAGTCATGAGTTTATACGCATACCTGGCGATAACCAATGCCAGAGCTGCCATTACGGCAACTTTGTCGGCGCAGATTATTCTGGACGCTTCGAACATGATTTTAATGAGGAGTACCGGACACCGTACACCACCCAGGAAGATTATTTCCGTCCCTACGGAGTGGAGTACCATCGACTGGTACCGGACATTCACCAGCAGCGGGGCCTGGCCTGTGTGGACTGCCACAGTAGTCACCAGCTTGTGTCCGACGGGATGTCGGAAAACCTGCAATGCGCGACCTGTCACCTTTGGGATGCAGATAATCCGAACTCCCTCCCTGAAAACCTTATCGTAAAAAACAACAGGCTCGTGCTGACTGCTCAAGTTACTGGAAAGGAACACCCTGTACCCCAAGCAGTGCATCCCGCCCACGAAAAGTACGGCAAGGAAGTTGATTGTCAGGTCTGTCATGCGCAATGGAGTTTCAGTGACCAGGCCACCCACCTGATACGGAGCGATACGGATGATTATTTTCCATGGGAAAGGCTCACCGTGCAGTCCAGCTCGGAAGTTGAGAATCTTCTTGAACATAATCTCTACAGTGATGAGGATGAATTCCCCCCTGCCATGAAGGATTCGATTGACGGGCAGAAACTTCCTGGTGTCTGGTATAAAGGATATACCCAGCGCCGCTGGGAGGAAATCAGCGTTCAACGTGATACGGATGGTATCATAAAGGTTTTCCGACCCATACTTGATCTCCGGGTTTCATATCAGGATGAGGATGAGAATGTGATCTTTGATAATGAGACCGGAACCGGACAGGCTATGATGCCCTATACACCTCATACCACCGGACCTGCAGGACTATTTTTCCTGGACCGTTTCGCTGAACTGGATGGCAATACTCCCAAAAACCCGCCTCAGCCATGAGCAGTTATTCGTTAGCTATAAAAATTTTACTTGGTATCGCACTTGTCTCCTTTGTTGGAGGCTGCTCTACCAGCCAGACTTTACTGTATACCCCGTCTAAAAAAACTCCAGCAACACAACGACCGTATAAAATCAACGGTAAAAAATACTATCCGATTGACTCAGCCCGTGGATACAGGGAATCCGGCATAGCATCATGGTATGGAAACAAATTTCACGGAAGAAAAACAGCCAATGGTGAAACGTATAATATGTATGCCAAGACAGCTGCACATAAAACACTCCCCATGAATACCATGCTCCTGGTCAGAAACCTTGAAAACGGGAGGGAAACAGTTGTGCGCATCAATGACCGGGGCCCTTTTTCACGAGGCAGGATAATTGACCTGAGCTACACAGCAGCAAATGACATTGACATGGTTCGAAAAGGTACAGCAAGAACTGAAGTTATTGCACTCGGCGAATCAACAGGTATGGATGGCGGCGGAAATAAACTGAAATATCAGAATTTCAACAAAGGGAATTTCTACATACAGGTGGGCTCCTTCCTGAACAAAAACAATGCGTCCGACCTTGCCCGGTTCCTCAATAATAACGGAATGAAGGTAAGCATCCAGCCTTATATCACGAATGGTCAGACATATCACCGGGTACAGGTTTATGCCGGCACGTCCCTGACATTAGCCAGGCAGCTTGAGCAGCGAATTCTTGGCAGTGGCTATTCCGGTTCCTTTGTGATTGCCCGTTAAGGCTCAGGTTTATCAGCCTGCCGGACAGACCTGAAAAACTCACTGGTCAGCTTGTGGTCCTTGACACCCGGGGACGCCTCTATTCCAGAATTGACATCAACGCAACAGGGTTTTACGGTCCGGAGGGCTGCTGTCACATTTTCCGGATTGAGTCCTCCTGCAAGTATAAATGGCCGTACAAGGTCTAATCTCTTAATTATCGACCAGTCAAAACTTTTACCAGTGCCGCCGACAATGTCCTTTTCATAGGTGTCAAGCAGGAATGCTTTTACGTGGGGGACATACTGCTTAAAATCTTCCGGGAGGGTATCACTACCCACCCTGAATGCCTTGATAACCTCACAGGGTGTACTGTGCCGGACAAGACGCTCTGTATACTTTGGAGACTCTTCTCCATGCAGCTGCGCATAATTCAGGCGGCAGTACTGGATAATCTCCTCAACCTCCACCCTCTTCTTGTCGACGAATACACCGACAATATCAATGAATGGTGGAAGCTGGTCGATAATGATACGGGCTTCTTCGGGATCTATATAGCGGGGACTTTGAGGGTAGAAAATAAAACCCAGTGCATCCGCCCCTGCATCTGCGGCAAATAACGCATCCTGCGACCTGGTTATGCCGCAGACTTTAATTCGTGTACGTAAACGATTCATAATCAACAACAAGTGTTATGCTGTCATGAACTCCTTTAAGGTATCACTTTGGCTTTCACTGCGCATGAGGCTTTCACCAATCAATGCTGCTTTAACACCAGCCTCGAGCAGCCTGATCATATCTTCACGCTTAGAGATGCCCGACTCACTTACAACCGGTATCTCTTCCGGTACCAGGCGCTTCAAACGGAACGTTGTGTCAAGGTCCACGGTAAAATCATTCAGGTTTCGGTTATTGACTCCGATGAGCCTGCTTTCTGCGGCCAGGGCTGATTCCAATTCCATTTCATCATGCACTTCGACCAGGACATCCATTCCCATGCCCTCCGCCATCTGCCGAAAATCCTTCATCTGTAGTGTATCGAGAATTGCCGCTATTAGCAAGATGGCATCTGCACCATACAGCATCGCTTCTTTTATCTGCAGAGAGTCAATTATGAAATCCTTACGTAACACGGGGAGTTCAACAGCATCACGAACGAGCGGGATATAGGCAATCGATCCTTGAAAAAAGTCCACGTCAGTCAATACTGACATGGCATGCGCGCCGCCTGCCTTATAGCGTTTGGCAATCGAAACGGGATCGAAATCCGGCTGGATAACCCCTTTTGAGGGAGAAGCCTTTTTAGCTTCGGCAATGATTGCTACCCCGGAAAAGTCGGTGAGGGCCTGCAAAAAACCGCGAGGCGGGTCGACATCTTTGTCTGGCCCTTGTATTCCCTCCTGCTTCAGCCGGGCAACTTCCTCACGCTTTCGGGCAACAATAGTATCAAGAATCATCAACAATTACCTTCCTTGCCTACTGTCTGCAAAAGGCTATCAGTTTGTCGAGCTTCTCAAGAGCTGCCCCGGATTTTATAATCTCACGGGCGAGTTCAACACCGGCAGCAAGGGTATCGGCCTTTCCTGCGGCCAGCAGGGCTGCGCCACCGTTGAGCAGAACCATATCAAAACGGGCCCCTTCTGTTCCGCCAAGCACTTCACGCACCATAGCCGCCGATTCTTCAGGGCTCTCTCCGCCACGGATATCGTTAAGCGAAGCCCTCTTGAGCCCCACGTCTTCGGGCTCAACCGTATATGTTTTAACCTCACCGTTACCGGCATCGGCCACATGGGAGGTACCGGTGACGGTCATTTCATCCATGTTGCCTTCTCCCCACACGACCAGTGTTCTCTTCATACCCAGTCGGTCAAGTACCCTGGCAATTATTTCAGTCAGGTCTTTTGCAAAGACCCCGGTCAGCTGTACATTGGCTCCGGCCGGATTCGTCATGGGGCCGAGGATATTGAATATGGTCCTGATACCGATCTCCCTGCGGGGACCGATAGCATATTTCATCGCGCCATGCATCATGGGAGCAAACAAAAAACCTATGCCCACCTGTTTCACGCACTCGCCAACTTTTTCAGGTGACATGGCAAGATCAACTCCCAGGGCCTCAAGCACATCCGCGCTGCCGCATTTTGAGGAGATTGCCCTGTTGCCGTGTTTGGCCACGGGAATTCCTGCACCGGCGACAACAAAAGAAGTGGTGGTGGAAACATTAAAGGTACCTGAACCGTCCCCTCCTGTTCCCACAATATCCATGAGGATCTCTCCGGAGGCTGTGTCAACACCGGTATCAACAAAGGTTGCCTTTTCCCTCATGACCCGCACAGCTCCTACAATCTCATCAATGGTTTCCCCTTTCATCCTCAGTGCGGTTATAAAACAGCTGATCTGGGCGTCTGTTGCCTCCCCGGTCATGATCTCCTGCATGACCTCGACCATCTGCCGTTCATCAAGATCAACGCCAGTGACTATTTTTCCGATTGCCTCTCTAATCATTCGGTACCTCTGTATTCGGATATTATCGTAAAAAGTCAGGGTAATCTGGCCTGAGAAAATTATGTAACAGGGTCATTCCCACTTCCGTCATGATTGATTCGGGATGAAACTGGACGCCTTCCACCGGTAACTCCTTGTGGCGTATACCCATCAGTTCTCCCTGGTCGGTAAATGCTGTCGTGTCAAAACAATCAGGCAGGGATTCGGCTTCAACCACCAGTGAATGATAACGCATACCGTCAAAGGGATTATCCAGTCCGGTAAAAACGCCCTTATTGTCATGGCTGACCGGGCTGGTCTTGCCATGCATTACCCGGCCGGCCCGAACAACCTTTCCGCCAAAAGCCTCGCCAATGGATTGATGCCCGAGGCATACCCCGAGAACAGGGATTTTTGTACTGAAATACCGAATGGCCTCGATGGAGATACCTGCTTCCGTTGGAGTACAGGGCCCCGGAGATATCAGCAGCCGGTCCGGATTCATTGCGGCAATGTCGCTTATCTCTATCTTATCATTCCGAAACACCCTGATCTCCGGAGGCTGCCAGTTTCTCTCCTCTGGATGAGGACATGTGGCCAACGTCTGCACAATATTAAAGGTGAATGAATCATAGTTGTCGATAATGACAATCACGGCCTAAAACCCCTTTTCTGCCAATTCAACAGCCCTTCTCAGGCCCTTGGCTTTGTTGATGGTTTCCTCATACTCTTTCTCCGGCACAGAATCAGCTACAATTCCAGCCCCTGCCTGCACCCACAGGTCTTCTCCTTTCATGACAAAAGTACGAATGGTTATGCAGAAATCCATATTTCCGGAAAATCCAAAATAACCCACAGCTCCGGCATACGGTCCGCGCTTTTCCTGTTCCAGCTCATCAATGATTTCCATTGCCCTTATTTTGGGGGCTCCGCTCACTGTACCAGCAGGGAAGCAGGCATTCAACACATCAAACTGGTCTTTTCCGTCAGCCAGCTTGCCGTGCACACCGGATACAATATGCATGACATGGCTGTAGCGTTCAATTATCAGCAGGTCGTCTACCACAACACTCCCGCCCGTTGCAACCCGGCCGACATCATTGCGGCCGAGATCAACCAGCATCAGGTGTTCCGCCCTTTCCTTCGGGTCGGCCAGCAGCTCTTCTTCCAGCGCTTTGTCTTCTCCTTTAGTGGCTCCTCGCTTGCGCGTCCCGGCTATGGGCCGCAACTCGATATCCTGGTTCTCCAGTCTGACCAGAATTTCCGGTGATGAGCCGATAAGGACAATATCATCCATACGCAGAAAAAACAGGTACGGGCTTGGATTGATGTGACGCAGTGAACGGTATAGCAAAAAGGGGTCAAGCTGTGACCGGGTGTGGAAGCGCTGGGAAAGGACAACCTGAATAATATCACCGGCAAGGATATACTCCTTGGCCCGCTCAACCATGTCTTCAAATATGGATTCTTCCAGGTTGGAAGTGAATTCATGCTTCATCCCGGCAGGGGGACGCGAACCCCGTTCTGCCGGTAATGGTTTGTTGAGTTTCTGTACGACTTCATCGATGCGTTGCACAGCGTCAGCATAAAGCTGTGCGGGATCACTCCCCTCCTCGACCACCACATTGCACACAATGGTCAGTTCCTGCTGAACAGAATCATGGATCAGTACCAACCTGGGAACCATGAACGAACTGTCAGGAATGTCGATCGATGGATTGGAATCCGGGATATCTTCAATAAACCTGACCATATCGTATCCCAGGAATCCGACAGCTCCTCCATAAAACCTTGGCAGCCCTGGAGCTGTACTCGCATTGAAAGACGCAAGCAAGGTTCGCAGCTCTTCCAGGGGATTAACCTGAGATATTCTTTCCGGGGCAGCTTTTAAGGCTGAGTTACAGGTCTCAACAGTATCACCGTAACTCGCAAAGGTAACCAGAGGATCAAGGCCGATAAATGAATAACGTCCCCATTTTTCCCCTCCTTCCATACTTTCAAACAGAAAAGCATGGCGGTTATCCCCGGCTATTTTAGCATAGATCGTCAGCGGTGTATCAAGATCGGCAATAATAGTCCGGTGGACAGGAACAAGCCCTGCCTGTCCGGTCATTTGCAGAAAAGATTCCTGGTCAGGAAAGTTCATAATCTCTGGATATGAGTCCGTTAAATCAAATGTGAATAGATTCAGCTTGAGAAAATAAAAAAAGGGCTATGGAAGAAGGCGGTCTTCCATAGCCCTTGCAGATTGTGTATTCAAACCAACTAAAGAAACAACACCTGATCAGGCGAGAGGCTCCATCCGATTAACTCTTCTGTTAAGCCTGGAAACTTTACGGGATGCTGTTTTTTTGTGGATCGAACCTTTTGAAGCTGTTTTCTGGATAACCGCTACAGCTTTCTGCAAGGCCTCCTGGGCCTGCTCTTCAGAACCGGCAACAAGAGCCTCTTCGACCTTGCTGACAGCACCTTTCATTTTACTTTTGTTCACGCGGTTACGCATGCGGCGCACTTTTGACTGGCGATCTCTCTTGAGTGCGGATTTATGATTGGCCATGAATAAAACTCCTCATATCAAACAACTCCATCGTTGTTTCGTTTATATTAAAACTTTGTCGTATATCTGAAAAACACTCTTCTGTCAAGAAAATTTGTAGCGATTGCGTCCTGCAATGAACTCTATTCTTCTGATAATGCGCCTTCTAAATTAGCCCCGATGGCATCAGAAATAGATATCATGTCAATCAGGGCTTCTTCAAACCTGGCCCCGGTCAAATCCGCACTGCTCAGGTTGGCCCGGTAAAGATCGGCCTCACGCAGGTCCGCGTCCCGTAAATTGGCGCCCCGCATATCAGCTCCTTTCAGGTTGGCCTCGCTTAAGTCCGCATCGCTGAGATCTGCTCCCTGCAGGTTTGCCCGTTCCAGGTCAGCCTCATCAAGATTTTTACCCGACAGGTCAACCCCTGACAAATCGCATTCAACACAGCGGTTATCATCGAGCAGTTTTTCTACGAGCAGTTCTTTCCGTTCATCTACAGGGACGGTGGCTGGATCATCATCAGCATTTTCCTCCGATTCAGGCGCAGAAGGTTTACTCGGTAAAATTTGCTCGGTAGCGATTTGCTCTACCTGTTCCGGTTGGATTATTTCTTCCTGAACAGATCCCTTGCTTTCAGTTTCAGCTAAACCCGTATCAGGTTTTTCCATGTCAGGGAGACTTTCTTCCCGGACAGGCTGCTCGGGAGAAATATCCTGCGCCGCGGCAACCACTACAGGTTCAGTGACAGTCTCTTCAACAGTTGCTACTTCCGCGACAACCGTATTTTCATCCAGCACAACAATCTGTTCGGTATCCTGATCAATCACTTTCTCAATCATACCTTCACCTGGTGCCTCTTCCTGCATAACCTCCACTTTGTCCTCGGCGACAGCAACCTCCATGATCTCTGTATCTGGTATGGTTTCCACAGGTAACTGCTTATCCATATCTTTGGATGGGGCCTTTTTCTGTATGACCTCAACTTTTTCTTCGGCAACAGTCCCTTGGACCTCTTCGTCTTTCTCTTCTACCACTTGAGCCATTTCCTCAGGGCGAGGCACTTCCACAGGCTCCATCTCCTGCTGGTCAGCAATATCTTCTTTTTCAACACCCATATCAACCGTGTTGTTGTTTATTTCAACACCGGGTTTTTCCTCAACAGCAACCTCCGGCACAACTGCATCGGCAATCATCGCCAATTTTTTAGACCCTTTCGGCAGAGACTCCTGCGTCTCGTTTCTCACATCCTGCTGAGAACGGCTTACTGTAGCGGCTGCTTCTTTTTGCTGGCTGGACTGTTCCGTAACAACAGGAGCCTGTTTCCTTTCATTCACGTGCTCAGTTGCGACTCTTTTCTCTGGCTCCTGAGGGCTTTCAACAAATGCATTGTTGGTAAACGGAAGGTTCTTTGAGTTATTCTCATCGTCCACATGTACAAGCTCTCCCGCCTCAGGGCCACCATCTTCGACATGTGGTCTTCGGGTTAATATGTTGCCATTCATCTTGGCCCCGACAAGATATGCTCCCTCTATGATGGCTCCGGTTAAATTAGCCCCTCGAAGATCAGAATCAGTCAAGTCAGCTCCTCCAAGAGCTGTGCCCTGCAGGTTGGCATTTTGCAGGTTTACTCCGGTGAGGTCAGCAAGATATAACTTTGCTCCCGCCAGATTTGCCCCTTCGAGGTTTGCTCCGGACAGATCAAATCTGTTTAAAACAGCTCCGCTCAAGTCGCAGTTGGGACAGCTGTTTGTCTCCATAAGCTGCTGGAAATTTTTCTGGACCTCTTCGCTGGGTGATACTGATGAAGAGGCAAAAGCATTATGCCCTACCAAAACAACGAGTAAACAACAGATGTGTATCAATATTCTCATACTCTTATCCTACTGAGGTTTGACAACCGGTTTGTTAATAAAATATCTGTATACACCAGAAAAAGCAGGTCTTCAACTTTGGGCATCACTTAATGTATCTTGTATGTCTGCCAGGAGAAACCTTTTTGCCTGCCAGGGCCTGCTCAGTAACTGACCTTGTCGTCTTCCAATTCTACATATGAATCAAAAACCCTGGTCACGCCAAGAAATGGCGAAAGCATTATTGTCATATCACGACCATCATCGTCACGCAGGTGTATAAGTGTTTTATCCACATACCCCTTCCTGCTGAAACGAATGACCGCCTCCCCCTCCGATTGCTTGCCTCCATGAGCGGAAACAACATCGACCACCCTGACTCCACCGGGCAGAGATGATTCATTCCCTTCTTGCCGGCGTTCATCTGTTTCCTCTTTCTGGCCTGTATTCGAAGAAATGCTGTTCTGATCAAGGTCAAAATGAAGAGAATACTCGGATTGCCGCTTGACCGCCTCCTGGCTGGCTTCCGAGACAAGTCCCAGGATTTTCCTTGTTGAGGATTTGAGTTGATCGGAAAAAAGAGTGCTGCGCAGAGCCGGTACGGCAAACACGGTCATGAGGGAAATGAGCACCATGACAACCATAAGCTCAAGGAGGGTAAACCCTTCGGAAGTAAAAGGTTCCTTATGTTTTACAGACCCGTTAAGCACTTCAGGCCAATGCTCACTCCACTTCCCAGTTGTTGATATCGGCATCAGAACCTTCCCCGCCTGGTTCCGCGTCAGGACCGTAGGACATCAGATCAAAGTCGCCATGGAGCCCGGGTGCAATGTAAACGAAATCATTACCCCACGGATCCAGCGGCACCTTGCCTTTATCCAGATATCCCCCCTCACGCCATTTCTTGGCCAGCCGGCCCACTGAAGGTGCTTCCACAAGAGCCGTCAGCCCCTGCTCTGTTGTAGGGTATTGGCCATTATCAAGCTTATAGAGTTTCAATGCCTGTTCAATGGCCTGAATCTGAATCGTAGCCTTGGTTCTTCGAGCTTCCTCCGGGCGATCCATAATTCTCGGCACAATAAGACCGGCCAGGATCCCGAGAATAACCATAACAACCATGATCTCTATCAGGGTGAAACCATGGGTATTCCTTGGCAGCTTGCGCAGCTGTTCGCACATTTTCTGTCTATTCATCATTATCAGGATAATAAATTACTGGGTTAGCTCATGCCCTTTGCCATGTCCTCCGGTACAGCAAACATGAGACCGCCGGAATAATAACTGCGAGAAGCATCATGCCCGCAACTCCTATATTCAGGAGCAGCCAGCCGACAACGACCACAGGCATAAGGAGCACTCTTACGATCAGCCGCAGCAGGGGACTGCCTGCAATGATGTCAGCGATCGGTGGAGAGTATTTATAATATACATTAACAAACAGTCGTCCCGGGACATTCGTGACAAGGAATCTGTCCCGGACATCCCGCAGTATTTGCACGCTTGAGTGGAGAAAAGAGCCGAATGCCGCAGTCGCAATAAAACAGGAGTCCGCAGTTTCAAAAATAAACTGGTCGCCGTAATATACTTTCCCTCCGCTGGACACCGCATACGCTCGAACATAAAATTTCGTACCGGGCTTCAGATTCTCCAGAACCGAAGTATAGCTTCCCGTCCCGGAACCGTTGTCAGTCTGGCCTTTTTCTACAAAATCGGATGTAGTATCAAAGACACTCCTTGTAATATTTGAGTCCCCAGTCGTGTCAGTAGAGTTATCATCAGTAACAACCTGAGCATGGGCAGTGGAAACCATTAAACTACCAACTGTTCCAGCGATCCCGTTTATTAACTTGGATTTTGATGTTCTGTTTGAAATTATGATTGTGTTAACACTGAAAGGTATTATGAAATCAAAACTGTTTGTATTGCCATCATTGTCCTGACACCTGACATAATAAATGTAGGATACAAAATCAGATAGGCCAGTTAATGGCTCTTGGTGCGTTGTCCCGCCTGTTGACTCAAAAGTCAATGTCATTGAATTATAATCAACGTTAGCAGTTTCCGAATATCGACATGTCGCATTTTCATCAGTATTTACTGAAAGAGTGGTATCAGTCGTATTAATAACACCAACAGGCTGGCCATTGGATATAACAGGTGCTTCATCATCGCCGCCATCTCCGCCATCTCCTCCGTCACCGCCATCACCGCCGTCACCGCCGTCACCAACGTCACTCGAATCCAGTTCCGGTTCGGGATAAATGCTGAAGACAACTCCTCTTTGAACAATACCAAACTCCGTGCCTGCAATGTTAACAGTATCAATCCCCGTGTCGGCAATGACACCGCCTGTGAGCGCCGTGGTCCTGGTTACCTCAAAAGGGACCCTTGTCGTCAGCCACCAGTTGGCGGACGGTGCACCGACAGCTGTTGCCGCACCCTCATCTAATTCTTCGGTATCATCTTCAAAACGGGCAACGGCAAAACTGAGAACGCCATTCTCCTCGCTGACGCCTGCTACAACTGCCTTGCCATCAGGCTGCGCTGCTACCGCGTAACCGGTATCGTCAGAGAAAAATCCAAAAGGGGTCGACTTGACCGTTGTCTGCAGGGGTACAATTCCTTCACCAGCACTTTCCGCCATGTACTCTTCGTAAGACTCTTCAACCTGCCGTTCACTTATCTGCAGGTTGGTTGTGGTATTACCCGTATTAAGATTAAACGGTACACTTTCTACCTCCGGGACTTCTTCGGTGGCCTGTAATTCGTACGACACCTTCAGGGTGATAAAAAGAAATTCACGCACACCGTTTTCAGTCGTAAAACCGCTGAGATAAACACTGTCGCCCTTGACATCCAGGGCCAGGGCCATATCATCTTCACGGCTGGCTTCGACAACCAGCATTCCGTTGTCACCGAACCTTTCATCAGGAATGCCATTTTCGGTAAAATTCAATAGCGCGGTATCAAGCTCGCCCGGATTGCCGACCGAACCGGCAACCAGAATCGCGCCGCTTTCATGAACCTTAACGCCAAAACCTTCAGTAGGGGCCAGGGTGTATGCCGGAAGGGCAAGGCCCTCCTCACCAAAAGCGGTGTCCAGTTCACCCAGGGCGGTGAAGCGGAGTACCATTACTTCCGTCTGCCCGCCATTCAAATATGAACCGGCAATAACAATCCGACCGTCCTTATCAAAATCAATGCTTCGTGCCAGGGCATCATCACCGACACCGGTCAGGCTCACCCCTTCGAAACCGAATGTGGGATCCAGTTCGCCATTGGCAAGATAACGGCCAACAACGACTACCCTGCCTGCAGTGCCCGTCGAATACCCGGCAACAACGATCCGGCCGAGGTCATCAACAGCCATCGCAGTTATTTCATCATCCTGAGTGGTGTACTCTGTCACGACGATACCATCCAGGCCAAAACCAGTATCGCGTTCTCCATCAGGGGAATATCGCACCAGGGCAAAATCACGGTTGTCGTTATTGACACTGTAACCGGCCGCAACTATGTAGCCGTCATCCTGCACTGCTATGGCTGCAATCTCGTCATCATTGTTCCCCACCTGGGTAGTGACCGTGCCGTCAAAGTTGAATGTTTGATCAAGGGTACCGTCGGAGTTATACCGAACTATGGCAAAGTCGAGGTCTGCGCCGTTGGATGAGGATCCTGCAACAAGTATCCTCCCATCCGGTTGCAGGGTTACGGCATAGGCCTGATCCCCATAATTTCCAACAGAAGTGGCGACTCGTCCGTCGGTGCCGAAACTGGCATCCAGTTCATCTGCATGAAGATTCTGCGCCAGGCAGATAAAACCTGCTACGAAAATAACCAAATAAGACTGGAAAAATGCGTATGCTTTCATAATTTTCACTCTGAAGTTTACTACGGCTGAAAAAAAACTATTTACATTATGTAATTGTATACCGTTCAGCTCGTTGACGCAATCATATCGTAAATAATGATGCGAATATTCAGGTGCCAAAAATAACCGGACAGCTTAACACCTCAATTTTTCTGGAAAAAAATAATTCTTTACGATATTGATAATTGAGTGAAAATAATTCAGGATACTCCTGCAGTAAATCCATAAGATTGTTATGCTGCAATTATGACTGTTTAAAATATATAATTTCCACCCCGGAGCCAACCATGATAAAAAAAGAACTCCTTGATATTTTAGCATGCCCTCAGTGCAAGAATCCTGTCAAGCTGAACCATGACAGTACAGGATTACTTTGTGAACAGTGTAAACTGCAGTATGAAATCCGGGATGATATTCCCATAATGCTTATCGACGAGGCCAAACCCCTGGACGAATCGTCCAACGGTAAGTAACCACTCTCGAAAGACACCGTGAGTCTACAGGGTTAAAATGGATCCATTTGTTTTTATCAGCGATATTCTGAGCGAGCCTCTCAAACTGCTTGATGGCCTGGATGAAAATCATTTTGCCCAGCGCCTGCTCTTAATTCTTTTTTACTCGGTACTGGCAAAGATTACCGATCTTTTTGTCGATAAACTCGTCAGGCGGATTGTCCACAAGACAAAAATCAAGGCTGATGATCGAATCGTCAGTGCTCTGCACAAACCGATCTGCTTTACCATCCTGCTCTTCGGCATACTTCATGCCCTGATCATTCCCCCCGACATAGCTCCGCCCTTTGATACTGTACTACCGAACATTGTTAAAACCTTGCTCCTCTTCGTCTGGTGGGTTGTAATCATTCGGGAAGTGCACAAAATAAACAAAACTGAAATCAGCGAATATCTGCAGAAAAAAAGTATCGACAGCGATCTCTTTCTGCTGGCAAAAAACATTCTCCAGGTTCTCATCATTTTCGCAGGTATCGCGTGGGCGCTTCTTATCTGGAACGTTGACCTCACCCCTCTCTTTGCTTCAGCGGGTATTGCAGGTATTGCCATCGCCCTCGCGGCGAAAGATACCATGGCAAACTTTATCGGCGGCATATCCCTTTTTGCCGACCGAGCCTACAAGGTCGGCGACTATATTATTCTGGAAAGCGGAGAAAGAGGAGAGGTGACCGAAATGGGGATCCGGTCAACTAAGATCAAAACCCGTGATGATGTCATGATCTCCATTCCCAATTCAATAATGTCCACCTCAAAAATTATTAATGAAAGTGCCCCGATACCCCGCTTCCGAATAAGGGTTGATGTCGGTGTTTCCTATGGCTGCGATCTGCGAAAAGTGGAGAAAATTCTTCTGAAGGTTGCCGAAGAAAACGAGATGCTGGCCAAATCACCGGAACCCAGGGCAAGAGTGCGTTCCTTTGGTGATTCATCTGTGAACTTCCAGCTCCTGGTATGGGTACGTGATCCCCGCGAAAAAGGTCTCCAGACCCACAACCTGCTCAAAGCTCTTTACAAAACGTTTGAAAATGAAGGCATCACCATCCCGTTCCCGCAAAGGGATGTGCATCTGTTTGCAGAAGAACGGAAACAGGAGGGTTCAGATTAGACGCTAGCCAGGCAGGCTAAGCAAATCAAGAGGAAAAGGCATTGGGTACCGGATATGTAAAACAGCTCAGATACTTATCCCGGTTTCACCTGACCGCTTTGCCCAGAACATCACTTAACTGTTCAATTTTATAGGGTTTCGGCACTACACCGATAAAACCATATTCTTTGTAGTTTGCCATAATCGGATCATTGGCATATCCGCTTGACACAATTGCCTTAACCATCGGATCGATTGTCTGGAGTTTCTTTATGGTTTCCCGCCCGCCAATTCCTCCCGGAATGGTCAGGTCCATGATCACAACATCATAGGTTTTGCCGGCCTGCATGGCTATTTTGTACAGTTCCATTGCCTCCTGACCGTCGGCAGCAGGTGTCACCTCGTAACCTATATGGGCCAGCATCTCGGATGCAACATACCTGACATCCTCTTCATCGTCCATCAGCAGTACCCTGCCGCTCCCCTGGTGCAGGACCTCGCGTTCAACCGTATCTTTTACGGTACTTTTCCGTGTCGCCGGTATGTAAATGGTAAATGTGGATCCACGACCAAGCGTAGAATTAACGGTCAACAAACCGTCATGATTCTTCATAACTGAATAGGCTGTCGCCAGTCCTAATCCATGGCCTTTCTGCTTGGTGGAAAAGTAAGGGTCAAAAATCCGGTTAAGATGTTCTTCCTTAATACCTGTACCCTGGTCCACAATCGCCACTTCAACATAGCTTCCCTCCTGTAAAGACAGATTGTCCTCAGGTGAAACATCCCTGTTCCGGGCAGTAATTGTAATCTCCCCTCCCTCCGGCATGGCCTGGTCACCGTTGATCACCAGATTGTGGATAACCTGGCTCAACTGTCCTTCATCCACTTCAACTGCCCAAAGTTCATCGGCGGGATTACACATACATTTGACATTTGAGCCGCGCAGCACAAAATTGCTTGTCTCCCTCAGCAGTTTTGGAAGATCGACTGACCGTTTTATCGGTTCCCCCCCTTTGGAAAATGTCAAAAGCTGCTGGGTCAGGTCCTTGGCCCTGAGTGTTGCACGCTCTGCTTCTTCAAGTTTTTTGTATATCTTCTCACCCGGCTTTGAATAGATTCGTGCCAGGGAGATGTTGCCGATAACCGCTGTCAGGATATTGTTGAAGTCGTGGGCTATGCCGCCGGCAAGAATGCCTATGGATTCAAGCTTATGGGCTTTGCGCAGCTCGTCTTCCATTTTCTTGCGTTCACTAATATCGACAATTATGCCCTGGAAGCCTACATGCGCACCACTTTCAACCCTCTGGCTGCTGTATATCATTACCGGCAAAGTCGAACCGTCTCTCTTTACGATGGTATATTCATTGCCGGCGGGAAGTTTTTCGCCATTCATCACCCGCTGCATGTTATGGGCGGCCCTCTCACGATCCTCAGGTACAACAAAACCCAATACATTGACACCCGTTGCCAGATCCTCTTCTGTGTAACTAGTCAGATTATATGCCTGGCTGTTTACATAGGTAAGCTGTCCCTTCTCATCGGTTTCAAAAATGATCTGCGGCAGGGTATCAGCCAAGTCATCAAATCTCTTTCTGTTTTTTTCACTTTCCTCCGCCAGCAGCTTTTGTTCGGTGATATCAAGCCAGGTACCGATCACTTTCTCCGGTTTGTCCAGCTTATCCCTGACAAGGGTGGCAGTATCCCTGAGCCAGCGATAACTACCATCTGCGACCTGCCAGCGGTATTCCAACTCTATGTATTCACTTTTGTGAATATCTCCATATACCGTAAGGGCCTTCTCCTTATCCTCAGGATGGAGCCGATCGGCCCACAAACCCTTCTCAGCCATAAATTGGACAGCAGAGAACCCGGAAATTTTTTCTACCTGATCACTTACCCACGTACCGCCATAATCGTCAAAAGGTTCGGCAATATACAGTACCATGGGTAGGGATTGTTGAAGCAATTGCAGCCTGGTATCGTTCTGTCGTAATCGTTCAAGTTCCTTTTGTTGGGCAACTAGAGTTCTCTCCAGTTCATTCATCCTGTGTTCCAAATCCTGGTAGGTAAGTATGCAGGACATGCAAAGTTCCTCAGTCTAAAAAATACGATCTCTCAATTTTAATATATAGGAAATGTGATGCGGTAACAAGTAATCACAAAAATAAACCTGCACGTCATAATCTTGCATGCAACTGCTCAACATGCTGCCTGTCAATTATAGAGCTTAATTAAAATAAATAAGAAAAATTCAAGAGGGGTTGGGTGGTGAATTGCAAACAAGGAATTTACAGCAAGGGTGAAGCCAGGCGGGCAACCCTTGCCGCAACACGAAACCTGAGGGGCTTCCCATCAAAGCGGGCAGGATGCACCTCCTCACTCTGATCAAGATCAGCTACCAGCATTGCTTCAACATTAGAAACAAAATCATCGTCAGCAACTAATCCTGTCGCTTCAAAGTTCAGATAAATTGAGCGGTTGTCGAGGTTGACAGTGCCAATGCCAGCCAACGAGTCATCCACCAGGATCACCTTCTGGTGCATGAACCGGTCCCGGTAGCGAAAGAGCCGCACACCGCAGTTCGTCATATCGGCATAGTAGGTGAAAGAAGCCAGTTCGACAAACCTCTGGTCTGCCTTGTCCGGAAGTATGATACGAACGTCCACACCTCGAAGAGCTGCCGCCTGAAGCGCACGTACCATAATATCATCCGGCACGAAGTATGGACTGGTTATCCACAGTCTTTGCCGGGCCATATCAACTAATGTTGTAAAAAGTATACTGCAGTTTTTATTGGTATCCGCCGGGCCTGTGTTGATGATGGCAACGGCCTGATCATTTGTTTCTGTCAGCTCTGCTGATGTATTACTCTGGGGAATCTGTCCGGTGGCCCAGAACCAGTCCTTAAGAAAAGTGAGCTGAATGTGCTGGGCGGCCGGCCCTTCAATTCTCATATGGGTATCCCGATACTTCAGGTATTCATCGCCCAGATTATGACCTCCGATGAAACCTGTTTTACCGTCCACGACGAGAAGTTTACGGTGATTACGGAAATTGATCTGGAAACGGTTTCTCCTCCCCTGTGTTGTTTTAAATCCGGATACTTCCATGGATTCTTTTCGCATCGGGTCAAAGAACGATTCCGGCAGTTTGATACTGCCTATCTCATCGTACAGGAAATGCACCCGCACACCGGTCCGGGCTTTTTCAATAAGTGCATCGCGCAGGCTTTGACCACTGGCATCATCACGGACAATATAAAATTGAACATATATATATGATTCTGCCCGGGCAATGGCATCCAGCATCGAACTGTATGTTGCCTCCCCATCAAGGAGTAACTCCACCTTGTTTCCACTGGTAAAAGGAATTTTGGTCAGGCTCCGCACTACCTTTTCAATAACATCCAGATTCTCCTGCGGCTCAGCCGCCAGGTTGTTCATCCGGGAGTACCATTCTGTCCAATGTTCACCGAGTTGGGACTCCTTATCCCGTAAAGCTTCCGCGTAACCATGGAATTGTGTGCGACCAAACAGGATGTAAAGAGGAATGGTGATGATTGGCATGGCAATCAGGGCGACAAGCCAGGCAACCGTACCCTGGGAGGATGACCGGGGCCGCATAACCACATCAAAGGTAAGCAGCAGCCCTGCAACTTCAGCGACAATCAGGATTGTTCCGGCTATTGTAAAATATTCTATATCAGACATATCGTATCACTTGGAAATTTTTGCGGTTGTGGCGGAATCTACCCATTCAAGCGTCCGTGTCTCAAGATACCCATAAAAAGGATTATGCCGTAAACGGAGCAGCCAGTCGGCGGGAAATCTCAGCAGATCTCTCTCCCCCTTTATAGCCATCTGCCCCAGATAAACTCTCGTAAAATCTTCCGGTGGATTCACACCGTAAAGTGGATCATCAGGGGGAAATGGCAACGCGACGTGGGACAGCGATATGACACCCAGGGGCCAGGCAAGGTCCAGCCGTGTATCCGATATCTCTGAAGAAAACGGGGCCTTATGCCGGGCTATAACTTTTGAACTCTCGGGGTTCTCATTTGTGATCAGGGTAAGAGTAAACGGCAGCTTATTGTCGGCCATAAGCCGTTCCGTCAGTGGTGCCGGATCAGATACCAGTAAGGTTGATTTGGCTGCAAAACGGTTTATGTCAAACAGGACGAGCTCGTTTAATTCAGAAGCCAGAGGATCAAGCAACCTGTCAACCACGGCATCTGTTGAGACGGTCGCATCAACTGTTGACTTGAAAACCATGATAGGTGGCAGATCATTCTTCAGGACAGATCGATCCATGGAGGCGAGCAGCCTCGAAACGGTCTGCGTCAACCGATAAACAACATCTCCGGCCTTCGTGGCAAAAGAGTTGTACTTGTACGGGTCGAATTCCGGCATGACATCCAGCCATGCAAACCCTCCAAGGCCGGGAATTATGGATAACCTGTTCTTGAAGCGGGCAAAAGCTGCAGCAGAATGTACCCCAATTGCTGGTGAAACAAGTACCAGACTGGCCGGTTCGGGCCCATCTCTCCTGCCGATAACATTGAACGTGTAGTTGAGAGCCAGGGATGCACCTGTTGAATAACCGACAATGTGGATCGGTTTATTCCCGACTGTTGCAGCAAGGTGCTCCATTCCCAATTCCACGGCGGCAGCCATGTCACGCACGTTGATATATTTCAGCCCGGAAGGTGCTGTACCATGGCCGGGAAGACGCAGTCCGATTACCCAGTAGTTATTTTTATTGAGTGCCTGGCCGAGAGCCCGGAGACTGTAGGGTGAATCTGACATGCCGTGCAGAAGCAGGACACCGCCGACCGGCCTGTCAGTTGCCAATTCAAAGCTGCGGTTCCAGTTTGGATTGTATTTGAGCGGATCAGCAATACTGCCGGAACTGTACCGGACAAGAGTGAATTCAGGTCCTGTGTCAATATTGGCATATACCTTTTTTTCCAACTGACCGAACAACCTGTTTTCCAGCTTTCTATAGCTGTCAAATGTCCGGACTTCATCGGCCATGTCAGCTCTGAAATCAGCAGTGAGTTTTTCAGTATGCCATGGCTCAAGAGGAGGACCACCACAGCCCTGGGAGACCAAAGCAAACAGCACAATGAAGAGAAGGGTGTTTACGCAGGGACGTCCTGTATAAAAAACGAAAAGTAAGGATTTCATGAACTTACCAATTAACGACTACTGGTCAGGACCCAGTAAATTGAACTATCCTGAGCACTGACAGGATAGATCAGTCGATTATAAGGTGTCGAGTCATTTATCAGTCTCAAATAGAGATCGTCAAAAAACTCCGGCGTTTCCAGGCTGAAATTATGAAAATTACGGGTGCGGTTCACCGGTGTAACATCAACCAGGGTTATAAGCCTGCTGTCAGGTTCAATTAATTTTGCCACGCTGACAGCCTCTTCATACTGATCCGGGTTCAGGATATCCGGTGTACTTTTGCCCAGGCGTCTTCCCCGGTTGACGATCCGGCTTGCCATCAGAGCGCGATCGTTTGAAGAGACATACACCGTCAAGTTCTTTGTCAGGGAGGTGATTTGCCGCTTGAATTGTTCGTTAAAATCATTTTTGTCAACATCAGGTGCAGTCAGGACAACATCTTCAAATTCGGTATCCAGGTCTGCCAGGTTTTCGTTCTGATAGAGAAGACTGAACGCATCGACCACTACCTGCCCACCCATGCTGTTGGCTATCAGCCACAACTTGTCCGGCTTGATATCGCTGATGATCATCTCCAGTGTCTCGGCTAGCTGGGCCCCTGAATCGTGGGCAATTTGCTGCGCACGCCTGTAGCCTCGTAATCCTGAACCCTGATCGCCCGGCCAGTCGAAGACCATTACCGGGGCGTTAATGTCAAGAATATGGCCAAGGAAAGCTGCCATGCGCAGTGAGGTTGGAAACGTGTTTCTGTATCCGTGGACGATCACCATAAGAGCCTGGTGCGGTGATTCCTCGACAAGCCCGCTTACATCAGAGACAAACTCATTCCGGTCCAGTGGTTGAACGTCCTTGACCTGCAGTTCCTCATTCTGAAACCAGTCGGTAGGATTGATGATCATCCCAAGACCCAGGGTAGGTTGAATTTCCGTGTCAAAGCGACCGAACTTGAGAGTATCTTCTCGTTGTTGACTGAACCTTACTTCAGGGCTTCCCTCACCCGGTTCCAAGTGACGATTACTGACGTAGAAAAAGCGGTAGGCGTCCTGATCAGCTAACTGGGCTACTGTCATGCGGCGGAACGAAAAGGCCTCAGCCCTTTCCAGGGCAAGACGGGTGGGCCGATAGAAAAAAGCCATCAGAAGGAGAAGTGCCACCACGACCAGTCCCGCACTCCATAAAGTCAGTTTCTTAAAACGGGTCACAATGGATTCCCTTTTATCGTCCCATACTGCTTTTAATCAGCATTAATCCTTTCGACCTTCAGTCCAGTAACTTTAAGCCTCCTGTCTAAACACCTCCAGCCTAAACCCCTGATCACGGTGTATACCAGATTGGTGAGGTATAGGCTCGATCCTGAACTGTTGCTGGTACATTGTCTGGGCGCTTGATACCATAAAAAGCAGCATCATAGGTGGTCCAGCGCGGGGTCGGGATCTCCAGAACACGCACATAATAGAAGGCTGATTCATTTGGGTTAAAATCAGGATCCTGCCAGTAGGCAGCCTGAATGGCATCGCCAATGGTATTGGTGTAGGTGGCCTTGTCCAGATCCACGGTGGAGCCGACCGGTTTTTTACAGCGACCATCCGGGCCAATCATGCGGTTGTCCGATACCGCCACATCAAAAATGCGTTCATGGGTTTCGCCCTTCTTATCCACCCAGCCTTTAATGATCTGGATGCGGTCAAGGTTGGCTCCGTCCGGGTCGCGCAGGGCGCGGATCATGAAGGTCGGTGACTTGCCTTCAAAGGCTTTGGGGAGATCGCCACCCATGGGAACCCCACGTTTATAACCTTCAGCCACAAAATCGTAGCGTGAGACTTCGTCAGGCTTGAAATCCCAGCCACCGAATACCCGCACCCTGATCCGGGTGCCGGTAGTAGCGTAGACCTCCTTGCGCTGCATGGCGTCAAAGATGTCCCGCCGAGTGTTTTCCCGGGACCAGACTGCCATGAGGCTTCCGGCCTGTTCCTGGGAGGTCATGATACGCAGGGCAGGATCATCGGCAGGTATGACCTCGTTGTTATGACGGGTAGGCGAGGGTTCTGTCTGCTGGTATTTACCGAAATAATTTTCTTCACGGGTGGTGGCCAGGGCGGTGTGGGTATCAGAGGCACCCATCATGCCGAATTTGTATGGATTAACACCAAGCTCTGTGCCGAGCTTGAGACCCAGTTTGAGTGCCGAGCGCGCGTATTCATACTGCAGCATCCAGTCTTCTTTGGGAGCCGTCCCTGAGAGGTTGGCCACGTCCCAATTCTCGAAATCAGCAAATTCATCCTCCGGAGACATAAACGGGTGCGCCTCCTCGTCTCCCTTGATCTGAGTCATTTCAAAAAGCGGCTCCCAGCGTATACGTCTCTCGGCATAATCACGGGTTATGTTATTGCCCTTGAAATCTTTGCCATTGAACATCAGGCCATTGCTCAGGTTGCCGTTATGAGGGATTGCCATGGCCCGGCCGCCGGTCCTGGCGTCGTACAGACTGAGATACTTCCAGAGATCCTCGGGATCCTGACTGTCGAAAGTCGAGAAGGGCATAGTCTGGCTTGTCTTGTCAGCACCATCGGCCAGGATGACGACTCGATGCAGATTGTCGCCTTTCGGTGTGGAAGTCCATTCATAGCCGGTCATAGCAGTAAAACGGCCGGGTTCATTATACATCTCGGAAATCTTGATAAAGTTCTGCCAGATGTTTCTGGCTGCATCATCGCTGCTGAAGGGATTGACCATTGTTACAGTGCCAATTTTGATTATCTCTGCAAAGGCTTGCATGCGCCCTTCCTGGCCGGAGTTGAACAACTCGAATATCGATCTACCCCAGGGATCAGCTAGCAGATTCGGATCGGATGCATGGATCATGGGCGCCAGGCCGATGAACTCGGCATGGTCGGTGATCACCAGGAAATCCAGCGGCCGGATGAGCTGCACCGGTTGGCCGGTGTTGGAGATAACCTTCTCACCCCGGGCAAAACGATAACCAGCGTGAGCATCCAGTGAGGTTCCGATCAGGCCTGCATCGAATGAAAGATTGGTGTGGAAATGCGAGTCACCGAACAGGACCTGATCAGGATAGGCTCGTCCGACATATGGTGAATAAACCTTCTCCTGTGCTAAGTCCTCTGCAGTAACTTCACCATGATCATATGGCGAGGCTGTTAAGGAATTACTCAACACTGCCAGGCAGATGATTGGTATAACAGCTGCCAGAAAAGTGTTTGCCTTTAAGTGTCTCATGCTCTTGGCCCCCTGCTAAGGTTGGTCCTCATAAAACAATATCTTTATTTCAACAAGAATGTTCTCCAATAACATAAGTCTGTTAATTTCCTGAAGCCGGTGGAAAATTTTCAAAGGCTCGGGATATTCCATTCTGTATATTTTCTGTATTTCGATCAGGAGTGCTGCTGATGGTATCTGAAATTTCAGCCCGCCACACCAACTCCTTCTTTTCGGCCTGCCATATATCTATCATAAGCGTTCCCTCACGGACGGTAACTTCTTCAGTCCTGGACTGGTGCAGACTTCCTGCCCCGCGGACCCTACCACTAGCTGATGTAGTCCTGTACCAGTTGTTTGGAGTGGCATACTCCATGCCGGTCGTCATGATGACAATTCGTTCATTTACTTCCCCGTAATAGGTTACATATAAATCTGGTTGAACCTCGACTTCTGCAAGACCTGCCACAATCATCTCATCCCGAATAGCATTGACCACCCGTCGATGGGCTAGTGGTGAATTATCAGCAAGGGACATGTCCGACTCTTTATACTGAAAGGTCTTAAATTTTGAAAAGTCAGCCTCTTCCGAATAGTCCGTTACAACGGAAAGGGAAGAACAGCCAGTAATCAAACCTAAAATCAGCACTACTCCAACAACTCGCAACATTGTCATTCTCCTTTCTTTCACCCACTGTACATTTTCAGGATTCTATTAAGACCACAACCAGATCTTTTAGGTATCAATCGTGTGAAACAGCTGATTTTTATAAATAATGATCATCAGTTTCGCTGTAATGGGTAATTTAATATTAATTATTATTATAACATGAATATTTCCTGAAACAAAACCGATAATTGAATGAACACATAAAATCTATCTCCGGAAGAGAGTAAAGATCCGAGTCCGAAGGGCCGGCCTCGGAGTCTCGCAGGCTCGCTTACCTGGTTGCCCTCGAAGGTCATGGTTATTATGTTTTCCCTTTGGTATTTGTTGAGCACCCGCAAAGGGTATAAACTCCTAGGAGTCCGAAGGACCAGCAGTTTTATTCACACGGCGAATGACACGGGTGCCTTTCTGTAGTGGTGTGGCGTAGAACACACGACGCTCATTTTCTTTGGCATCAAAGAAAATGAACCATTTAGTATTAATAGGCTGAGCCAGCCAACTCTGACCTGGCCAAAGGACCAGGTTTTAATTTTCTAATAAAAAAAGCGGGGTATGGACCCCGCTTTTTAAATTATGATTTAAAAAGAAAATTTCTTACGGATTAATACCCATCTCCTTTTCCTTCTCAGCTACAGCAAGCCTTGTCTTTACTGCTGTATCAGGGATAAGGCTCATGGAGTCTATGCCAAGCTCAACCAGGAAAGTTGCAAACTCGGGGAAGTCGGACGGCCCCTGGCCACAGATACCGATCTTTTTACCGCGGCGTTTGGCAGTGGCAATGACCATGCGAATCATTTCTTTCACGGACTCGTCACGCTCATCAGCGATACCGGCAATAAGGCCTGAGTCACGGTCAAGTCCGTAGGTCAACTGGGTCAGGTCATTTGAACCGATTGAAAAACCGTCAAAAATGTCGGCAAAGGCGTCAGCAGAAATAACGTTGCTCGGAATCTCGCACATGACATAAAGCTCAAGACCGTTCTCGCCCTGCACCAGGCCGCAATCTCTCATAACCTCAACAACCTTTTTGCCCTCTTCCGGAGTACGGCAGAACGGAACCATGAGCTTGATGTTATGGAGGCCCATATCATTACGTGCTTTAAGAAGTCCCTGACACTCAAGCTCAAAAGCGGGCCGATATTTCGGATCATAATAGCGGGAAGCTCCGCGCCAGCCGATCATTGGATTTTCCTCTTCCGGCTCATACAGGGTGCCGCCAACCAGGTTGGCATACTCGTTACTCTTGAAGTCGGAGAGGCGGACAATGACGTCATTCGGGTAAAAACCTGCGGCAATGCGTCCGACACCTTCGGCAACCTTATCAATGAAAAACTGTTTTTTGTCAGCATAGGCGCCGGTCTTTCCGTCAATCTTCCTGGCGATTTCCTGTTTTTCCGGGTCACCCGAGTTTTTCAGTTCTTCATAATTAAACAAAGCCAGCGGGTGCAGACCGATATGGGAGTTGATAATAAACTCTTCACGAGCCAACCCAACCCCATCATTGGGGATCTGGCACTCGGTAAAGGCCTTTTCCGGAATAGCCAGGTTCATCATGATCTTGGTCTTGGTTGCCGGCAGGTCGCCGAGATCCACCTTATCGATCTCAAAATTCAGTAGACCGTCATAAACATAACCGGTTTCACCCTCTGCAGAAGAGGCAGTGATTTCCTGGCCCGACTTAATGACCTCGGAACCGTCACCGGTACCGATTACGCAGGGGATGCCAAGTTCACGGGAGATAATGGCTGCATGGCAGGTACGGCCGCCACGGTTGGTGACAATGGCACCGGCAATCTTCATGATCGGCTCCCAGTCAGGATCGGTCATGTCTGTTACCAGAACCTCTCCTTTCTTGAAATCATGGATACCCTCGACATCCTTAATGACATTGGCCACACCCTGGCCGATCTTGGTTCCAACCGCCAACCCCTCGACAAGGACCGTGCCTTTTTCCTTGAGCTTATAGGTTTCCATGACCCCTTTGGAGGCCTGTGAATGGACAGTCTCCGGCCTTGCCTGGACGATGAAGAGGTTGCCGGTTCCGACATTGACGCCGTCACCATCCTTGGCCCACTCTATATCCATGGCCTTATCGTAATGCTCCTCGATGATGCAGGCCCATTTGGCAAGCTGCAGGATCTCATCGTCACTGATCACGTACGAGTTCCGCTCCTCAGGAGTAGTGTCTATATTCTTGACCGGCTCCTCTGTGGACGGGTCATTATCGTAGATCATCTTGATTTCTTTGGAACCTATCGTCTTGGACACGATTGGTCGCTTACCCTCTTTCAGGGTCGGCTTGAACACGTAGTATTCGTCCGGGTTTACCGCTCCCTGGACCACGTTTTCACCAAGGCCCCATGCCCCGGTAATGAACACGGCATCCTCAAAGCCGGACTCGGTATCAATTGAGAACAGGACACCGGACGAGGAAGAATCACTCCGGGCCATTTTCTGGACAACGATGGAGAGATAGACGTCAAACTGACCGAACCCTTTATCATGTCGATAAGAAATTGCGCGATTGGTGAACAGGCTCGCAAAACAACGCTTACAGGCATCAATGAGCGCTTCCGGTCCTCGGATATTGAGATAGGTCTCCTGCTGGCCAGCAAAGGATGCATCAGGCAAATCTTCTGCCGTTGCGGACGAACGGACAGCAACATCCACGCCTTCACCGTACTCCTCTTCCATCTTCCTGTAGGCTTCAATTATCGCTGCACGGAGGTCATCGGGAAACTCTGCATTCCGGATTATGTTACGGGTCTTTTCACCACGTTCCTGCAGGTTACGGAGATCATGAGTGTCAAGCCCTGCAAGAGCATCCTTGATGGCATCTTCAATTCCAGCCTCTTTCAGGAGATACTGATAGGCGTAAGAGGTAATAGCGTACCCGTTTGGTACGGCGACACCCTTTGAGGTAAGCTTCTGGTGCATCTCTCCTAGAGAAGCGTTTTTGCCACCGACCATTGGTACATCTTCAATTCCGATCTCGTCAAACCAGAGAATAAGTTCTTTCTCATGCGAGTTTCCCATATCTTGTTCTCCCTGCTCGTTTACACGTAAATAATAACATTTAATATTGATGGCATGCATGCCTATTCTTGACGTAAAAAGATATACTTTAAATAAAATTATTCTTCCGGTCAACCCAAAGATTTTTGTAACAATTTTAGCAATCTGGAAACTTTCCCTAAAAATGAATTATTCTACAATGGACCATTGCTAAGCGGATTTCTTCAAGCTATACTAATAATAGTTTATTTTTCCTTTTAAACTCTGAGCAGGAAAAAATATGGAAATCAGATCCGCTGTTCAGCACATCCTCGACAAGTACATAGTTACCGATAATCATCCGGCCAGTGACTATTTCCAGGCCATTAAAGAACTTGTCCACCAGCGCAACGAAACAGGCGACCACGAAGAAATCAACCTCTGGCAGGATGCTGTAGACCAGGTTTATGTGCTGGTCAGGGATGAAATACTCCACAATATCACCCCTCCTGTAACACAGGTCAAGTTCGGTACCTCCGGTTGGCGCGGACAACTCGGCAAAGATATTAATATCCACTCGGTATCCTGCGTTACCGCCGCAATACTAAACCTTTACCTGGAAATGGAAACTAACTCTGAGATTCGTGAAGCTCTCGGGGTGCATGATTTTAACGATATGAGGCAACAGGGCTGTGTTATCGGGTTTGACAACCGGTTTGGCGGTGACCTGCTGGCCTTGAGTGCAGTAAATGTGCTGGCTGCAAACGATGTCCGAATCTATTATGCAGGCGAGGCAACCACCGGAACGTTGTCTGCATCTGTTCTTGAAAAAAAAGCGGCTTTTTCCATCAACCTGACACCAAGCCACAACCCGCTTGAATACGGGGGATTCAAGTATAATGCCGCTGACGCCGGCCCAGCCGCCCCGGTCCTGACCGATAGAATTACTGCCCTGGCCCGGCAGATTCTTGAGCAGAACGCCTCCTCTCTCATTCCGGAATCCATTGACCTGACAAGGCCACTTGCAAATATCACGGGGCTCGATAACGAAAACGCACTTGCCAGCTGGCAGAACCTGGTAAGGAAAAATGAAAATCTGCACGGTCTCGATTACGACTCCATCATCGTCGACTTTGCCACTTCTCCGGACCTGGTCATAGCGATTGACTGCGTTCACGGGGCATCACGAGTCAATATAGATGATTTCTTCAAAAACCAGAAACCTGAAAGGCTCATTATTCTGCGCGGAACAGAGGACGTTACTTTCGGAGGCATTGCCCCGGAACCATCTTCGTCAAACATAGCCCAGGTGCAGTCAGTCCTGCGGGAGAGGAAGGAGACTCTCAAGCTCGGAGCCATAATCGATCCTGATGGTGACCGTATCCGTTTTTCTGATGGTACAACAGAAATCAGTATGAACCAATTCGGCGCCATGGCCTATCATTTCCTGCATGAAATTAAAGGCAAAAAGGGAATGGTCGCGAAAACCGTCGCCTCAAGCAACCTTGCAAATGCCGTTGCCAAGGCCCTCAACGAAAAAGTTTTCGAGCCCCGGGTAGGCTTTAAGGAATTCAAGCCTGTTATCGGCAAAGCCCTGGTGTATTTTGAAGAGTCTGATGGTATTTCCATTATCGGGCATACACCGGAAAAGGACGCCTACATCGGACTGCTTCTTGCCATAGATATTGTGCTCACCCTTCAGAAAAACCTCGGCGAATACCTTGAGGTAATCGAAAACCAGTTCGGAACATACTGCCCGGATCGTGATGGTGTAGAAGTATCCCAGCAAGGTGAGGAGCTGATTTCAAGCCTGGCTCAGCTGGAAAAATATTCCCAGGGAGTTGAAGTCAAAATCGGCGACACGGCTAGAACCATAAAGGAAGTTATAACCATTGACGGCCGTAAAATGATTTTTGATGATAACAGCTGGATCATGATCCGACCATCCGGCACCGAGCCCAAGGTCAGGTTTTATGTTGAAGCAAGGAGCGGTAGTGAAACTGCCCTTCTGGTAAAAACTGCAAAATCCATGCTTGCCGAAATCGGTTTGCTTACTTAGAGTAAGCATTATCATTACACAGATTTCGAGTTTAACCAGGCAAATATTATAAACAGGTAGAGTTATGTGGGAATATACAGATAAAGTTCAGGAGCATTTCATGAACCCGCGCAACGTGGGAGATGTGAAACAGGCCAGCGGCATTGGTGAGGTTGGCTCACTTGCCTGCGGTGACGCGCTAAAGCTCAGCATCAAGGTTGAAAACAATATTATCACTGATGCCAGATTTAAAACTTTCGGCTGTGCCTCAGCCATTGCTTCTTCGTCCGCCCTTACTGAAATGGTTAAGGGAATGACCATCGATGATGCGGAAAATATTACCAATGAGGATATCGCCAACTTTCTCGGTGGGCTGCCCAAGGAAAAAATGCACTGTTCCGTCATGGGCAGAGAGGCGCTGGAAGCGGCAATTGCCAACTATCGAGGTGTTATCTTACCCATGGCGGAAGGCGAGGTTATCTGCGAATGTTTCGGCGTAACAGACCTTGAAATAATCCGTGCCATCCGTGAATCCGAACTCCGTTCGGTGGAGGAGATTACAAACTTTACCAAAGCCGGCGGCGGCTGCGGCAAGTGTGAGGACAGGCTGCGCGATATCCTCCAGCAGACCGTTGAAGGATTAACTGTTGAACCCAAAGTCGTTCATAAAGAAAAACGGATGACCACCCTCCAGAAAATCAAAAAAATCGAAGAAGTTCTTGAACGCGAAATCAAGCCGACCCTGAAAAAAGACGGCGGTGACATTGAACTGGTCGACGTGGACGGGGATTTTATAACGGTTTCCCTGCGCGGCGCCTGCGCCGGATGCCAGTCATCCCGAACCACCCTCAAGGTCTATGTCGAGAAAAAATTGCGTGAACTGGTGAGCGACAGCCTGATTGTCGAGGAGGGCAAATGATGGAATGCGGCAGTGACAAGGTAATTTACATGGACAACAACGCCACTACCAGGGTTGCACCTGAGGTGGTTGACGCGATGATGCCTTTCCTGACCGACTGTTACGGTAATCCCTCGTCCATGCATACCTTCGGCGGCCAGGTAGGAAGGGTTGTTGATGAGGCTAGGAAATCCATAGCCGCCCTCATCGGGGCGGAGCCTGATGAAATAATCTTTACCAGCTGCGGAACGGAAAGTGACTCGACTGCAATTTTATCTGGTCTACAGACCTTCCCGGAAAAACGCCATGTTGTGACAACCCGGGTGGAACATCCTGCAGTTAAAAACCTTTGTGAAAACCTGGACAACCTGACCGGTCACAAACACAAGGTGACCAGACTGCATGTCGAATCCGACGGTACCCTTGACATCGAAGAGTACAGGGAAAGCCTGAGCGAGGATACGGCCATTGTCAGCGTGATGTGGGCCAACAATGAAACCGGCGTCATCTTCCCTGTGGAAGAGATGGCAGCCATGGCAAAGGAACAGGGTATTATTTTTCACACGGATGCCGTCCAGGCAGTTGGTAAAATTCCTATAAACCTCAAAGACAGTGCCATCGATTTTCTCTCCATTTCCGGGCACAAACTGCATGCCCCGAAAGGTATAGGCGTTCTGTACGTCCGCAAGGGCACTCCGTTTATTCCCTTTATGCACGGGGGCCACCAGGAACACGGCAGGCGGGGAGGAACAGAAAACGTTGCTTCGATAGTCGGCCTCGGCCGGGCCTGCCAGCTTGCCAGTGAAAAAATGGAAGAAGAAAACTCGAGGGTCAGGTACCTGAGAGACAAGCTGGAAGCAGGACTAATGGGACAGATCCCCAGGTCCATGCTTAACGGACATAAAAAAGACCGGCTACCCAATACTGCGAATATCAGTTTTGAATTTGTTGAAGGTGAAGCCATCCTCCTGCATATGAACCAGTTAAATATTTGCGCTTCATCCGGATCTGCATGTACATCCGGATCTCTTGAACCCTCACATGTGCTGCGAGCAATGGGTGTTCCCTTCACGGCTGCCCACGGCTCTATCCGCTTTAGCCTGTCGATTTACAATACCGAAGATGAGGTTGATTTTGTCGTGGACAATATGCCGAAAGTCATTGCCAATCTCCGCGCAATGTCACCTTTTTGGAATGAAGACAACAACTGATAAGGTACAAAGGACAACCTATGAAAATCATCCCCCCATTCTATGAAATTCTCGACAACCTGGACCAGCAGAGTTTAGCAGTCCGCATTGAATATTCAGGGCGAATCTGCTACAAAAGTGAAGATAAAATTGACCATGACTCCGCTGTGCCATTTGTCACCAAAATGGCTGAACATGGACATAACTCTGTCCTGGAGATGGGGGCTGTAACATTAAAGGTAGCCAATGCCGGTCCCGAGTTGCTGGCTGAACTTTTTGCCACGCAACCCAGATACCTGCATATTGATTCCCTGGATGAGGCGACTTTGCTTGTCAGCGGTAGCGTCCGGGCATTCCGTGAAATGCAGATTTTCCACCCGGATTGTACTTTGGTTAAGAGTATGACAGAGTGCCTTGCCTCCCACCACCCATATTTCTTTGAAACGATTCTACCGGCGTCAGGCCTGCAGAATGACCCTTCGATCTCAGTCACCAAGGTCAGCCTGGATGATGTCGACAACCTGGCTCAGGAACTCCGATTCAAGCACCGCCATATAGCGGTGAAGTTTACCGTCAACCGGGCCGTCACCCATGAAATAGTACGACACAGGCCTTGTTCATTCCTCCAGGAAAGCCAGCGATACTGCCGGTATTCTGAGAACAAGTTCGGCGGGGAGGTAACCTTTATAAAACCCATGTTTTACGAGGAAGGTTCGCGCGAATACGACATGTGGCAAAAAGCCATGGAGGATACCGAGCAGATATATCTTAAGCTGCTGGAAACCTCAACACCGCAGGCAGCCAGAACGGTCCTCCCTAATTCCTGCAAGACCGAACTCATCGTCTATGCCAACCTGCAGGAATGGAAGCATATTTTTAAATTGAGGACAACCAAGGCAGCCGAGCCTACCATGCGTGAAGTGATGATCCCTCTGTATGAGGAGCTTGTGACACGTTTTCCGGAACTCAACTTCAACTAATTGTGTATAAAAAGTACCCGCTAAAGGGGGGCGGGCATCCAGCAGATTCTTGACATCGTTAACATAAACTGCTAGTTTTGTAATACTTGTCGTTAATTCGGGCAGTTGTATTCATTACTACCGCCCTTTTCTATATACACATCAACCAGGAAGGTAACAAAAGGAGGAATTGAAATGGCTTATAACGCTGTGGAAATGGCAGACTGGCAAATATCTGAGGCGGCTGAAAAAAATATGCCCACTCCGGAGGAGTGGACTGATAAGCTTGGACTGAGGAAGGAAGAAGTGCTGCCCATGGGTAGATTGGCCAAGCTTGATTTTCTGAAAATCATTGACCGTCTCAAGGACAAACCTGATGGCAAGTACATCGAGGTTACCGCTATTACGCCGACACCGCTTGGCGAAGGCAAGAGTACCACCTCCTGCGGTCTGATGGAAGGTATGGGCAAGCGCGGTTTAAATGTTGGCGGCGCCCTGCGTCAGCCTTCCGGCGGCCCGACCATGAACGTCAAAGGCACTGCAGCCGGTGGCGGCAACTCCCTGTTGATCCCCATGACCGAGTTCTCCCTGGGACTCACCGGCGACATCAACGATATCATGAACGCCCATAACCTGGGCATGGTCGCCTTGACCTCCCGCATGCAGCATGAGCGTAATTACAACGACGAGCAGCTGGCCAGGCTGACCAATATGCGCCGGCTTGATATTGATCCCACCCGGGTAGAAATGGGCTGGATTATTGATTTCTGCGCCCAGGCCCTCAGGAATATCATCATCGGCCTTGGCGGCCGCTTTGACGGTTTTACCATGCAGTCAAAATTCGGCATTGCCGTTGGTTCCGAATTGATGGCCATCCTGGCCGTTGCCACTGACCTGGCCGACCTGAAAGAGCGCATCAATAACATCACTGTGGCCTTCGACAAGAGCGGTAAGCCGGTAACCTGCCGCGACCTGGAAGTGGGTAACGCCATGGCAGCCTTCATGCGAAACACAGTTAACCCGACCCTGATGTGTACAGCTGAATACAATCCCTGCCTGGTCCACGCCGGGCCCTTTGCCAATATTGCTGTGGGTCAGTCGTCGATCATCGCCGACCGGGTCGCCCTGAAACTCTTTGATTACAATATCACTGAGTCCGGTTTTGCCGCTGATATCGGCTTTGAAAAATTCTGGAATGTCAAGAGCCGCTTCTCAGGACTCAAACCGCATGTCTCGGTCCTGACCGCTACAATCCGTGCCCTGAAGATGCACGGCGGCGGCCCCACGGTTGTTGCCGGCAAGCCTCTGGATGAAGCTTACACCAAGGAAAATGTGGAACTGGTCGAGAAAGGCTGCGAGAATATGGTCCATTTGATCGGGGTGATCCGCAAGGCCGGTATCAACCCGGTAGTTTGCATCAACCGTTTCTATACCGATACCGATGAAGAGTGCAAAGTCGTCCGTAGAATTGCCGAGGCAGCCGGTGCCAGGTGCGCCGAGTCCAAGCATTGGGAATTGGGGGGCGATGGAGCCCTGGAGTTCGCCGATGCTGTGGTCGACGCCTGCGAGGAAGAAAACGATTTCAAATTCCTCTATCCGCTGGAGATGAAACTGCGGGATCGTGTCGATATCATCGCCCGTGAAGTTTATGGCGCCGACGGTGTCGACTGGCAGCCCGAGGCCAATGCCAAGGCCGAGATGCTGGAGAACGATCCCAAGTATGCCGACTTTGCTACGATGATGGTTAAGAGCCACTTGAGCCTCTCCCACGATCCAACCAAAAAAGGGGTGCCCAAGGGCTGGCGTCTGCCCATTCGCGACGTATTGATCTATTCCGGTGCCAAATTTCTGTGCCCCTGCGCCGGAGCCATCAGCCTGATGCCGGGTACCAGCTCAAATCCGGCTTTTCGCCGTATTGATGTTGAAACTGATACAGGGAAGGTCACAGGCCTGTTCTAAGAATTAATCTCAGAAAAGTATCAAACACAGGTCAGAGGAGACTATCTCCTTTGACCTGTGTTTTTTTTTATAGTATAATAATTTATGATTTTGCAAGCGGAACGAATATCATCTGTTAATTACTGGAAATACTTAATAAAAATCCCTCCAGCGGTTAACTGTATGATACTCTAGGAAACTCTAAAAAACTTTTATTTTTTCACTTATGGCAACAACAGCCACCCATAAAAGAACAACAGTCAAAGATCAGTCCGGTGCCGGCAAGATAAAAATTGGCGAGCTGCTCAGTAAAGCAGGTTACATTACTGCTCATCAATTTGACCAGGCCAAAGCAGAACAGAAAAAATCCGGCAAGAGATTGAGTCATATCATGCTTGACAATGGGTATATTGAACAGGATACCGTTGTCAACTTCCTGAGCAGGATGCATAACTACCCTGCAGTAACTATTTCAAAAGAACCTCCCAGTGATGATGCCATCAAACTGTTGAGTTATGAGGTTGCCAAAAAATACCTGGCATTTCCCCTCAGGGTTGCCGGTAATACCCTGCAGATTACCATGGCTGAACCGACCAATACGGAAGAGGTCGAGGAACTGCAGGAGCTCGTCAAAAAAGGCCTCAATGTTTGTGTTTCTACTGCCAAGGACATCATTGATGCATATCGTGATTATTACAAAATTGATGACGAAGAATATAAAACCTATTTTACCCGTGAGGAAGAAGAAGAAGAAGCTCCGGTGACTCAGGTGGATGATTTTGGTGCCCTCGTATCAGATGCTGCAGAGGATTTTGAAATTACTTCAGAAGTCACTTCAGAAGGCCCGGATCAGTTCTCTGCTTCTGATGCCCCGATCATCAAACTGGTGAACGGTATCCTGATCAAGGCTGTTCAGGAAGGGGTCAGTGATATCCATATCGAACCATTTGAGAAAACCATGCAGGTTCGATACCGTAAGGACGGTTCCCTGTTCAAGTCCATGAACCTGCCGCTGACCATCAAAAACGCCCTGATCGCCCGTATGAAAATCCTGTCCAATCTCAATATCACAGAAAGAAGGGTCCCCCAGGACGGCCGTATAAAGATGCGGGTAGGCCGCAACAAAGCAGTAGACTTTCGTGTTTCGACCCTTCCCCTGCTCTATGGTGAAGGTATCGTTCTTCGTATCCTTGACAAGAGCTCTTTGAATGTTGACCTTACAATGCTGGGTTTTGAGCCTGAAACCTTCACCATGCTCAAGCGTTGTCTTGCCAGGCCCCAGGGTCTCCTGCTTGTTACCGGACCCACTGGATCCGGTAAAACGGTCACCCTGTATTCAGCACTAAACTCCCTGAATAAGGAAGATATCAAAATTCTGACTGCTGAAGATCCGGTTGAGTTTAACTTCAAGGGAATCAACCAGGTTAACGTTAACGTTGAGGTCGGCATGACCTTTCCTGCGGCCCTCAAGGCCTTTCTCCGGCAGGATCCTGATATTATCATGGTTGGTGAGATTCGTGATATTGAAACTGGTGAAATAGCAATGAAAGCTGCTATGACAGGTCATCTGGTTTTCTCTACCCTCCATACAAATGATGCACCCTCATCTGTCAGCCGTATGGTTGACATCGGCATTCCGCCATACCTGCTCGCCGGTTCCTTGACAATGGTTCTGGCCCAGCGTCTTGGCCGACGCCTGTGCGTCAAGTGCAAAACCATTATCGAACATGATCCGAAAGAACTTCTTGCCGCCGGGTTTAAGGAAGAGGAACTTGAAGAATTGACGACCTATGGAGCCGTTGGCTGTTCCGAGTGCAACGGTCTGGGTTATAAAGGGCGGGTCGGTTTTTTCGAGCTTCTGGAGGTGACTGAGGAAGTAGCCAAGGCAATTGCCGCCGAAGTACCGGAAGATCAGCTCTACAAAGTTGCCGTCAAGGAAGGCCTGGTACCTTTGCGTCGCGCGGCCCTGAAAAAAGTTGGGCAGGGTATAACCAGCCTTGAAGAGGCTCTACGCAGAACTGTCATCAGGGAAGAGAGCATGCCTGCCTACCTGGTTAACCCTGATACAGAAGAGTACGAGGACGGTGATGTCATTATCCAGGAGGGCAACAAGGATCTCGACTTCTTCAAGCTCATCCGCGGGAAGGTCGCAGTCCTGAAGGGAGGTAAGAAGATAGCCGAGATTACAGAACCAGGTGATTTTTTTGGTGAAATGGCAGCCATCTCTGATGAGCCCCGTTTCGCTTCTATCGTCTCGATGGGCCGTTCTACCGTAACACGCTACCCTGGCGATAAGCTCTTGGAACTCCTTGAAAAATATCCTGACATTTCCAGAAAATTATTCAGAACCCTTGTCACACGTCTCCAGAAAACTGACAGGATGGTCGTTAAGCTGGCCAATGGAGGTCGGCCAAGGCCGAAAGTTGTCCGGCAGGCATGACCAATATTTCTGTCTATATTATTGCCTACAATGAATCCGAAAAAATCAGCGCCGCAGTCAACTCTGTTCTCTGGGCTGATGAAATCGTTGTAGCAGATTCTCACAGTCAAGACGATACCGCCAAAATTGCTGCTGAAATGGGGGCTCGAGTTGTCCAGATAGACTTCAATGGATTTGGTGAACTACGCAACCGGGCAATGGATGCCTGTTCGCATGACTGGATATTCTCACTTGATGCCGATGAACGATGCACGCCTGAGGCCAAGGATGAAATCCTGAAAACCATTACAGATCCACAAGCCGTAGATGCCTATTATGTTCCCCGGCGAAACTATTTCATGGGTCGCTGGATTAAGCATTCCGGTTTTTATCCTGACTATCGCCAGCCGCAGCTCTTCAGGAAAGGAACACTGGTATTCAAAAACGATCCGGTGCATGAGGAATACAGTATCGTCTCAAACCATCCAGCCGGTTATCTGAAACAACCCATCTGGCAATTCCCTTACAAAAACCTGGAAGAAGTGGCGCATAAAGCCAACAAATATTCAACTCTTGGTGCGGAAAAATTGACCAGAAAGGGAAGACAGGCAACAATGACGACCGCACTTATGCGGGGACTCTGGTCCTTTTTCCATATGTATATTCTTAAAAAAGGCATCCTGGACGGATGGCCGGGATTTGTCATAGCCCTGGGAAATTTTGAGGGTACTTTTTATAAATACGCCAAACTGCATGAACTGCAGTCAAACTGGCACCCGCCTGCATCACCGCCGCTGAAGTGATATGACCACGTTTAAACCCAAAAGTCATACCCGAGCACTACTGAAAATCAAGTAACTGCGACACGAAGCAGCTGGCGCAATCGTAACTCTAGCGAAACCAATAATTGCAGTTATTATAGATACTGATCTATCCCTTTATCACACCAGTCAAGTTTCCTGGAAAGAGTATTCTGAAGAATCTGATCATTCGTGTCAAGTCGTGTTCTATCATTCATCGGATGATAGAGATGATAGGCAAGACCATTGAATTTCATGTTCTGCCTTATTACTCCGCTGTTCAGCAGGCGGACGGTAAACTCACTGTCTTCTCTGCCCCAGCCGATAAAATCTTCATTAAATCCGTTTACTGCTACAGCATTTTTTTTAAAAAAGGCAAAGTTACAGGTTTTGATACCTGTTAGACTTGAACTCTTGAAAGAAAACAACCCGGAAAGAAAATTGGATCGCAAACAATTTTTTTTATTTTCAATACCTGTTTTGCATAATGATGTAATCATGGTTTTGTTTTTCAGGACCTCTACTGATAATCTTTTGTTCAACAACACCCTGGTTCCTTGAATAAAATGTCCAGGTCTGGCAAATCTCTTGTGATCCTCAATAAAATGTTTTTCAAGTATTATATCACCATCAACGAGTATAATATAATCTCCGCTTGTTCTTGCCATCGCCCTGTTTCTGCTTCTGGCCAGCCTGAACCCTTTGTCCTTCTGCCATGAATGTATTACAGGTACAGGGGCATAGCCGCCAATTCTCTCGACAAGTTGTGCCGTATCCTGCTTTGATCCGTCATCAGCAACTATTATTTCATAGGGAAGCATTGTTTGGGTTAAGGCACTGAGCAATGAAACTTCCAATGCTTCCTTCCAGTTATAAGTTGTAATAATAAGGCTGATATTCAATCTGTAATCTCTTTTGATGGCTGTTTTCCCAGTAGCCGCAAGACCGACTCGTATACACTGTCGACAGTGATACTATTCATACAATTCATATGGCGACAGTCTCTCTTTCTGCAGCCCAGACAATCTACTCCCCGGGCTCTGATAATTTCATGCTCACTGCCATAGGGCCCGACCCTTTCAGGATGGGTAGGACCAAAAAGGGCCACCACTGGAATCCCTGACATGGCAGCCATATGCATTGGTCCGGAATCAAGACCCACATAGGCAGCCGAACGCTTGAGCAATGAGACTGTTTCGGCGAGATTCATCTCGCCAGCCGTAACGATGGGTTTATGTGACATTTTCTCTACAATTGTTGCAATATATTGCTCATCTTTTCTGCTTCCACCAAAAACAATGCTGAAATGATGTTTACCTGTAAGTCGGTCTCCCAACTCCGCCCATCTTTCAGGAATCCAGTATTTTGTTTTCCAACGGGCTGACGGATTGATATAAATCAGTTCACTCTTGGGAGACGCTATCTGCTCTGTGAGAAAAGTATCAACCTTTTGATCATCGAATCCCGAAGAATAAAGACGGAAATCCTCCTGAGAAGACAGGCAGTTCATTTGAGCACAGAACAGCATATTTTTATCAACTGCATGGACGGCTGATGAAGGTACTTTAATCAGCTGACTCTGAAATAGGGGGTTAAGTTCCCTGGCATCACCAAATCCTATGCGTATACCACCGGGATTTGATCGGCCAAGTAATCCGCTCCGGAAAGATGCCTGCAGATCTAGAATAAAATCGTAGGGTTGTTGCTTGAAAATTTCCCGCAGCTCTTTCAGTGTCCTGAGTGTATCTCTGAAAGCGTGCCAGTATGCCAGGCGTCCTGACTGTGGATCACTGGTAGATGAAATCCTGATCGGATATACACTTTCAACAGCAGGATCGCTTTCAGGAATTGCAGAAAAAGATTCATGTACAATCCATCCTATCCGGCAACTCGGGTAACACCTCTTGAGGGCGTGAACAAGAGGTAATGTATGAATAATATCACCCAGGGAACTGGGTTTCACAATGAGAATTCTTTTGTTCCGCAGATCCATCTTGACCGCAGTTCCTTTTCAACAGCAGGAACAGTTATATGATGACATGGATTAACAACAACTCTGATAATAATAAACAATAAGCTGGAAAAACCTGAGGATTCAAGTCCTCAAAAGCAGATGGGTATAATAATCATAATTGACCACAGCATTTTTTATGTTTCTTGCCTGACCCACACGGACAGGGTGCATTGCGCCCAATCTTGTCTTCCTTGCGCTTGACCGGCTTTCTCTCAGTTTCGGCTCCGGCAGGACCGCGGCTTAACTCCATCTCCTGCTCTTTTCGGCGCTGCTCTTCCTCCAGGCGGGCTACCTCATCATCCTGGACGACCTGCACACGAAAAATAGTTTTCACTATCTGCTCCTTGACAGTCTCAATCATGGACATAAAAAGGTTAAAACCTTCTTTCTTGTATTCATCCAGGGGGTTTTTCTGGCCATATCCTCTCAGGCCGATACCCTCTTTCAAGTGATCCATATTGAGCAGGTGTTCCTTCCAATGAGTATCCACTATCTGCAGGAGAACATACCGTTCAAGCTGACGCATCTGCTCGACACCATTTTTCTCCTCCTGCTGCCCGTATGCAATTTCAACCTCAGCTGCCAGTTTTTCTGCAAAGTTCTCCCTGTTCAGGTCCTTCCTTTCTTGTTCATCCCAGGCAAGCTGGAGGTTGAAGATTTCCCTCATCCGCTCATTCACGCCCTGCCAGTCCCAATCCTCAGAAGGCACCTTATCACTGACAAATTCATCAACAACATAGTCAACAAGGTCCTGAATCATATCTTCAACAATGGGACGCAAATTTTCTCCAGCAAGTACTTCGCGCCGCTGGCGATAAATCACCTCCCTCTGTTTGTTCATTACATCATCATATTCAAGGAGGTGTTTTCGGATATCAAAGTGATGGCCTTCAACTTTACGCTGGGCGTTTTCAATGGCTTTGCTGATCATGTTGTGCTCAATGGGCTCGTCTTCTTCCATGCCAAGCTTATCCATAATCCCTGATATCCGATCCGAACCGAAAATACGGAGGAGATCATCTTCGAGAGACAGGAAAAAACGCGATGATCCGGGATCACCCTGACGACCGGAGCGGCCACGCAGCTGATTATCAATACGGCGGCTTTCGTGCCTGCTGGTTCCGAGGATATGCAATCCTCCAAGTTCTATCACACCTTCACCCAGCTTGATATCTGTTCCCCGGCCAGCCATATTGGTGGCAATGGTTACCCGGCCACTCTGACCAGCACCGGCAACAATTTCAGCCTCACGTTCATGGTGCTTTGCATTCAGCACATCATGCCTGATACCTTCCTTCTTGAGGAGCTTGGAGATTTTCTCAGATGTATCAATGGAAATAGTTCCGACAAGTATCGGTTGCCCATTACCATGTAACTCTTTAATTTCACGTACAATAGCGCGATCCTTTGCAGCCTGGTTTTTATAAATGGCATCTGGAGAATCAATTCTGATCATATCCTGGTGTGTGGGAATTACCACAACACCAAGATTATAAATTTTCCTGAATTCAGCTGCCTCTGTATCAGCCGTACCTGTCATACCGGAAAGTTTGTCATACATCCTGAAATAATTCTGGAATGTGATTGAGGCCAGGGTCTGGTTCTCCTTCTCAATCTTTACTCCTTCTTTGGCTTCAAGTGCCTGGTGCAGACCATCACTGTAGCGGCGCCCTTCCATCGTCCTGCCTGTGAATTCATCAACTATGACCACCTGGCCGTTCTTGACTATATAATCCACATCCCGCTGAAAAAGGTTATGCGCTTTCAGTGCCTGGTTTATATGATGCAGCTTATCTATGTTTCTCGGGTCATAGAGGTTGTCCACTGCGAGCAGTTCTTCCCCAAGCGCCACCCCTTCATCATTGAGCAAAACCTGGTTGGCCTTTTCATCAACGGTAAAATGGGTATCCTGTTTGAACTGCTTCATTATCCTGTTGACCTTAAGGTACATGTCCGTCGATATATCAGCCGGACCTGAAATGATGAGCGGGGTCCTTGCCTCATCAATGAGGATTGAGTCAACCTCGTCAACAATTGCATAATTAAACTCACGTTGACAGAAATCATGGATATCGAACTTCATATTGTCACGAAGATAATCAAACCCGAACTCGTTATTCGTGCCATATGTCACATCCGCGGCATACGCTTCACGGCGATCAGCATCGTCCATTTCGTGAACAATTTTGCCGATAGTTAATCCAAGAAAAGTATATATCTGCCCCATCCACTCCATGTCACGCTTGGCCAGATAGTCGTTAACAGTCACAACATGAACACCTTTGCCACTGAGTGCGTTCAGGTATACGGGCAGGGTTGAGGTAAGGGTTTTGCCTTCACCGGTTTTCATTTCGGCAATCATACCCCGGTGCAAGGTAATTCCGCCAACGAGCTGAACATCATAATGCCGTTCACCAAGTATACGGCGTGCAGCTTCTCGCACTACTGCGAATGCCTCAACCAGCAGGTCGTCAAGCTCCTCTCCTTGGGCCAACCGTTCTCTGAACTCGACAGTCTTGGCGGCCAGTCCGGCATCATCAAGTAGTTCAATTTCCGGTTCCAGGGAATTAATTTGGCTCACGACATGGTCCATCTCTTTTAATATCCGGTCGTTTTTGCTGCCAAATACTTTTGTCAGTGCTTTTCCTATCATATTTCTCTTTCAAACCATTGTATGTCGCAGGAGTAAAAACGTAACACCTGCAGTCATCTATTCCTTATCGTCTGCCGTCCAGACATACGCCTCTTCGTCACAATCTGGGAACTGCGGGCATTGAAGACAATCGCTCCAGATTTTATGCGGCAGGTCACGTTTATCAATTTCATCAAACTTCAGTTTTTGAAAAAATGGCCCCTGATATGTCAAGGTAAATACCCTGCTTATATCCAGACGCTTTGCTTCGGCCAGGCAGGCCAGCACCAGCGCCTCGCCGACACCTTGCCCTTGTATTTCTTCAGAAACAGCAAGAGAGCGGATTTCTGCAAGATCATCCCAGCAGATATGCAGCGCGCATACACCGAAAATGCCATTTTCGTCGTAGACAATAAAGTCTCTGAGCTGATCATACAGGGAACTGATGGAGCGACCGAGAAGTAGACCTTTTCCTGCATAGAGCTGGAGCAGAGAATGGATTTCCTTGACATCGCCCATCCGGGCAGGCCGGATGCTCTCATTCATAATTTTATCAGGTATCATTAAAGTCAATATGTTAAGCAGCTGTATCGGGCCGGTCAACTTACCTTGCCTGTTTTTTCTTTCCGTCCGGCTCCAGTATCTGAACAGGAGGCCTGTTTTTCTCAGAAGAAGAGTTTAAGTTGTTCTTCAGCTTCCCGGATGGTGCGGAAGGGAGTAATATAGTCTGTCCAGCCCATATCCCCAGAAGAAACATCCACATAAAAAGACAGAAACAGACTATCCCTAAACCAAAAACACCGCCGGGGGTAAGCTGGAACTTAAAAGTTTTTTTAGGCTGGCGTTTTCTTTTTTTCCGTGCCATTTCCCCTCAGTTTACGGTTTACATACTTTCCGGTGCAGTCAGGCCAACCAATTGTAAACCATTTCGCAAAACAATTTTCAACGCTCTGCTCATGCAGAGCCGGGCATCCGCCAATTCTTCATTATCTGTGATGACCTTATGCTTGTTATAGTAACTGTGCAACTGCCCGGCAAGATCTATGAGGTAAAAAATGATTTGGTGGGGCGCAAGGTCTTCAGCAGCCTCTGATACAAGTGCAGGATAAACAGCCATGGCCTTGAGAAGTTGGTGTTCCTCCTTCTCTACCAACAAATGGAGAGGTGCCTGGTCTGGAGTATTTATCTGTAATCCTTTTTCCTGTGCTCGCCTTTCAATCGAACACAGGCGAGCATGAGCGTACTGCACATAATATACCGGATTCTCTTTTTCCTGTTTTGTAGCCAGGTCCAGGTCAAACTCAAGTTGACTGTCTGGTTTCCTCATCAAAAAATAAAACCTGAGGACATCTGGGCCGACCTCGTCCAGGAGTTCATCAACCGTAATGAACGTGGCCTTCCTGGTTGACATTTTTACCTGTTTCCCGTCCCGCAGGAGTGTGACAAACTGGTGAAGAATTACGTCAATTTTTTTATCATCATAACCCAGGGCCCTTACTCCTGACATAACATCCGGTACCGTGGCAATATGATCTGCACCGAAAACGTCAATCATCCACTCAAAACCCCGGCGAAATTTTTCCTGGTGATACGCTATATCGGGAAGACGATATGTGGGCTCGCCTGTGCTTTTGATTATGACCCGGTCCTGCTCCTGTCCAAACTCCGTGGTTTTGAACCATACCGCCCCATCTTTTTCGTATACAAACCCTTTTCCCCGAAGGTCTTCGACGACTTCATCAACAAACCCCTTTTCATAAAGAGTGTGTTCATTGTAGTAACTATCGAACCTGATACCCATACTCTTGAGAGTATTCTCAATATCCACAAAAATAGCTGACTGAGCCCGGTCCTTGAAAAACTTTACATCGGTATCCGCAAGGGTGTCACCAGAATCCCGCATAATTGAATTGGCGATGTCATAAATATAATCTCCCTGATAACCATCTTCCGGGAATTTACCCTCCCTTCCCAGAAGTTCAAGATATCTTGCCCTGGTCGATTCTCCGAGAACCCGCATCTGCCGGCCGGCATCATTAAAATAATATTCCCGGGTCACATCATAACCAACAGACTCAAGCAATCGGGCGATTGAATCACCAAGTATGGCATTGCGGCCGTGCCCGATACTCAGTGGTCCTGTCGGGTTTGCACTGACAAACTCCACCATGACCTTCATACCTTTGCCGATATCTGAAAGCCCGAATTTTTCGTCCGCTTCACTGATTGGGGCCAGTACAGTTGTCCAGACATCATTCCTGATGAAAAAATTTACAAAACCGGGCCCGGCAATTTCAACCCTTTCTATAAAATCGCTTTCTGCTTCCAACATCGAAACCAGACTGGAGGCAACTTCTCGTGGATTTCTTTTCTCCATGCCGGCAACAACCATAGCAAGATTAGTCGAAAAATCACCTTGCTCTTCATGTTTAGGGACTTCAACCGTATATTTATCAGTTGCTGCACTTGTCCAGAATTCTTTCTTAAGGCCGTGTTCAAAACAGGCATCAATACGTTTTTTCAGCTGAGATTTGATCATTATAGTATAACTGCCAACTCTTTATATTTATTTAAAAATCCAGTAATCAGTCGACATAATAACGTCTATTCAGGTTGCCAAACAGGCAGAGAACCTCGTAACTGATTGTATCCATCCAGGAGGCAATCTCATCCGCGGTAATAATATCATCCCCCTGCCTGCCGAGAAGAACAACCTCATCTCCCTGTCTTATGTCACTGTCAATATCCGTAATGTCTGCAAGGGTAAGGTTCATGGATACTCGACCGACAACCGGTGCCCGCCTACCATGCACCAGTACTTCTGCTTTGTTGGAAAGGCTCCTTAGGTAACCATCTTCATAACCAACAGGCAGGACAGCGAGTTGTGTTTTTCTGACCGTGGTAAAGGTATGACCATACCCAAGGCCGCTGCCTGACGCTACTGTCCTGACCTGAATTATCCTGGTCGTAAATTTCATAACAGGTTCAAGGGATTCGTTCTCATCTGCTTTACGTGGTTCACCCTCAGGATAGCAGCCGTAAAGAGAAATTCCAGGCCTGACCATATTCAGCCTGGTTTCATCAAAATGAAACAAACCTCCCGAGTTGGCTATATGCAGAATACATCCTTCAGGAATATTTTCTTCTATTTCTTTTATGGCCTTCGTAAAACGGCTGAAAACGTGGAGCGTATTGGGGGAATCAAATTCGTCAGCCATTGGGAAATGGGCCATAATACCAGCAAGATATAGTCCCGGGAGCTTTTCAATTCTGTTAACAAGGTCCGGAATATCCTCGGGAAGACATCCCTGACGGCCCATACCGGCGTCTGCCTTTATGTGCAGCCCAACTTCCGTACCATTGAGAACAGCCCGATCAGATAGTTCAGATAGTATTTCACCGTCCACCAGGGCTGGTGTCAGTTTATATTTCAGAATGTCCCCTAAGGTTTCAGGCAGGATGCCAACAATAACAAATATCGGCTGGTCAAAACCAGCTTTTCGGAGAACTGCTCCTTCCGATGCTTCCGCTACACCAAAAGCTTCAGCACCCTCTGTGGCAAAAACTCTCGCGCATTCAACCATTCCGTGCCCGTAGCCATCGGCCTTGACCATTGGCATAATCGCAGCATTACCGGCCAGTTCACGACATACCGTGAAATTATGACGCAGGGCCGACCTGCTTATTTCCACCCTGTTCAATGAATCGGACAATCAGACACCTTTAACCTTTCCTGGCAATCCACCTTGACCACTCCAGCCAACCATACCGGCTGGACAACATCAACGCCCAACCAACGGCAATATAAACTGTACCAACAGTTTTCCCCGGTTCAAAAAATGTCCGGAGAATAATACCGGTGATTGCCATCATGCCGACTAATATCCAAGTCTTCCATGAATAGACCGCTCCCAGACAGGTTCCGTCTCGCATCCTGGCTATCCGCACAACAACCCGCTTTGCAGTTTTATCAAGAATCAGGATCGATTTGACCGTTCCGACCACAAGGGCAAGGACTATAAACAGCACACCTTTATCGTATCCCACCCATCCAAGCCCTCTGACAACAAGCAGAGAACCGATAACGGTCCAGAGAAGAGGGGCTGCAAACAGATGAACTGCCCTGTTCACACCCGGTTTCAGCCGGTTCAAGTTCTGCTTTTCAGTCTGCACAGAGGTGCCCTTAAAACGACACAAGCCCACCCCCGGATGGGGATGGGCTTGTAATAATACTTGAGTTCTAAGCCCGAAATAAATCAGACTTCGGTAACAGTAATGGCACCTTCAGGGCAAACCTCAACACAGGTTTCGCATCCAAGGCACTCATCCGGCTCAATCACATCAGCCTTACCATCTGCCATTTCATAAACCTGCGCAGGACAAGCGTTTACACACTCTTCGTCACCAGCACACTTGTCTTTGTCAACTATTACTTCCCACATGATTCAAACCTCCTGAAAAAAATTAAACTATAATGGGTATTTGACAATCAAAAGTTACATCTAATACGCTTAAATACGTGGAGTAACGACGTCGACTTCTCTCTTATCGAAGCAACAGATGTTTGTCAAGATAAAAGATGTGGAATCGTTATACTCAGACAGGAAAGAAATAGTCTCCTGAAAATACGGCGAAAAAAGCCTTTTTCAACTGGGAAAATTAACTTGAAACATCTGAAATGATGAATCTGCAGTATAAAAAATTGATAAAGGCCACTCTGGCAATTCACATAAATTCACTCATGAACATTTCAGTTTTTATATTTTTTTTACAAAAACGAACAAAAATAGTATTGATCATTTTCCTCGAAAATGAATAGATGGATCAAATTTATCATTATTAATCTCAATTGATCACTGTATATGAGCAAAGAAAAAAAGTGGAATCCTGAAAAAAGTGAGCTTGCCATGATTGAAGGCATTCTTGAAGGCAGCCCGGATGCAATTGGTGTTGCTGTTATCCGCCTCGACTGTGGGTGCCGTAAAATGGCTGCAGTCGACAAGGAAGGTGAACCTGCCAGCAAAATTATCATGTACCGCGATATGGAAAAATCGATCTGTGCTAAATGCAAGGAAGACAACGGCTATTTTATGCGGGTGACAGAACAGTTCATCAGCTGGGCAGAACCCGGGCCTGACGAAAAAACCAGACAGAGAATAGAAGCCAAAGTTCTCGGTGTTCAAGAAACCCCTTACCACTGACACTTCATGATCGATTTTAACACCACTTTGGTCAATGGTTTTAACTCACTCGCAAATCATTTACACCCGAAATGAAAGGATTCTTCCAACTCGTCAGTTCTTCGGAATTTATCCGCCTTTTCGAGGACTTTCATCCCCTTGACGCAGAGGATGTTCGGGTTTCTGAAAGCCTGGGAAGAACCCTCGCTCATAGCATTATGGCGCCCGAACCTCTTCCACCCTTTTCCCGTTCAACGATGGACGGGTACGCTGTCCGTGCAAGGGACACGTTCGGATGCAGTGAATCAGAACCTGCACTTCTCAAGGTTGCCGGAGAAATTTTCATGGGCCAGTCCGGTCAGGCTCTAACCCTTAAGCCGGGTCATGCAGCAGCAATATGGACCGGAGGAGAACTACCCTCCAAGAGCGACGCAATAGTCATGGTGGAGTATACAAATAAGCTTGACAGCGATACCATTGAAATTTTCAGGCCGGTCGCTCCTGGTGAAAATATTATACACAGCGGTGAAGATTTTGAAAAAGATTCAACTGTCCTGGAAAAAGGTCAGCTGCTTCGCCCCCAGGATCTTGGGGTGCTGTCAGGACTTGGGTTGACCTCTGTGCCAGTGTTCAAGAAACCGGTGGTGGCTATAATCAGTACAGGCGATGAACTTGTTGAACCGGGTAAACCCCTGACCCCTGGAAAAATATGGGATATCAATACTACCACTCTTTATGCTCTGGTAGATGAATGCGGATGTGTTCCCGTTTCCCTTGGTATAGTTGAAGACGATCTTGACAGCATGTTCAACGCCTGCACTAAAGCCCTGGAGCTTCCTGCGGATATAGTACTTCTTTCCGGAGGCAGTTCAGTCGGGAGAAGAGATTTCACTCTCAAAGTGCTTGAGATGGTCGACAACGCTGAACTCCTGGCCCATGGTGTTTCGATCCGACCAGGCAAACCGACTATTCTGGCCCGGAAAGGCAATGTCGCCCTGTACGGACTACCAGGCCACGTCGGATCAGCGATCGTCGTTTTTTATCTCTTGGTCCGGCCCCTGCTTCGCAAAATATCAGGGACAGATGCTTCCATGGGTCTGCACAGGATAAAAGCATTAACTGCAGAACAGATTCCTTCGGTTATCGGTCGTGAGGATTATATACGGGTATCTATACAATGGGGCAGTGATGATAGTCCCCATACTGCAAATCCGGTATATGGAAAATCAGGACTTCTCAATCCACTGATACGGGCAGAAGGCCTGCTCGTCATTGACCGCGATACGGAAGGCCTGGACCAGGGTGAGGAAGCGGAGGTGATACTCTTTCCATGAAACGAAATATTTATCTTAAAATGCAGCCCCTGACGGAGGCTCAGAACATCTTCTGGTCAAATTTCAGTCATTACCTGACCGGTGAGAAAAAAATCAACAGCCAGGATGCTGACGGCAGGGTAACATCGCGCCCGGTAACTGCTGTCCTTTCTTCTCCCTCTTTCCATGCGTCTGCCATGGACGGGCTGGCAGTAAACGCAGAGGACACTTTTGGCGCCACCGATGATTCACCTGTCACCCTCCATCTTGACAATGACCAGGCTTTTGCAGTCAACACCGGCCACCCTCTGCCTGATGGTAAAGATGCTGTCATAATGATTGAAAACATACTGCTTCAGGATGGCGGCAACACCGGAACAATCCGCGCACCTATTTATCCCTGGCAGAATGTCCGCAAGGTTGGTGAGGATATCGTTGCAACTGAATTACTTTTCCCAACCCATCACCGGCTCGGCCCTCCTGACATTGGCGCTCTCCTTACGGCGGGGTGTTCCCAAGTCTGGGTAAGAAAAAAGCCCCAGGTGGTAATCATCCCTACAGGTACAGAGCTGGTCAATTTGGATAATACGACCCAGGAAGTGCCGCATGGCAAAACTGTTGAATCCAACAGTTCTGTGCTTGGAGCTCTGGCAAGGCGTGCCGGTGCAATCACGCAAATCAGCCCTATCATTGAAGATCAATATGAAACCATAAAAGAACGCCTGCTCGAGTCTGTCAGATCAGACGCTGACATGGTTGTCATTAACGCAGGCTCTTCTGCAGGTACTGCTGATTACACCCTGCAGGTCATCAGGGAACTTGGAGAAGTCCTGGTGCACGGTGTGACCATCATGCCCGGTAAACCCACTATTCTTGGAGAGGTGGAAGGAAAGCCTGTCGTCGGAAACCCCGGTTATCCAGTATCTGCCCTGATATCTTTTGAACAGTTTATCATGCCTCTGCTCAGCCGTATGCAGGGAATGGAACTACCCGAACCGCAGAAAACAAGGGCTGTCCTTGCTAAAAATCTCCCATCACGTGGAGGAATGGAGGAATTCCGCCGCATGATAACAGGAAAACTTGGTTCACGTTTTGTGTGTGTTCCTCTCAAAAAAGGGGCCGGTGCAATCACAACCATAACGCGGGCCAACTCTATCCTTCGCGTCCCTTCTTCCTCTGAAGGGGAATCACAAGGCAGCACCGTAGAGATTGAACTCCTCAGACCGCTAGAGCAGATTGAACGTACTCTCCTCTGCACCGGCAGTCATGACCTGACCCTGGATCTGCTCCACGACTTATTGAAAAAAAGCTATCCCTCCTACCCGCTCGCATCTACACATGTTGGATCATTGGGAGGAATTATGGCCATCCGGAATAACATGACTCACCTGGCAGGATCGCACCTGCTGGATCCGGAGACAGGTGAATACAATATCGGTTATATTCAACGATACCTGGAAGAAATGGAAGTAACCCTGATCAACCTGGTTCATCGCCAGCAGGGGTTCATGGTCATGCCGGGAAACCCAAAAAATATCAATGGAGTTGCCGATCTATATAATCAGAACATAACTTTTATAAACCGCCAGACAGGTTCAGGCACAAGGGTCCTGCTTGACTATGAACTTGAAAAGGCAGGACTTGAAGCAGACAACATCGAGGGATATGATAATGAAGAGTATACTCACATGTCTGTGGCCGTAGCTGTGCTATCAGGTAAAGCAGATGCCGGGATGGGGATCCTGGCTGCCGCCAGAGCACTCAAACTGGACTTTATCCCTGTTACCGAAGAACGCTATGATCTGATTATCCCTAAGCTATTTCTCGAACTGCCGGCGATTGAAAAGGTCCTGGAAGTAATAAATACATCTTCCTTTCAAAAAGCTGTTGATGGGATGGGGGGGTATTCAACCCGCCAGACTGGACGGGTAATCCTTTAGTGAAGGATAATCTTTACTGTGTATCGAGGAAGTAATTTTCATCCTGCCTTGAGATACGGTCCGGAGAATCAACAGGTTTGAAGTGGACGGCTAATTTATGTAATCAGGTCGTTGAACAGAGCACCCTGAACGTCTCCGCCTTCTCGCTGATACCCCGTTTCAGGACTTCGTGGTTGTAGGCGGCAATAACGTCCCGGCGCCTGAGCATTCCAAGCACCCACGGGTCCTCATGATTCTCCACCACTGGTATTTCCTCGATTCCTTTCAGATCAAAGAGCTGCATGGCATCATACAGATTATCATCCGGGGTCAGCTTGATTACGTCCCTGCTGCATATGGCTCCCACGAGATAACATACCCGCTGTTCCTCATCATGCAGAATATTTTTTACATCCTGCATGGAAACCACACCGACCATTCGGCCCTTGTGGTTGATCACCGGAAAATAGAAACTGTCCTTGGCAAAACGGAACAACTCCAGTAAATGGTTGATATTTGCATTTTCACTTATGAAATCGACATCCTCGGTAAGAGCCTTACCTACCTTGATCGATTTCATTATGGCCACCTCGCGCCCCTCGTGGATGTTTATCCCCTCACGGGTAAAATCAACCGTATCGATAGAGTCCACGTACAGTTTCTTGGCCGTTGTTGTACCCACAATCGCTGTAATCATGATCGGGATGATAATCAGGTAGTTGCCGGTCATTTCAAAAAGAAGGAAAATCGCGGTCATGGGAGCATGGGTGGAAGCAGCCAGAAAGGCGCCAATACCAACAGTGGCATACGCGCCCGGACTGGCTGTATACTCAGGCAACAGCCAATGCATTATCCCGCCATAGGCACCGCCTATCACAGCACCGATAAAAAGCGATGGGGCAAACACACCACCCGCACCCCCGGAACCCAGGGTAATGGCAGTGGCAACGGACTTGAGAATGACCAGAGCCAACATCACCCAGATAAGTCCTTCACCGGACAAGGTCTTTTCAATATATTCATAGCCGTCACCCATGACCTGGGGAAAACCGATTGCGATAATCCCCACCATGAGCGCCCCGATAATTGGCTTTATTTGCTCATGGATAGGCAGGACTCTGAATTTATCCCGGACAAAGTAAAAAAAGCGGATATGCACAACGGCCAGCACTCCTATAATAATGGCCATAATGGCATAAAGGGGGATTTCAACAAAAGGATTTATTACCTGATAATCCGGTATGGGGAAGGCCGGTATCTCTCCATAATAGGCACGTGAAACAACCGTTGCCAGAGCCGAGGCGATAACCAGGGCGGCAAACGATGAAATCTCATAGCTTCCAAGAAGGACTATTTCCGCGGCAAAGAAAATACCGGCTATCGGCGCATTAAAAATACCGGCAATACCTCCGGCGCAGCCGGCTGCAATGTAAACCTTCATCCGCTTGCCGGAAACCCGGGAAGTCTGCCCCACCTTGGAACCCAATGCACCACCTATCTGGGCGATCGGTCCTTCGACACCCGCCGAGTTTCCCGAACCGATTGTCAGAGCTGTAGCAATGATCTTGATAAAAATATTTCTGCCTTGGATCACTCCATTTTCCAGGTTGACACGTCGGAGGAATCTGGTGAAACCGTAACCGTTAACCTTACCGGGAAACATGAGTGAAAGAGGAATCAGCAGTACCGCACCTGTCATCGGCAGAAGCGGCAGGAGAAGAAGGCGCCATCCTCCCTCATGGATACGCAGAAGTTCCGATCCCCGGACAAAGATGATCTCATGGATCAGTTCCACCGATTCACGAAAAAGAATTATCGCACAACCGGCCAGAATCCCGATACATGCCGCGATCATGATCAAGCGCGTGCTTTCTCCGGGCATCAGGAATTTCAGCTTGGCAAACATGTCCGTTCTGGTACCTCGCAGCCTATGGATTTTGCCTGCCGCAGGAAAAAATCATCGGTCATGCCGGCGATATAATCCCTGACAATAGCGGCAGGGGAATGGCTTGCTAAATATTCTTTTGTCATCGATTTTAAAATGCTTTTACTGACTTCACGGTCAGGTCTGTCCTGCTCCAGCTGCTTCATATAGTAAATAAATAGACGCTCATAGCAGATATGTACTTTCTCAAAATCCGGTTTGAAAGCCGGGTTCCGGTAAATCCGTTCATAGTTGAATTTTTTCAGTTCCAGCATGGCCGCCGCCACTTCTGGACTGAATCCTATATAATCCCTCTCCCTGTCTTCTTTATCAGCGGCATCCCTGACATGGCTTGAATTTACTACTAGGTCTGCCACCAGCGTGTATACGATTGTGCCATTTGATATACCGAGCCGTTCACCGCATTCATCCGGAATTTCGTCCCGTTCTATCAGTTCCAGTTCAATGGCATCTTCTATGTCACGGCCGATATAGGCGATTGTATCGGAGAGCCTAACCACGCAGCCTTCCAGTGTCATGGGCACCAGAGGAGTCGAAGGCACCTTGGCCTTACCTTCTATTTCCAGGTCAAAATCCTCAAATACCTTGCCGCGCCGGGGTGCAAGCTTTGGATTATGCACTTCGCCGTCATGGCAGAGTATACCGTCGAGCACCTGCAGGGTAAGGTTCCACCCCTTTCCTTTCTTCTCAAAACGGTCAAGAAACTGGACACTCTGGATATTATGTTGAAACGACTCCAGCCCATTCTCCCGGCACAGTCTCGACAGGATATGCTCACCCTCATGTCCGAAGGGCGCATGCCCTATATCATGCCCCAAGGCAACTGCCTCGATCAGGTCCTCGTTCAAACCAAGATAGCGGCCAATTGTCCTGGCTATCCGGGATACCATCTGCACATGAAGAACCCGGTGGGTAATATGATCGTTTTCAACCAGGGAAAAAACCTGCGTTTTATCAATATACCTGGTATACGCCTTTGAATGCAGAATCCGGTCCGCGTCCTGTGCAAAAGCCTGGCGATGCCCTTCCCTCTCTTCAGGACGGCGGCGGACTGCATCTTTGCTCAATGTAGCCAGTGGAGATAACCTGGCGCTCTCCTGCCTGTTCAACTCATTAAGGATTGTGAACAGGGCCTGCTCTTTTTCTGCATTCATATGACTCTGCTTTTCCTTGTTTTTACAGGAAATTTTGTACCATAGCAGAAATATTTACTGAATGAAAAGATTTTTCGCCTAAGCACTTGAGAACACGCTCAAGTCATCAGAACAATTTTACTGCTGCCACCTGGTGGTCTTGTGTTCTCTCACATTACCGGGTATAAGATTTTTTTGTAAAATCGGTACAAATCTGCTTCAATTGTAAAATATAAAAGCATTAAAGAGAGGGGACATGTCTTCAAAAAACCGCACACCAGATCCGCAACGGGTCGCTTTTCTACGTTCCCTGCCACTGGAGGTTAAAGAAATAATCACAGGTGAGGAAGCGGAAGCATTCATGTTCACTGAAGAGATCCCCGAATCACTTTATGAAAAGATAAAAGACTATATCAAAGAAGAGGATCGATCAGGATAAACCATGACCGCCTTAAAAAGGGAAAACTCGACTGGAGCCGCATGTTGGCATTCTGTCGTTAATCCCACTCAACTTCTACCTGCACAAGACCACGCACAGAGTTGCCTACATACACCCCATCAGTCTGCCTGATATCTTCTTTTGTCAAAACCTGTTCTAACGCCTTGCCCTTCTCCAGGAGATAGCTCCTGAAAGTACCGGCAAGGAGGCCGCACTGTACTGGAGGGGTCAGAAGCTTGCCGTCCCGTGCAATAAAAATATTGGTGAAGCTGCCCTCGGTTACTTCGCCTTCAGCATTGGTGAACAGAACCTCATAGTATTTTTTTGCAAGTGCCATCTGCCGCTCATTGTTATACAGTTCACGCAATGTAGTTTTATGGTACAGGTGAACATTGTTCCGATCTGTGCACTTAGATGAAAAGACCACCTTTGGCAGTGGTTCCCCTGTTAAAACCTCATCTGCATCTGGTTTGCCAGCCATGTTCAATACTGATGAATGTATTTCAACAGTACCGTCACGATGCAGCAGCAGCTTGACCCGCATGCTTTCTGAAAATTCATGTGCTTTCTCTTCAAGCAAAGCAACAGCATGCTCTCTTTCGAAAACAAACAAAAAGTATGCTGCCGAGGCGGCCAGCCGATCCACATGCTCTTTCAGTAGCCAGTATCCTCTATCCGGAAGCCAGAGCAGTGTTTCGATCATTTGAAATTTCGGTGTGGGACTTGTGAGAAAGTTGCCCTTGAGGAGACTTTCATCCCACTCCGCATCAGGATCGGAATCAAAAACAATCCCTGAACCAATGCCCATCCTTCCTCTGTGGGAATCCAGTTCTACGGTTCGTATGGGTACGTTAAAGACAGCCTCTTCTGAGCTGCAAAAGCCTATGGCTCCGCAATACACGCCTCGCGGTTCCCCTTCAAGTTCATGGATTATTTCCATGGTGCGAATTTTAGGTGCTCCGGTGACCGACCCGCAGGGAAAAAGCGCTCTTAATATTTCCTGTATGCTGAACATTTTTTTTTCTTGGGGAATTCCTTCAATGGTTGAAGTCATCTGCAACAGGGTTTCATACACTTCCACATCAAAAAGAGAGCGGGGCATAACCGTTCCTCCTCCATTTCTATAGAGGAGGTTTCCCAAATCATTTCTCAACAGATCAACGATCATCACATTCTCGCTACGGTTCTTCAGGTCTTCGCGCAATGCCTCCCGCATGGAAACATCCTCTCGAGGTGTACGGCCCCGTACCATAGTTCCTTTCATCGGCCTGACAGTAACATGTTTATGATTGGCCTTGAAAAAAAGCTCGGGAGAAAAGCTCATAACATCCCTGCCGCCCTGCCTTATCCAGGCTCCAAAGGAAACGGACTGATTACGCCGTAAATCCTGATAAAAGCCCGCCGCCGACCCTCTGAAGTCAAACAGCAATTTCAGGGTGTAGTTGACCTGATAGGTATCACCGGCAATGATATACTCCTTTATCTTTTCAATGGCCTGGAGATACTCCCGCTTTTTCATATTTGTACTCAGGGCGTGGACATTATAATCCTTTTTCGAAATGTCCCTATTTCCTGCCAGGGCCGTGATCAGCTGTCCATTGTTATTGCGATGGTCAAAAACCAGCGGTTTCCTGAATACGCCAAGGACAGCCCAAGGGCTGTCAATCCCATTACTCAAAGAAAATAGAGACGGCTCCAGGAGGTAACCGAACTCATAACTTATCCACCCTGCCAGGAAATAACCTTTTTGCTGGAGATTCACAGCTTCGTCAAAAAAAGTATCTACCTGGTTTGAATCTTCACACACCAGCCATCTCTCCGGATCTACAAATAGAAAAGAACTGTATTCCTCAGGAGTCACACGTGACGTTTCAAGGAAAACAAAGTCCTGTTCATTATCAAGCCAGGAGCACAGTTGTGTAATTTCTTTTTCAGAAAACGGTTTCATCGTTGTTAAAATCCTGAAGCCCTTATATCGCCTGTCCTGCAGTGTACATCATGCTGGAGATTAAAAAATGAAAAAATTCTTACCGATTATTTAAACCTGAAAATACCTTAAATCTCAAATTGTCGCCAGATTGATTCTCTTTAATATTGCGATAAAATTTCGAATATTTTATAATGTCCGATTACTGTTATTTTTGAACTGTTCCTGACAATTACATGAACCAACTATCGGGAACCTGTCATCATTCGCCCGACAGTTAAAAAATAGCGATAACTTTTCCAGCCAGGGGGTTTATATGCTTATAAAAGACTGGATGGCCACAGCCATTCTTACTGTTGACGCTAATACATCTGTCATGCGTGCCACCCGCACCATGAAAGAAAACAGTATCCGCCGACTGCCCGTTTTGTCCCACGGCAAACTGATCGGTATTATCACGGACCGTGACCTGAAAGAAGCTTCACCTTCATCTACCTCCGAAATGGACATTCATGAAATGTACTATCTCCTTTCCGAGATGAAGGTAAAAGATGTAATGACAGACAAATGTATCGCCCTTAAGCAGGACGATACGCTTGAGAAGGCCGCACTGGTAATGTTGAAGGAAAGGATTTCAGGTATCATGATTCTTGATGAGAATGAGAACCTTGTCGGCCTCCTGAGCGAAACCGATATTATGCGGGGATTTATCCAGGCCACTGGTATCCAGGACGGGTCCTATCAGTATGTCATCGACATGCCTGATGAGCCGGGATCAGTAACCCGGGTGATGGATCTCCTCCGCAAGAAAGACACTCGGGTCCTCTCCATTCTGACGTCATTTGAAGATGCAGCCCGAGGCATGAAAAGAGTTTCCATCCGAATCAGTGCAGATGAAAATACGGCGAAGGAACTCGGCAAGGAAATTGAGAGCCTGGACAAGTATCATATACTTTTTCAGGGTAAAGACGAACTTCATAACCTGCCTACAAAAAAATAGTGTAACGAAGAAATTCACTTTTCAGGTGCACCCTGGCAAGTGACTTAACATTTAAACAGTTCATAACAAGTTAGAAAATAGGATGGTTAACTGAATTACTCCAGATACACAGCGCATACTTTCAAGAGAAGTGACATGCTATGAGGCATTTCATGCTTTCGAAAAATACAGCGAAAAAAGTATCAGGAGATAATTTCAACACCATCAACAGTTAATTCAGGAGAGTAAGGAGTAATTCAATGTCTCGAAAAATGGTCACCATTGACGGAAATCAGGCATGCACCCATGTTGCATACGCCACCAGTGAAATAATTACCATCTACCCCATTACGCCATCATCTCCGATGGCTGCTGAGGCGGATGCCAAGGCAAACGCCGGTCAGAAAAACATCTGGGGCTCTATCCCTGTCATCTCCCAGATGCAGTCTGAGGGAGGTGTCGCCGGTTCTCTGCACGGTTCGCTTGCAACTGGTGCCTTGTGTACTACTTTCACCGCCTCTCAGGGTCTATTCCTGATGATTCCCAACATGTACAAGATTGCCGGGGAACTGACCCCGACGGTATTTCATGTCACTGCCCGATCAGTAGCCTGCCAGGGTCTGTCGATTTTCGGTGACCATGGTGACGTAATGGCTGCCCGTCAGACTGGTTGGGGTCAACTTTGCTCCCAGAACGTTCAGGAAGCGCAGGACTTTGCCCTGATCTCAACCCAGGCTTCACTGGCATCACGTGTTCCGTTCATCCATTTCTTCGACGGCTTCAGAACCTCGCATGAGATCCAGAAAATGGAACAGTTGTCCAATGAAGATATGCTTGAAATGATCGATGAGGACCTGATTGTCGCGCACCGTGAGCGTGCCCTGACTCCGGATCGTCCCTCCATGTCCGGCACTGCTCAGAACCCGGATGTGTATTTCACCGGTCGTGAGACCGTCAACAAATACTACCAGGCTGTGCCGGGAATCATCCAGGAAACCATGGACAAATTTGCAGCCCTCACCGGCCGCCAGTACAATCTTTTTGATTACTACGGTTCTCCTGATGCAACTGACGTTATCGTCATTATGGGATCCGGTGCCGAGACAGTTGCTGCGACTGTTGATTATCTTGCCGCCCAGGGCGCAAAACTTGGCATGGTAATAGTTCGTCTCTACAGACCGTTCGACGCCAAGGCCATGGTTAACGCGCTGCCCAAAACAGTTGAGCGCATAACAGTTCTGGACCGCACAAAAGAGCCAGGATCCATAGGTGAGCCTCTGTATCTAGACGTTCGTGCCGCTGTCGGGGAGGCGGTTGAAGCCAACCCGACCCTGTTCATGCCCCTGATCCTCTCCGGCCGCTACGGGCTCGGTTCTGCCGAGTTCAGCCCGTCAATGGTCAAGGCTGTCTATGACAACATGGGCTCCATGGCACCGAAAAATCATTTCTGTGTCGGTCCGCATGATGATGTGACATTTACCAGCCTGGACTATGACAAGTCCTTCAACATCGAAGGAGAAGACGTCTATCGCGCCATGTTCTACGGACTGGGTTCTGACGGTACCGTCGGTGCCAACAAGAACACTATCAAAATTATCGGCACCGAGACAGACAACTCAGCCCAGGGCTACTTTGTATATGATTCCAAAAAATCGGGCTCCATGACTGTATCTCACCTCCGTTTTGGTGAAAACCAGGTCGTTGCTCCGTACCTGATCAACAAGGCAAGCTTTGTCGCCTGCCACAACCCGACATTCCTTGACCAGTATGACATGCTGGCCAACCTGGAGGACGGCGGCACCTTTTTGCTGACCACCCCCTTCAGCAAAACAAAGGTATGGGACCAGCTTCCTGCAAAGGTACAGAAGCAGCTCATTGACAAGAAAGCAAAATTCTACATAATTGATGCAATCAAAGTTGCCCAGGCCCTCGGCCTTGGCGCCCGCATCAACATGATCATGCAGACCGCTTTCTTCCTGATCTCTGGCATCCTGAAGAAAAACGAGGCCATCAAGGCTATCAAGGACGCCATCAAAAAGACCTATGGCAAGAAAGGTGATAAGGTTGTTAAGATGAACTACGATGCTGTTGATGCTGCCCTCAACAATATCGTCCAGGTCAAAGTACCTAAACGGATCAGCGGCCATGATCTTCCGCTGACTGTACCTGAGGAAGCACCTGAATTCGTCAAGAACGTTACTGCCAGGATGATCGAAGGGAAGGGCGAGGAGCTGAAGGTTTCCCAGATTCCTGCTGACGGTCGCTGGCCGACTGCCACAACCCAGTGGGAAAAACGCAACATTGCGGTCAACGTTCCTGAATGGGATCAGGACACCTGCATCCAGTGTGGTCAGTGTTCCCTGGTTTGCCCGCATGGGGTTATCCGCATGAAGATGGTCACAGCTACAAGCCTTAAAGGTGCCCCAAAGTCCTTCAAGGTTGCCAACGCTGTCGGCAAGCAGTTCAAAGGAAAAAAATGTACCATCCAGATTTCCACGGAAGACTGTGTCGGCTGTACACTCTGCTACCAGGTATGTCCTGCCAGGAAAAAAGGAAAAGACGGTAAGCCCACAGGTGCCAAAGCACTCAAAATGATTCCCAACACTGAGGCCTTGCGCAAACGTGAATCCAAGCACTGGAAAATCTTTATGGGCCTTCCCGAGGTGGATAACAGCCTTATCAGCCCGACGACTATCAAGGGAAGCCAGCTGAAACGACCCCTGTTCGAGTTCTCCGGAGCCTGTGCCGGCTGCGGCGAGACACCGTACATCAAGCTGGCCACCCAGCTGTTCGGTGACAGAATGATGGTTGCCAACGCTACCGGTTGTTCATCGATTTACGGTGGCAACCTGCCGAGCACACCGTACAGCCAGCGTGCTGACGGCCGCGGTCCTTCATGGTCCAATTCTTTGTTTGAAGACAATGCTGAATACGGACTTGGCATGCGCCAGTCAGTTAACAAGCTGGGTTCACAGGCGTCAGAGTTGCTTCATGCCGCTGCAGCAGAAAAGCTGATCACCAAGAAATCTGTCAACGAACTCCTGAAAGCCAGCCAGGCTACCCAGGATGAAATCGAAGAACAGCGTGATCGCGTTGCTGAACTGAAAGCAAAACTTGAAGGCAGCAAGAGCGCCATCGCCAAACGCCTGTTACACGTAGCCGACTACCTGGTGAAAAAATCAGTTTGGATTATCGGTGGTGACGGCTGGGCATATGACATCGGTTATGGTGGGCTTGACCACGTTCTGGCCTCCGGCGAAAACGTAAATGTCCTGGTCCTTGATACCGAGGTTTACTCCAACACCGGCGGCCAGATGTCCAAGTCAACCCCGCGTGCTGCGACTGCACAGTTTGCTGCGGGCGGCAAGAAAATGCCCAAGAAAGATATGGGTATGATCTTCTCCACCTACGGTAACGTGTACGTAGCCCGTGTTTCCCTTGGTGCCAATCCGGGCCAGGTGGTCAAGGCTTTCAACGAAGCCGAAGCCTATGACGGACCATCCATAATCATTGCCTATTCACACTGTATCAACCATGGCATCAACATGGCATTGGGTCTCGAGCAGCAGAAAAAAGCAGTTGCCTGCGGTCACTGGCCGCTCTACCGCTACAACCCGCAGCTCGAAGACGAAGGCAAGAACCCGCTGCACATTGATTCCAAGGATCCGTCCATCCCGTTTGCCGAATACGCCCTTGGCGAAAACCGCTACCGGATGCTCAAACTGACCAACCCGAGCATGGCTGACGAACTGATGGAGATGTCTCAGAAAGATGTCGAGAGAGCGTGGAAGTTCCTGAAAGGAAGGTTTGCTGCTTTGGAAGAAGCATAGGTTCTGTACTTCTCATTATAACGAAGAGGCTCCGTGGCACATTCTACGGAGCCTCCTTTTTTTGTTCGGACGATCGTTCTGAATCCCCCCACAGAAGGAATCATGTAAGTTTTTGCAGGCAGGCCTCTATAAAGGCCGGCAGATCTATTGGACTTCGACTTGAAACAAGATTCTTATCAATGACAAATTCCTGGTCAACAAAGTTGCCGCCCGCATAGACAATATCCTGGATAATCGATTTCCAGCCGGTAACTGTACGACCCTCAAGCACTTTAGCGGTGATAAGTATCTGCGGACCATGGCAGATGGAAAAAACCGGTTTATCAGACTGCATAAACTGCCTGACAAATTCAACCGCATCCTCATCAACACGAAGCTTGTCCGGGGAATAGCCGCCAGGAATAAGAAGAGCATCAAATGATGCTACCGGACAAGCCTTCGGAGTGACATCAACCTTCACCTCCGTACCCAGTTTTTTCCCTCTGACTATCTGCCCTGGCTGTAAACCGACATGGATAATATCATGTCCAGAAGCCCTGAATGCTTCAATCGGTTTTGTGTATTCTGAATCTTCAAATAAATCTGTAATTATCACTGCTACCTTAGCCATATACTACCTCCAGACTACTTTTGGACCAACAGATTATGATGAAAAATTTCAGCAGAATAAAGTCAAATCAGACTGATCAGCATCCGGACGCCCGCAATCAACAACAGCACGGCAAAAACGCGTTTGAGCTTTGGGACCGGCAGCCAATGAGCCAGGCGTACTCCCAAAGGCGCCGTCAGCATACTGGCACTTACCAAACCCAGCAGAGCCGGCAAATAAATATACCCCATTGAGTATGTCGGCAATCCCGATGTATGATATCCTGTAATTATATATCCTACGGTTCCGGCGATGGCGATGGGAAAGCCAATGGCAGCTGACGTACCGATAGCATGATGCACGGTTATATTGCACCAAATCATAAAAGTCACCGACAGGGTGCCACCACCGATGCCCAGCAGGCTGGAAGAAACACCTATAACATTGCCGACCCCGAACATACCTGCTGCTCCAGGAAGTTCCCTGGAGGCTTTCGGCTTCTTGTCCCGGAGGAGTTGCAGGGCTACGTAACTCAGGAAAATCCCGAAAAATCCTTTTAAAGAATTCGTTGTCATCAGGGAAGCAATATATGCTCCCGCAAGGGTTCCAACTATAATACCCGGTGTGATACGCTGAACAATATCCCAGTGCACGGCACCTCTCCTGTGATGAAATATAAAACTGGATACTGAGGTGAAGATGATGCTCGCCAGGGAAGTACCAAGGGCAAGGTGCATAATGTGCTCATGTGGGAAGTTAAGCCTGGTAAAGCAGAACGCCAGCATGGGTACTATAATTATCCCACCGCCGATGCCCATGAGACCGGCAAGGACGCCGGCAACTGCTCCCACTGCCAGATAGACACCTATAACAGATAACATGTCCAGGTTATGTTTGTCGTGTCACTGAGTTCAAATTGCATACTGCATTGCAAACTGGGTTCATCTGCGGTTGAGATTACAGATCGTGGATTCGTTGACCGCGTTATACAGGTTGCGAAAGAAGTTCAACGATTCCTTATCATCCGGCCTGTGCTTCAGACGTTCTTCATAGGTTGTATACAATTTGGTTATGACATGAGATAGTTCGATATCAGACAACGAACCGATATCTTCCCATAGGTCGTTCGAGCCTTTCATTGTTTCCCTCCTTGCGAAAAAAACTTCTCTTCACATAAAAGCGTTACTGCATGGTTCGAATACGCACTTCGATATCTTCACTACCTTTAAGCAACTCAACAATCCTGTTTGGATCTGTCTTGCCGTAGTGATATGGGTACAGAACCTTCGGTTTAATAGCCATAGCAGCATCAGCCACCATTTCCGGGGTCATTGTGTAAGGCATGTTCATCGGTAGAAAAGCTATGTCGATATCGTTCAGTTTCTTCATTTCCGGGGTATTTTCCGTATCCCCGGCAACATACACCCTTGTATCGCCAAAGGTCAGGATATAACCATTGCCCTCCCCATCGGGATGAAAAAAATGACCGTTGTCCCTTTTGTGTACAAGGTTGTAAGCCGGTACAGACTTTATTCTAATACCCTGGATCTTCTCGCTGTCATTGTCATCCATAACTATGCCGCCGGAGACTTTTTCCGCGCACTTCTCGGTCAGTATGACATCTGTCTTCCTGGTGCGTATCATCATCAAGGCTGCCTTGTCCAGATGATCTCCGTGATGATGGGTCAGGAGGATAATATCCCCCTTGGGCATGTTAGCATAATCTGCGGCTTTGGAGACAGGATCGATATGAATCACCTTGCCGTCAAACTCCAACATCAGAGTGCCGTGGCTGACCAAAGTGATTGCCAAATCACCGGCAGAAGTCTTTATGGTATCTCTGTCAAAACCAGCCTGGGTAAATACAGGCAAAGCAGTTAAAATGATAACAAAAATTACTCCATAGAAAATACATTTCATAACATCCCCTCATTATGTTATTTCTGTAATTTGCTAGAACGTCGGCATAGGGATAGAGCCCCATTTATGTTCATGTGAAGTTTGAATAATAGAGACAATTTTCTCCTCAAAAGGGTCGTAATCCACAAGGAGCGCCGGTATCCTCTTCAATCCAAGATCAAACAGTCTCTCTTGTGGAACCCGCTGACCTTTACTATCCACCACTGAGACAAAAATAAAACGTTCAACATCATAGTCGGTTGGCAAACCGCCAAGGGTCCCTATGAAATTATAAAATATTTTGAAGAACTTTCCCAGGCCGCCTTTAAATTTGTGTTCATGCCACTCAAGTACCTCCGGAAACCGTTCAACGATTTCGTCGGAAAATCGGCGGTCTTCCTCTGTTACCAGTGCGGTCAGAAAAAAATCTCCCGGCATTATATAGGCCAGATTGACTTCCTTGTGATTCTGCAAAAATTCCCGGACCTCATCCGAATCCAGCACATGCTGATAAAGAGAATTGACTTCCTTGGCAGGCCGTTCAAATACGGATACCAGGGTCACTCCTTTTTCAACCTGAACCATTGGCAGCTTCTTGACCGAGTAATCCCGGATACCCATTGCAATAACGATAGACAAAACCATAACAATAACATAGCTTACCAGAATCCCGATCCACTTTGGAGTGATCCAGCCAAAGAGCACCTTGAAAATTTTTCCACCCGGTTCCCCTGGCAGAAACATGGGAATATTTTCCATGTATTGCTCATAAGCTCCGGGTTCCTCCTGCTTCATCCGCCACTCCTCATTTCTTGCAAGGAGGTAATAGACATAGAGCATGGTGACAAAAAATATCAGGATGATGAACCGCGGCCAGTACAAAAGCAACCCGAAACCTGAAATGGCCAGGAACAGGTACTGCGGATGCCGTATTTTTGAATAAAAACTGATAGATACTACCCCTTTTCCTGTGAACCTGCCCCAGTAGAGAGGAACAGCGGCTGTAAAAAAAAGAGCCAGGCCTATAACCAGGAACACCTGCAGGTATGAGATCCCCAATATAAGAGGGTCCTGGAGAAAGACCATATGCGGCAGGAAGAACTCAGTGGTCCAGCTTGTCAGCGGTGAAGAACTGAGGAAAGTAAGGATCGGCGCGTAAACAGAATAGAAGTAAAGAGCAAAAGGTGAAATCATAATTATGATTTCTATGCCAATCAGGCAGTAGGCCACTATCGTTCCGAACAGCAGTAATTTTTGGCCTTTGGAAGTTAGCATATGATCACCTATTATGATCAAACGTTCACATACAGTTTCTTTCTTCTTTATGCTAAAAGAGTATAAGAACTATTTTCAGAGATGCCATCGGTACGTTACAATAATAGAGAAAAGGCAATTTGTTATTTGCAGATGAGGAGATTAACCCATGACCTACGAGGAAATAATCCGCTTTCACGGACATGAATGTCCCGGGCTTGCTATAGGATACAGAATGTCCATTGCGGCCATGGAGATACTCAAATCGATGAGAGCAGAAGATGAAGAACTGGTAGCCATTGTCGAAAACGATGCCTGCGGTGTTGACGCCTTGCAGTGTGTCACCGGCTGTACCTTTGGCAAGGGCAACCTTTTTTTTCATGACTATGGCAAACAGGTCTATACTATTTACTCACGGTCCTCGCGGTCGGGTGTCCGGGTACTCTTTCATGGTAAAGGTATAACAGAGGAAATGCGCAAGGATCAGCAGCAACTGGCCGACTGGATTCTTTCCACTCCTGGTGAGAGTATCCTGTCAGTGAACCCAGTATCTGTCCCCGAGCCAGAACCTGCAAGGGTCAGGAAATCAATCTCGTGCGCACTCTGCGGTGAGGCTGTTATGGAATCACGCCTCCGGCTGATTGAGGACAAAAATATATGCATTCCGTGTTTTCAAAAGCAGGAGAATCTATAAAACAAGGAGTCATAGAGTGGAAGATGCAAATAAATACAAACAGCTTTCAGCAAGAGAATTCAAACAGTGGATGAATGAAAACAGGAGTTTTTATTTAATTGACACTCTCCCTGAAGACCATTTCCAGAAAATCCATCTGCCTGGTGCAGATAATGCCTGCGTTTATCAGGTTATCTTCCTTGAACTAGTCAAAGCCATCACCGATGATATAAACGCAGTTATTGTACTGTACGGCTCCGGTTCAAAATCCTTGGATGCTGTAAAGGCCGCCGAAAAACTGGCACATGAAGGATTTCAGAACATATACATATTGGATGGTGGTATTGAAGCCTGGAAGTCAGCCGGTTATTCCCTGGAAGGAGAATATCCTGAAACTCCGGACGACCCACATACCCGTCTCAAGCTTGAAGACAGGACGTATATTGTTGATACGGGACAGAGTAGTATTGTGTGGACAGGAAGGAACCCGTCCTCAACTCACTTCGGCAACATCAAAATAGCCGGTGGAGAACTCAAAATTCTGAACAGCATCATCACGGGCACATTTGATATCGATATGCATTCCATCAGCAACACCAATCTTGATGGAGATGAACTCCAGCCTGTCCTGACCGCTCACCTCAAATCCGATGATTTTTTTCTTGCTGATAAATTTCCAAGGGCCTCGTTTTCAATTGACAGGGGTAAGCCGGGACCAGAATCCTACGTCACTTATCCTAACTATGATATACAGGGAACACTTGATTTAAGAGGCACTAAGGCCGAGCAGACCTTCATGGCAACGGTAGCCAAAACTCCTGACAATACCCTGTCAATCGAAGCACATTTCGACATAGATCGTACCCGGTGGAATGTTGTATATGGCTCCACACGATTTTTTGAGCACCTTGGTATGCATCTTGTCTTTGATCTTATTTCAATACAATTGAGAATTATAGCTCACTGACACATTTTCACTGATAACCATACGCTTATAAGGATTTCCAGATCATGTCACATCAAAAAGAGCCCGTACTCATCGTCAGTAGAAAGAAGGATTTTGCGTATCTGACTTTAAACAGGCCCCAGGTGCTCAATGCCTTAAGTGTTGAGCTGCTCTTCTCATTAAAAGAAGAACTGGAGCTCATAAAAAAAGATGATGCGATTAAGGGGGTTTTTATCACCGGTTCCGGCGGTAAAGCCTTTTCGGCCGGAGCTGATATTGATTTTTTTCATTCCGCCACCCCACTCCAGGTCAGAGAACTTGCAGAACTGGCTGTTTCTGTAAACAGCCTTATTGAAAACTTAGGTAAAGTATCAATCGCATTAATTAATGGTTTTGCTCTCGGCGGAGGCCTCGAACTTGCAGAGGCATGTATGCTGCGGCTAGCTGTTTCATCAGCAAAACTCGGCCACCCGGAAGTTCGTATAGGTGTTGTTGCCGGGTGGGGAGGAACGACAAGGCTACCCAGGCTCATCGGCAAAGGGCGTGCAGCGGAACTTCTCCTTACAGGTCGCATGGTATCTGCCCAACGGGCATTTGAAATAGGACTTGTAAACCTGGTTATGGAAAGTGACAGCTTACAGGTTGAAGGTGAAAAACTGATGGACGAAATTGTATGTAATGCACCGGTTGCAGTCAAATTTACATGGGAAGCCCTTCACCGGGGCCTTAATCTGACACTGGAAGAGTCTGCAAAACTTGGTGTGGATTATTTTGGCCAAATCGCTGCAACAGATGACTTCAGGGAAGGAACAGGATCATTTCTTCACAAGACCGATCCGACTTTTACAGGAAGATAAACGATATAACCTGTTTTACAAGCCAGTTCATTTCATGATACTGTGAAATTATATCCCTCATTTTGTTTTTATTTAAACAAGGTATAATAGGAATTATTGATCATACCGCGTTAACGCCATGTTAAAATCAACTGTTTTTTATGTGTAGAGCCGAATTATAGCATGAAAAAAGAAATAATTGCTGTTGTTCTGTTTTGGCTCACCATAGTCGGCATTTCTTTCTGGTGGAACCTTACAGATGAAAAAAAGGAGAGTGAGCGTCTTGCATTTGAGACCGCCCGCGCCTTTTTTCATCAGATTGTCATTACCAGATCATGGAACGCCAGTCATGGCGGTATATATGTTCCTGTAAATAAAAACTCCTCGCCGAACCCTTACCTTGAGGACCCGTTACGCGATCTTGTTACCAACGAGGGTATAACTTTGACTAAAATCAATCCCGCGTATATGACCCGGCAGATTGCGGAAATCGCCTCGCTGGAAAATGGCGTCACGTTTCATATCACGAGCCTTAACCCTATCAGGCCGGAAAACAAACCGGAAGAATGGGAACGAACTTGGCTCCAGTCTTTTGAAAAGGGAGCCAGGGAGCACGGAATGTTTGTTTCAGATGGTTCAAAATCTTTTTACCGTTATATGGCACCGCTGCATGTAAATGAGAGCTGTTTGAAATGTCATGCAAAACAGGGATACAGGAAAGGAGATATCCGGGGTGGCATTAGTGTAACTATCCCTTACCTGTCAGAAGAAAAAAATATCGCCCTCATAGCCGGTTATGGAATTATTGCTGTGGTCGGTATTGTCTTTACCCTTGTCGGAGGAACTCTGCTGGAGAGAAAAAGATCGTTATTACTTCAAACCAATGCATCTTTAAAAAAAGGTATTGAAGAAAGGGAACAACTTATCAGTGAATTGAAGGAAGCGAACAGTAAAATCAAAACACTCTCCGGTATCGTACCCATTTGCATGTACTGTAAGGAAATTCGCGATGACAAAGGGTACTGGAATAAACTTGAGAAATTCATATCTGAACATTCAACGGCGGAATTCAGTCACGGTGTATGCCCAAAATGCATGGCTGAAAAACACCCTGAAATCTCCAGAGATAATACTTAATTTCTAATTGTTACCGGAAATCCGAATGTATGCCCACCATGAACCAGGTGATAGTATTCTAATTTTCCTTGTTTACAAATGACACCATCCTGACATACTCGAAAGCTCGATCACCAGGTTGAAATTATACAACATCATGTATTATTTGCAGGCCTCTCAAACCAGTGCTATAAAATTCACCTGTTAATCCTGATAATGATTCTTATATTCTCTATATATAAATCTACTATGCTTTTAGTTTTAGCTTACAAGGAGGTAGCGCTATGCCTAAATATTTAATAGAAGTGCCGCATGATGAAGACGTGGTGGCTTGCGCCCATGTAGTTGATTGTTTTCTCACCTACGGCTCCCACTTTGCTACGAACGCGGACTGGGGATGTATGGATGGAGTACACAAGGCCTGGATTACCATCGAAACCGACTCAAAGGAGGAAGCACTTGATATTCTCCCACCTCTTTGTCGAGACCAGGCTACAATTATTCAGCTCAACAAATTCACCAGGGATGGTATTAAAGAAATCCTCTTGCATCATGGCCAAAAATAAAGGCCTGTGAATAACAGTGTTATTCGATGTTTACGCAAACGATGTATCACTGCGGAATAGAAAAAATTTGTGTTCTTTTTTGCCGGTCTTACATCAGTAATGTTAATCCGATGAAGGGTAAACTCCATGGCTAAGCACGTGTGCCCTTGGTGGTTTGCCTACAGCTTTGATAATCCCCTCCGCACTCTCTTCCACAAGCCAGACCAGATCTTCGCGCCCCATATCAAGAACGGTATGACTGTTGCTGATATTGGATGCGGTTTTGGCTATTTCTCAATTCAGTTGGCAAAACGTGTTCAGGAAAACGGCAAAGTAATTGCTGTCGACATTCAGCAGAAAATGCTTGATACAGCCCAGAAAAGAGCTGTAAAAGCCAGCGTATCAGATATCATCCACTTTCAACAATGCTCGGAAAACAATATCAACATCACAGAGCCCCTCGATTATGCCCTGGCATTCTGGATGATTCATGAAACGCCGGAAGTACATATATTTCTCAAACAGATATACGATGTTCTGAAACCAGCGGGCTTGTTTCTTATGGCTGAGCCAAAATTCCATGTATCACACTCTGAATTTCAGAACGAACTTGATACTGCCCTAGAGGTGGGTTTTACTATCAAGAGCAGACCCAGCATAAAATTCAGTTTTTCTGCAGTGTTAGAAAAGTGATTAATCCCGATTTTTGAAATTTGTAAGGTTGAGAGCTATCGTCATCTCCTTCCACCCTTATCCCATTTGATTACTTTTACTGGTAACTTTGAGAATAATTCCTATTTTATAATATATCATCGATATTACATTGTATAGGTCAGTCACATATGTGAGGGAGGTCTACCATGTCAATTACTGATCACATATTTTTACAAGGAAAAGAGTTATTTGCTGCCGGTCACCCTGAGGAAAGTATAAAAAAGTTTACCAAGGCTGAGAAAAAAGGATGCAACCCTGTCAATATATATCTGAACCGTGGTGCAGCTTATCTTCTGATCGGTGAAATAGATTGGTCCATAGAGGATTTCAGCCGGGTACTGACAATTGACGAAGACAATGATCGAGCCTTCTACTACAGGGGTATTGCTCATCTCAGAAAGGCTGCATTCAGCGATGCGGTTGAGGACCTTTCCCGGTCAATAGATTTGAATCATGACCGGGGCACTGCGTTCTTTGCACGTGGCCTGGCCCATGCCGAACTTGATCACCCGGAAAAATCCCTGAGAGACATGAAAACAGCCATTGCCTTCTCAAACGTGGAAGTGGAACTTTTTGCCAGCCTGTTTGGTGAAAACCGAACTCTTTTTGACAAAAGTCTGGCTTTGCTGGAAGGCGACCGGGGACCGTGGTCCATTGTTATGAATAATGATGAGGTAAATACGCTGAGAAAATGGATTCAACTTTAATTTCAAGATAATACAGTAATATGGGAAATAGTATTCTGTTGTCTGAAATTCCAGGATGAGGAGGACAGGTTAGGTGGAAAAAAACGATCCGCCTGGATGAAAATTATTACGATCTCCACGTAACAAATTCTGTTTTTTCAATTTATATTAGATTGTCACTGGAAATGTTCTCCATCACATTGTTCTCCTGTTTTGTCTCAATTTAATTACTTTTTCTTGCATCTCCTGAATTCAAGTTCCAAGTGCAATTCTTCGGTGTTGACATGAGAGGCGATTTTGTGGTCAGTGTGTGGTTCCCTTGTACGACGTCTTCAGTACTTTGCTCAAGTTTTCAATTGTGTAGGGTTTAGGGATGACTCCATAGAAACCGTAGCGACTGTACTCGGCCATAATCGGATCGTTTGCATAGCCACTTGAGACAAGAGCTCTCACATCAGGGTTCAACTCCAGTAGTTTCCTGACTGTTTCCTTGCCACCCATTCCACCTGGAACGGTAAGGTCTAAAATGACAAAATCATACGGTTTCTCTATCATGGCTTTGCTGTATTGTTCCAGTGCGCTACTGCCATCTGGGGTTGTCGTTGCCTCGTAGCCAAGTATTTCTAACATCTCAACAGCAACTTCGAGAACTTTAGTTTCATCATCCATGACCAGAACCCGGCCTTTACCAGTATGAACAGCTTTTTCATTCTGTACTGACACTTCAGCTTGATGATCTGCATCAGAGGCGGGCAGGAAGATGTTGAACGTAGCACCATGCCCAACATCAGATTCAACTGTCAGTAAACCAGAGTGATTTTTGATAACGGAATAGGCTACAGCCAGACCTAATCCGCTACCTGTTTTTTTGGTGGAGTAGTACGGGTCGAAAACTCGAGATACATGTTCTTTTGGAATACCGATTCCCTGGTCGTGAATGGATATTTTTACATATCGTCCCACTTCGAGGGGAGTTACATCACCTGGGTCGATCCGGAAGTTTTCGGCCTTGATCGTGATTACACCTCCATCTGGCATGGCGTGATTTGAATTAATGACAAGATTTTGGATGACCTGGCTGATCTGTCCTTCATCCACATCAACAAGGCAGAGGTCATCGGCAAAAGAATACTCACAACTGACATTGGACCCCTGTAGTGAGAATGAGGCGGAATCTTTTATAATTTCGTCAATATGAGTGGCAGTTTTGATCGGGGCGCCCCCTTTTGCGAAGGTAAGGAGCTGAAGGGTCAGCGCTGTAGCGCGAGAGGCAGCTTTTTCAGTTTCATCCAGCTTGGCGTAGACTTTGTCATCTTTATTTGAATACATTTTGGCGAGGGATATATTGCCGATGATCGACTGTAGAAGGTTGTTGAAATCATGAGCAATCCCCCCTGCAAGAATGCCCAAGGATTCGAGCTTGTGGGCACGCTGCAGATCTTGCTCCATTTTTTTCCGCCCGGTAATATCAAGAACCGAGAAGATTACCCCTTCGGACAGGTCAGCAGGATTGATAGGAGTCGACCTGAGATGAACATCGACCAATGCACCATCTTTTCTTTTCCACACAGTGTCGACTTCACCGACATCCAACTTTTGTTTCAACTGACCATATTTGATCCTTCCTACTTTATCGAATTCTTCCTGGCTCGAATAAACTACTCTTGCGCTTTTGCCGACAAGTTCTTCTTCTGAATAGCCTGTCAGCTGAAGGACCTGTTCACTCAACCAGCTGAAGACCCGGTCATGAACCAGGCCAATGCCGACCGGAGTCGCCCGTAAAATACTTTTCTGTGCGGTCTCCCTTTCAAGAAGTCTTTCCTCTACCCTTTTCCTTTCTACAATCTCATTTATAAGATCGTCGTTGGCATGACGAAGCTCTTCTGTTCGATGAGCGACTTTTTCTTCAAGCTGCTCGCTATATTTGTTGAATTCCTGTGCCAGGGTGCCAATTTCATTGTTTGGAAAGGATTTTGCCCTGAAAGGTTGTTCCGAACGTATCGTTTTCAGCAGCCGGGTTAACGGGCTCAGGGAATACATGAAAAAAAATGTCAGGCACAGGGCGATCAGAAGAAACGACAGAATGAAAAAACGCGTAAACTCGCTGACCTCTTCCTGGACATGCTGCAGGATGTTATTTTTGGGTTGCTGAACAATTATTGCCCAACCAGTTGTGGGGATAGGCTGATACGCTGCGATCCAGATTTGCTTGTTATAGGTATATTCTGTTACACCTGATTCTCCTTGCAGCGCTTTTGTAACCGGTTGATAGGTATTATAATCATACTGTTCAGCTTTCTCAGGGGTAATGGAAATTTCGGGGTGCGCAAGAATTTTCCCATTTGAATCAACGATATAGACATAACCGTTGTTATTGATCTTGATCGTTTTTATTTGTTCTAGAAGGGAATTCTTATCTGAAACCGTTATTACACCACGGACAAGTGCTATTACTTCATCATTATCAGAATAAATGGGAGAGGAGAAACCACTGACAAGTGTGTTTATGTTCGCTGCTAAATGAACATCAAGGAATGTCGTTACATTGTTCTTCAGGACATCAGCAATCCAGTAATCAGTTTCCATCTTCTTGCCTTGCAGATGAGGCTTGCTGGGGTAGGATATCCATATTCCATCAAGATCAACTATAAAGTAATAGTTGAAAAACTGCGTCACCATATCCATTTTAGTGAGAGTCCGGTCGAGTTCTTCTCCCTTCAAGCCTTTGATTGCAGGCAGTTGTGCAATTGCTTCAATTTCTGCAACGGTTTGTTGGAAGGACATCTCAAATGTGGTCGCCAGCTGTTGGGCTATTTGTTGCTGTGTTTCAACGGCTTCCCGATATTCGTAAGTTTCCAGTTTAGGCACAAAATAAAAGGTTTGCAGTAGCAATACCGCCCCTAATATCCCGATAAGAATGACAATGAATTTCAGTTTGAGACTATGGATGTTCATTTTCTCGAGCTTCTCATGAAAATTGCAGCATGACGTGTAACAAATTCACTATTTCAGTTGTATGGGCCAGGCATAGGCTTGAACTGATATGGATAATTCTTATTATTACAAAATAATATCATATATCTGGGACTTAAGACAAGGGTGTTCTAATAGTGCAGGTTCTTAACGAAATAATAATTAGCCAGCTCACTTGATCGGTTCACCTTTAAAAGTAGTGAACCGGTATCTTCTTCTCCTCTTTCTCTACGACAACCTCCTGCTTCTTCCTCACGTCCCGGCAGTAGGAAATATGGCCAAGTGGTTAAACAGTCCACGTTATTCTACACCTGTTCCCCTCTTTTTCTTATCAGTTTATTCAAGCAAGCAGCTTGTAAAAAAACCCTCTATCCCTCTTGTTTATTTTCATACCTGTCCTTGACAAGAATCCAAAATTATCATATATTACATTTAAATCAAACTAAACGTTCTATACAAAGAGGAAGGTATGAGTGATCACCTGCAGAAATCCAAAGAGCATTTTATTCAGGGTATAAGCCGAATTACTAACTTTTGGGGCTTCCCAAAAGCAATGGGGGGCATTTTCGGTGCGGTCTATCTTTCACCAGAGCCACTGACTCTTGACGATATGGTTATCGAGGTAGGGGTAAGCAAAGGTGCCGTCAGCACCAACATCAGAAACCTTGAACGACTAGGCCTCGTGCACAAGCAACTTAAGCTCGGAGACAGGAAAGATTACTACACGGCTGAAACGGATTTCTGGAAAATCGTTAAGGGGATTCTTCGTGAAAGAGAAAAAAATGAATTTGACCTTGCAATCAGGACAGTTGGCGAGAGCATTAAGATTATTGAGACTGGACCAAATGAATCAGGTGATACCGAAACCGAGAAATTCTATGTTAACAGAATGAATGCGCTCAAACAATTCTTCGACAGCCTGGATAATCTTGTCGCCACCTTCCTGGCTGTCGATGACCTTCGAACCAACATGATCAAAAAGAAATTTCTGAAAAAATAAACTACCCTGCCGCAAGCAGCGGGGTATTAAACCCTAGGCTTCGCAATAAACAGGTATCCAGAGGAGAAGGATTATGAACAATAACGAAATCCACATGGTAACAGGCGCTTTCGGATTTACTGGAAAGTATATTGCCAGAGAACTTCTGGCCAAAGGGTATTCCGTTGCAACCTTGACTAATTCACCGGAACGGGAAAATGACCTGTCCAGGAAAATCCAGGCAAGTAAATTCAACTTCGATAAACCGAACAAGCTTGCAGAATCTCTCAAAAATGTATCAACCCTGTACAATACGTACTGGGTCAGGTTCAATCACAGAAAATTTTCTCATCATGATGCGGTGAAAAATACCCTCAAGCTTTTTGCGGCAGCCAAAGAGGCAGGCGTGAAGAGAATTGTTCACACCAGTATTACTAATCCGTCCCTCGATTCCGAACTCGAATATTTTCGTGGTAAGGCAGTACTGGAGGAGGCGCTGATCGAATCGGGCATATCTTATTCGATTCTGCGGCCGGCTGTTATTTTCGGTAACGAAGACATACTGATCAATAACATTGCCTGGCTATTGCGAAAGATGCCTGTCTTCCCTGTTTTTGGATACGGCAGTTACCATATCCAGCCAATTTATGTAAAAGATTACGCCAGGCTGGCAATCGAACAGGGACAAAATACCGACAATGTCATAATTAATGCCATTGGTCCGGAAACATACTCGTATAGATCTCTGGTTGAAAAAATAGGTGATATAATTGGAATCAGCAAGCCCATAATCTCTGTGTCACCGAAGCTGGGATACCTGGTAGGTGCGGTCGTAAGTAAATTCGTCAAGGACGTGGTCGTGACCAGGGAAGAAATTATCGGGTTGATGACTGACCTGCTCTGCGTTGATTCCGAGCCTACGGGTACTACCAGTCTGTCTGGATGGGCGCAGCGGCACAGTAATGTCCTGGGAGGGAAATACGCCAGTGAACTGGCCAGGAGAGTTGATCGACAGAGTGCCTACATATGAAATCCCTCTCAGTCTTGCCAGCAGCAGTACGTCTCTTCTCACAACTGCAGGTCAGGGGTAAACCCGCTGCGCATGGTGTTTTCCGTCACACATCGTGGATGAGCAAAATTGAGGAGATATCCAGGGCCGCCGGCCTTGGTACCGGTCCCGCTCATGCCGAAACCGCCAAACGGCTGCCGGTCGACAATGGCACCGGTGCAGCCGCGGTTTATATACAGGTTGCCGACCTTGAACTTCTCCCGCGACAAATTCATGTGCCCTGGTTTTCGCGTATATACCCCCCCGGTCAGGGCAAACTCTGTATTGTTGGCTATATCAACTGCTGCCAGGAAGTTCTCAGCTTGGATGACAGTCAGGACCGGTCCGAAAAATTCCAGCTGCATCATCAGGTTTTGTGCGTCGGTTACTTCAAAGATTGCAGGCGGCACGAAAAATCCGGTTTCAGGTACCTCTCCTTTGAACAAAAGCCTGGCCCCGTCCGGAGGTTCATTAATAAGCTTGATGAGACGTTCATAAGACCTTTGATCTATTACAGGGCCCAACCTGCAGCCTGGATTTGTAGCCTGTAAGAGAGGCAGGCTTTTACAGGCTTCCAGCAGACGGTTCCTGAAAGCGTCATAGATTTGCCCAACAATAATAAGGCGCGAACAGGCAGAGCACTTCTGCCCGGCATACCCGAAAACTGACTGCATTACTCCTTTGAGGGCTGCGTCAAGATCCGCATCTTCATCAACAATAATCGCGTTCTTGCCGCCCATCTCACACACCACTTTCTTTACCTCTGCCTGGGCAGTACGTGTTTTTGCTGCCTGCTCTATTATTTCAAGCCCAACCTCCTTGGAGCCTGTAAAGGCTATTTGAGCGATGTCAGGATGTTTCACCAGGTAGCTGCCTATTTGCTCACCTGAGCCCGGGAGAAACTGGACCACACCAGGGGGAATACCTGCTGCCAAAAGATGCTCGTAGAAAACATGGGCAACAGCCGAAGATGCTGTGGCCGGTTTAATAAGCACTGTGTTGCCAGCAACAAGAGCTGCCGTTGACATGCCGCAGAGAATGGCCAGAGGAAAGTTCCATGGGGCGATAATGACTGTCGGCCCTCGCCCCTCATAAAAAAGGACATTATCCTCTCCGGCGAGGTTTCCCTGCTTAACCGGCCCCAACTCCATGAGAGACTGCCGGGCATAATACCGGCAGAAATCAATGGCTTCAGCCACATCAGCATCTGCCTCCCGCCACGGCTTGCCAACTTCATGCGTCTGCAGCGCAGCAAGATAAAAGCGGTTCTCTTCAAGCCGCAGAGCCAGCTTTTCAAGGAGCTCGGCTCTCTTTCGCAGCGTCCCGTCCCGCCAGCCTGGAAAGGCCATTCGGGCTGTCTGTAAGGCATCATTCACGTACGACACAGACGCCTGGCTTACCAGTGTTGCTTTCACGGTGGGATCATTAGGTGACACATGGAGCTTCCTGTCTTCCATCATTGTGGCAGTGCCGTTAACCTCTACAGGTACCTCGTAAGGCAGTTGCTGTTCCATCCTGGCAATTGCCGCGACAAATGTATCCCGCACCTGCTCTTCGCAAAAATCAAGAAGGCTTGCATTGATAAAAGGAGAGTCAATATCTCCAGGACCTTGATTGCCCTGCTCTGTCAGTTCAGGTTCAAGGACAGGAGCTTCGAGCAGGGAGGTAATAGATATTTCGTCGTGATAACTCTGGCGCAGAAAACCGCTGTTTGATGTATTTTCCAGGAGACGTCGTACAAGGTAGGCCATGCCGGGAAGAAGGTCACCAATGGGGGCATAAATCCGCACCCGGTAGCCGTCTTCTGCAAAGACCTTGCGTTCCGGTTCGGCCATGCCGTAGAGCATCTGCAGTTCAATTCCTGTTCTGTCCAATCCTTTCTCTTCTGCCACTACTATGGCATGGACCAGTGAACGCAGGTTATGACTGGCAAAAGCAGGAACAATGAGCATGTGATTGTCGATCAGTTTAACACTCAGATTCTCATAATTGGCATCGGTGAGCCCTTTGTTGGTGAAAACCGGGCAGGAAAAACCGTTCTGCCTGGCATGCACCACTTCATAATCCCAGTACGCCCCCTTGACCAGACGAACGGTAAAAGGGGTGCCCCTCTTATTGCTCAGCTTCAGGAGACGGTCACAGTCCTGATCGCTTGTCTTCAGGTAGGCCTGTATAACAAGACCAATATGAGGCCAGTCAATAAGGTCCTGATGGTTGACCACCTCCTCAAAAAGGTCATAGGTAATGTTGTGAGCGGCCCACTGCTCCAGGTCAAAGTTGATAAACACATTCTTTTCCCTGGCAAGGCGCAACACCGGAAGCAGACGTTCCTTCAGCCTGGCAACAGAACCTTCGTGATCCACACCGTCCATATACGGGTCAAGGGCCGATATTTTTACTGATATGTTCACCTTGGGCAGCGGCCCCGCAGGGGATTGATAAAGGACAGGGTTTTCAGGCCATTTCTCAGCCGCAGCTCCAAGCAGTTCGATGAGATCAAGGTACTTCTGCAGATAACGTTCCGCCTCACCATCACTGGTCGTTGCCTCTCCAAGAATATCAGCTGTGAAGGTCAGGTTCTTTTTCATCAGCTTTGTAAATACCTTCAGTGCTTTCGTACTTTCACTTTCACAGATAAAACGGCGGGCCATGTCTGTCACGTTGGTACGAATAGCCCGGGCAGCCAGTGGTGACATGACTCCGCCGGCAGCCATATTGAGGGCTGTACGCAACGCAAAGGGGAGTTCACGACCATCTTTAAGGAGATACTCGCTTACGTGTGATGCGATGGCTGAGCTTGACTGCAGGGAAGGCAGAACATCGACAAATCGGAAGGCATCCACCTTGAATGATTCATCTTTCATGACCCAGTCCAGGAGTTGTCCCTGCCAGTAATGCCGGTCAAAGAGCTTTGGCTTTTGTCCCCGCATTTTCTGCCAGTACTTTTCGCCGAGTTCCATTATACGCCTGTTGCGTCGATCATGTATTGCACTCCCTGTCATATTGGTGCTCCGTACTGCTGAATTAGGCAATTGAATTTCCTTTTGATATAATTAGTATATCACGAACATGACAGGAGAAGAGAGTTAAATTCAAGTTCAGTTACTTGAGTATAGGGAGAAGGAAATGAAAGTATTACTTGTGCAGCATGGTGAAGCAAAAAGCAAAGACGAGGATCCGATACGCCCATTAAGTGAAGAGGGGTTCCGCGATTCAGAAAAAATAGCTGCCTGGATTGGCAAACATTCCTTTACGGTCACGGAGATCAGGCATAGCGGCAAAAAACGGGCTGAAGAAACAGCTATGATCTTTGCCCATCATCTGTCGCCGGTACACGGAACAATCTCGGTACCCGGCTTGAATCCGAACGATGATGTTCACCCTGTTGCGGAGAGTTTAAGCGAACTGGAGGACCCGGTCATGATTGTCGGGCATCTCCCTTTCCTGAACAAGCTTGCCGGTTTACTTCTTGCCGGCGATCCAGAACGAAACGTGGTTTCGTTTACCAACTCCGGTGTTGTCTGTCTGGAGAAAGAAAAATATCAATGGTCAGTTGCCTGGATAGTGATACCTGACCTTCTTTTTGAATAATGACTTTCACAGCTTATTTGATTATTTCTGCCTGGGAATGAAATCCATAAGGTTCTGTATGATTCTATACAGGCAGAATATGTAAAGAATCAAGCGACCAATGTTTTTGGAAGAAAAAGTCAGACAGATTTCCAGCGATTTACTTGCCAACACCCTTAACGACGTAGAGCATATTGATAATATTTTTGAGGTGAGTTGGCTGGGCAAGAACAAACTGGACATCTGTAAACTGTGAATTTTTCAAGACAATTTCACAGAGGGGCCCTATATCGGGACGCAGTGTTGCCACTATGAGAGATGACTCTTTTACAGCTATGGGCATCACTTTTAACTGCAGTATTATGTCCCGGGGAAGAAGAGATAAAATAACTTTATTCACCTTTATCTTTCTTAAATCTACAAATGGGATTCTTAACTGTTCCGCAAGAGAGACGTATATTTCTTTTTCCTGAATTATTCCCTTTTCAATCAGAAACTGTCCGATTTTCTTGTTTTGCAGGCTTTCCTGATACTGAAGTGCTTCGAGAATCTGTTCTTCATTGACCAGTCCGGCTGCCAGCAGGATTTCACCGATCTTGAGCCCCTGCATGTTGCCTTCGTAAGCCTTTTTCAGTTCGAGTTCTACGGCCGAGTAGAGGATTTGCGCTTTCTTGGCAATAATTTTGCCGAACTTCATTTTTCTCAACTGTTGATGCTCTTCAAGTGCACTTTTCAGGGCATCACCGGCGATAAATCTTTTTTCAACAAGAATATCACCGAGATAACGTTCCTGTCGGCGTTTTTTAATATTACCTATCGGGAGCAGTGAATACTTGAAACGGGTATGTTCTTTTGTTGAAAAACCCAGCAGAATATTGCCCATCTCCTGCTCAGGATGTATGGCCTCATGGTAAATATTACCATCATTGGTTTCAATAATTTCAATATGGCAAGAATCATTTGGTTGTTTATCGAATTCTGAGGGGATACCGGCATACCTGATGCAGCTGAGCTGTTCCAGATAAACTATGCGGTCAATACTGCCGTCATCCTTTGTTATAGTGAGATCTTCCTTGGTTGGCTGAAAGAGCAGTGCTCCGGAAACCTCTTCTCGACCTTTACCAAGAAATTCGAGAATAGCCGGGAAACCTCGGGTTTCTGAATCATCGTGAATAAGACCGTCCCATGCTTCTTCAGTGTCCAGGGAGTCATCTGAAAAGACATAATCGTAGACATCTCCGTCAAATTCGATGGGATCTTCATTATCATCCCCTTCAGAGTATACCGCGTCATAGATGCTTTCAACATCATCCATATTGAGTTTGGATGTCTCTCTCTTCCCGGTCGTTCTTGAAGACAGCTTGCCGGAGCGTAGAGCCTTCGCGGTCTCTGTATCCGTATTGCCCTCTACATAACGGCCTATCATCTTATAGAGTTCACCACGGTTACTGTAGGCATCGATGAATTCAGGATCAAGTTCAACGGCTTTGGTAAAGAATTCGATAGCTTCTGCATAACGCTCAGAGCTGAGCAGCCGAAGGCCCTGTCTGTAAAAATGTTTTGCTTCTTCTTTGCTCACTTTCAACCCACTTAAAATTCACAGGTGCAGAGCGCACCTTATAAGATTGAACACCAATTTCATGAATTTAATGTTCAATTTATATGGTAACAACTATATTTCCCGAATGTAAAGGGAAAACAATCAAACACGCATCAATTGACTTTACGTAAATATTTGGAATGGTTACAGGCACTATCAAACCTGAAATCCACTGTCCGGAAACGACACCACAGATTCACATCTGCTCAGGACGGCCCTGCATTATTTATTTCAGAACTCGTCTGCCCAGCAAACTGTTTAAAGTTGCCGGCAAACATTTCTGCCAGTTTACCCGCCTGTTTATCATACTCCTCCGGATTGGCCCAGGTATTGCGCGGATTGAGAACCTTGGCAGGGACCTCAGGACACTGCAGGGGTATATGCAGACCGAAAAAACGATCCTGTTCAGTTGGCACGTTATCAAGCTTACCGTCTAGAGCCGCATTCACCATTGCCCTGGTATGGTTGATTGGCATTCGTTCCCCAACGCCGTAGGGTCCACCTGTCCAGCCGGTATTAATCAGCCACACATGGGAACCGTGTTTCTCAAGTTTTTTACCAAGCAGTTCAGCATAGCGCATGGGATGCAATGGCATGAACGGTGCACCGTAGCAGGCACTGAAGACAGGTGATGGTTCTGTAACGCCCCGTTCAGTTCCGGCAACACGGGCAGTATACCCAGATAGAAAATGATACATGGCCTGTTCCCTGGTCAGTTTAGAAATCGGTGGCAATACCCCGAAAGCATCGGCTGAAAGAAAAATTATCGCCCTGGGATGCCCACCAAGCCCTTCTCTGCTGGCATTTGGTATTGAGGAAATATGGTACGAACCCCTCGTGTTTTCTGTAAAGGTATCGTCGTCAAGATCAATCATTCTGGTGCAGGCATCCAGCGCAACATTTTCAAGTATCGTACCGAACTTCCTGGTGGTCGAATAGATCTCAGGTTCGGCTTCCGGTGATAACTTGATCAGCTTGGCATAACAACCACCCTCAAAATTAAAAACGCCGTTATCACTCCAGCCGTGTTCATCGTCACCGATCAGGATTCGGCTGGCATCTGCGGACAAGGTGGTCTTTCCGGTACCACTGAGTCCGAAGAAAAGAGCGGTATCATCATCCTTGCCAATGTTTGCGGAACAATGCATGGGCAGGACTCCTTTTTTCGGCATCAGGTAGTTCATGACCGTAAAGATCGACTTTTTCGTCTCCCCGGCATAGCTTGTACCACCGATCAGAATCAATTTCTTTTTTAAGTTTATTATAATAAATGTTTCCGAGTTGGTGCCGTCCAGGCTGGGTGAAGCATGGAAGCGTGGAGCGTTGATCACGGTAAATTCGGGAATGTGCTCAGCCAGTTCCGTTGGTGTTGCCTGAATGAACATGTTCCGCGCAAAGAGGCTGTGCCATGCATACTGGGTAATGATACGAACCGGTAGGCGGAAGTCGGCATCCGCACCGGCAAAACAGTCCTGTACATACAGATCTTGAGTCTGCAGGTGCATGACCATGCGTTTGTGCAGCTGGTCAAAATGTTCCGGAGAAATGGGCGGGTTTACTGCGCCCCACCAGATATCCTCCTGGGGTATTTTTTCCTGTACTACAAACTTATCATTAGCTGAACGGCCGGTATGATGCCCCGTACGTACTGTAATAGGACCAAGATGAGACAGACGCCCTTCGCCCCTGGTCAGTATTTTTTCGTACAGCCTCGGGGTGGGCAAATTCCAGAATACTTCGTTGAGGTTTGTCAGACCGTGATTTTCCAGACCGTAGCGACTCTGCTGCCAGGCACACTCTTTCTGTTCCATGATCTTCTCCTTCAGGTAGAATGATATCTGAAACTGTATACACGATAATGCCAATTACCAGTGTGATGCTGATTCCGTATCACTGCTAATGTGCTGATTAATTAGAATACTTCGTCATAAAGAGAATAATAATACGGAGTACGTTTTTCTGAAATGTATTTTCCTGAGCTTAATTATTCCCTGCATAAGCAAGTCCAACCGTCGGGCAGGCTGTCCATATCAATACAGAGCTGCTCACAGAATAACCTGATCTCTTCGGCAGTACAGTTGACCGAGGATATGCGCAATTCCTGTTGCGTGTCCGTGAATTCACGCTCCATGTAGAAAAGGAAAGCATGGGATACCTTTTCCTTAAACCCCTGGCACTCCATACCGATCCTCCTGCATAAATTCTGCAGTCGGTACCAGTTTACAATCGAGCGGGTCGGCCCCCTGTATAAGCTCAGATCACGGTTGGCAGGATCAAGATCGCGCAGGACGATTTCCCGCGCCCGCGCAATGGCCGCATCGTACAAAAGGTACAATTCACCATCATGGAGAGACAGTTGCGGACCTTCCTCGTCTTCTTCAAGGTAGTAGAGGCTTGTGTACAGAGCGATTTCTGGGATCTCCCCGGAATTCCGCAAGATTAGTATTTCTTCCTCCAGAATGGATTCTCTGTCATTTGTTGTCATTCTTCGGTGGAATCGTTCTGATCATCAAGTTGAAAGATGTCACGGACAGTTGTAATCCTCTCACGGCGATCAACACATCTGCTGTTATCTGTTTTCAAGAACTGCATGGGATTATGCAGCATCTTGGCCATAATGGCCGATGCCATCTTTTCAATGGATTTCTGTTGCCTGGGACTGATATCCTTTATTTTACCAATGGTCTTTTCAAGCTCAACCCTGCATATCTCATCTGCCATTTTCCGCAAGTCCACAATGGTCGGGTTTACCTCCATATTGTCAAGCCAATGGCTGAATTTCAGTGTCTCCTCGGCAACAATACGTTCCGCTTTTACTGCCTCCCGGTCTCGCTCGGCACGGTTCATCTCCACGACATTATGCAGGTCATCTATATCGTAGAGGTAAACGTTGTCGAGGTCATTAATATTCTGGTCAAGATCTCTTGGAACAGCGATATCAATGAAGAATATCGGCCTGTTCCGCCTCTCCCGCATAACCGGTTTCACATCATTCTTGCTGAGGATCGTTCCGGTTGCACCGGTTGAACTGATAACGATATCAACATGCTCAAGCTGGTCGATCAGTTCATCAAGGGAGACAGCCTGGCCGTTAAAACGGCGGGCCAGCTTGACTGCCCGCTCCAGTGTCCGGTTGGCGACCACTACGTTTGCCACTCCCTGGCCGACCAGATGTTCAGCAGCAAGTTCAGCCATTTCTCCAGCCCCGACCAGCATGACTGACTTGTTGTCCAGCTGGCCAAATATTTTGCGGGCGAGCTCCACAGCGGCGTAACTTATGGAAACGGCACTGGCACCGATTTTTGTTTCAGTACGTACCCTTTTGGCAACAAAAAAGGACTTATGCAGGAGTTTATTCAGGACAGTGCCGCTTGCTCTCTGCTCGGATGCATACCTGTAGGCCTCTTTCAACTGGCCGAGAATCTGAGCCTCACCGACAATCATTGAATCCAGACTTGACGCAACCATAAAAAGATGCTGAACCGCTTCTTCATTTTCGTAGTGATACACATATTTGTCCAGATCGTTCTGGGCCACAGCATCTCCGAACAGGAATTTCAGCACCTTTTGCTTTGTCTCTTCAGGATTCACGGTGGTGTATAACACTTCCACCCTGTTGCAGGTCGATACCAGGTAATGCTCATTTATCCCGTCAATTGATGCCAGGGCTTGCAGGGGATTTTCGTACCCTTCGGACAAGGCAAGCTTTTCCCGTATTTCGAGTGGAGTGGTCTTGTGGTTAACGCCGAGGAGGACTATAGAATCACGAGGCATAAGTATGAATTCCACCAAGGAGATAATTTACTCCCCACAGGGTAAAGAGCACCGCCAGAAATGCGATAATAGTCATTATTGCTGCAGGCCGCCCCCTCCAGCCTACGGTAAAACGCTGATGCACCAGTGCCGCATACAAAAACCAGGTTATCAGCGACCAGGTTTCCTTCGGATCCCAATGCCAGTACGCTCCCCATGCCTGTTTTGCCCAGATTGAACCGGAAATTATTCCCAGCGTGAGCAGGGGAAAACCTATTGACAAACAGTGATGGTTCAACTTGTCAAGTGCTTCAAGGGAGGGTAGGCGCGAATAAAAAAGACCAAAGCGCTTGCGCTTGATCTCCCTTTCCTGCAGCAGATACATTATCCCCCCTATACAGGCAAGGGCCAGAAATCCATCAGCGATAATGGAAACAGATGCATGAAACGGCAGCCACCAGCTCTGCAGGGCCGGGACAAGCGGAATTATCTCACGGGACGCCAGGGCAGCAATAAACATGAGAATAACAGTTAAGACACTGACAAAGGTCCCTAAATTTTTTACCGTGTATCGCCAGCGGAACGAAAGATAACACCAGGCAATGGACCATGCAAAAAATGAAACAGTTTCATGCTGGGAGGTGATGGGAGTATGCCCCGCCTCAAAGTACCTGGTTGCTATATTAAAGGTATGCAGGAGACCTGCCACCAGAAAAATCTTGCGGGCAATCTGCCGTACATGACTCTTTTGTGACACAAAAAAGACAATATACGCTGACATTGCTACAAAATAGACTACAAAACTGATTTGAAACAACAAGTAACTCATCAATTATCCAGCTTCAGTTTATTTATGTCCAGGTCGGCATCTGCTCCAAGAATTTCCTGTACATGCTCTTGCAGCTTACTGAACTGGCTGGTCTTAATCCATTCAATTATATCTTGGTGAAGTATTTTTTTATAGATTTTTTTCCTGTCAGCCTGGGAGAGGCTCTCCGAATCTGAACCAGTTTGCTCTCTGACAAGTGACATCAGGTGAAGCAGGGTCTCGTACTCAGGCCCGAACTCTTTATCCAGTTTTTTTCTGATCAACGCGGCAACAGCAGGGCTTTTTCCGCTGGTCGAGATTGCCAGGGTCAAGTCTCCTCGCCTGATTGAGGCTGGCACATGGAAATTACAGCAATCCGGATCATCAGCCATATTGACCAATTGACCGTTTTCTTCAGCCTGCCTGAAAATTAAATCCTGCACTTCCCTGTCATCGGTGGCAGCAAAAACGAGAAAAGCTCTTTCGAGATCATCATACGTGTACGACTTTTTACGCCACTCAATTATTCCACTTTGGGCCAACACAGAAAGCTCTTCAGTCGCCTCAGGGCTTATTACCCTGACAAAAGCCCCTGATTCAAGAAGTCCCTTCACCTTGCGTTCGGCAACACTGCCGCCGCCAATTACAACACATAGCTTCCCGCCAATGTCGAGAGAAACAGGATACATTCATCAAACCCGTTACTTTTTCGGTGTCAACCTGTTCAGCAGAATCACCTTGTCCCCATCCAAACTTTTCAAGGTCCGTTTTGAGGCCGCTATATTGTATTCCGCTTCTGCCATATGCAGGAACGGTTTCAAACTGTTTCGTTTGATATCATGGGCAAGGTATATTACCCCGTCAGCCTTTAATGCCTTCCGCATGACGTTGAGCAGAGGTTCGAAAAACTCCTCCCTGAACAGTATCTCCGCACCGACTATGATATCATACCGTTCCATATCAGGTGGATTCTTCCAGTCCAGGTTCTGAAAACTGACATTATCAAGTCCGCTGGCCGAAGCACTTACCCTTTCAAAATTAAGGATCAGCTCTTCGTAATCCGTCAGTGTAACAGAACACCCTGCTGCTCCAGCGGCGAGACCCGGTGCTCCCAGACCCGCCCCAAGCTCCAGCAAGGTCGTGCCTTCTTTAAACGGCTGCCCGGCCAGATACTGGGCCAGGACAATGGCTGCCTCCCACAGCTTTACCCAAAACGGGAAGTCAGAAACATTTTTCAGGGCGTCCTTGCCGTCAAGCAGTTGTTCGAGATCCTCAACAGCGAGGAGGTTCAAACGTATTCCACCAAGTTGGAGGGGCTCAAAGCCAACTTTGTACTGCTGCCTGATAGTATCATAAAGAGCCCGCTCTACTGCCGGTAATGTCTGTGGATCCATAACTCTCTCTATTAATTGATTTTGCACATATCGTGTATCGACAAAACCTCCGCTACAGGGTCCAGGAACAAATTCTGCCTGGTCAGCAAGCTCATTGTTTCCCTTCCGCTTCAGTTAGCACCTACTTTAGAAAATACCAGCCAAATCCGAGAGCTGATACACATAAACAGTAATAGCCGAACCATTGCAGTTTACCCTGTCGGACAAGTCTCATCAACAGGACAATGGCATAATACCCTGAAATGACAGATGCCAGAGTCCCGACAGCAATAGCAGTCAATTGTTCCGCAGATGGCGGCTCGGCAACCAGGTCATTCAGTTTCAGTACTACGGCTCCGAGAATGGCCGGGATTGACATGATAAACGAAAAACGGGCCGCTGTTTCCCGATTTATGCCCAGCACCATGCCGGTGAAAATGGTGCTGCCGCTCCGTGACAGGCCGGGCATAATGGCCAGGGCCTGGGCCATGCCAATGATCAGTGCTCTGGGACCGTTTAACGGCGTACCCTTTTCATGAATATACCTTGTCAGCAGCATTATCGTCCCGGTTATTGCCAGCATCCCGAAAGTAATCAGTATATTGTCGAAAATCTGATCAATGGAATTCTTGAGCCACAGGCCGAAAACTACCGCCGGCAGAGTAGCGACAACGACGTAGAAGTTCCAGTGAAAAAATCGATTCAGCCGTGGATCTGTCTGGCGGATAGATGGTGAAACAAAAATCGACCTGATCATTGTCAACAGGTCCTTTCTGAAGACTATAATGACAGCAACAAGTGTACCGCAGTGGAGAAACACTTCAAATGCAATTCCGGGATTATGATAATTCAGAATTTCCGAGCCAATGACCAGGTGCCCTGAACTCGATATGGGGAGAAATTCAGTCAGCCCTTGAACTATACCGAGAATGAGGGCCTTTATCAGATCCATTTTTTATATGCCGTAAAATAAAAAAGAGTCGATTGATGCGGCATCAATCGACTCTTAAAATTGAAAGAAACGAAGTACTTGTTAGCAGCCTTCGACAGCTTTCTTACCACCAGCTTTAACTTTTACTTTATCACCTTTTTTAAATTTGGCACCTTTGCAGGTCATGGTGACTTTGTCGCCTTCTACAGTGTCAACCTCACATTTCACTGACTTAGCCATTACCATGCTGGCAGAACTCAGGGCAAAAGCCACAACCATTACAGCGGTTACTAATTTTTTCATGATCTTCTCCTTTGGTAGATGAAATTATGAACCGTCATTCACCTTCTTTACGAATTAGTCAAAAATCATAAAATGTTAGCATAGGGTTGTCAAGAAAAACTCTAAAGAATATTTTTTACGTTCCTGCCAGAAAAAAACCCTACAACTCTGACTTAATATCCTTTTCCAGCAACGAGAGAGGGACATACCCGGGGTATCGTTTGACAATTTCTCCCTTTCGGTTCACCAGAAACGAGGTAGGAATTCCGGCGATACCGCCAAATCCTTTCGCCGTTCTGCTGTCTGACATCAGGACGGGATAGTTGATTTTTTCTTTTTCTATCAGCTTGACAACCACCTTGGGCCCTTTTTCATCCACAGACAGACCAATGACCGAAAACCCTTTAGGAGCGTACTTTTTCTGCAGCTTAATGAGCGTTGGTATTTCCTGGCGGCAGGGTGGGCACCATGTTGCAAAAAAGGTTACCAGGAGGACCTGACCTTCAAAATCAGAGCTACTCACCTCTTTCCCGTCAACAGCCGAAGAAAGTGAAAATTCCGGCATTACAGGCATTTCCCCCTTGCCTTCAGCCACACTGACAGACAGCAGGAGCATTGCAAGCCCTGCCCACAAAAAAGCGATAGTACGTTTACTGGTATTTCTACATTCTCTCATTTTGCCGAAAGCTCTACTGCTTCTCCACTGCTCGTTCAATAACGAAAATAAATTCTATTTGCAAATAATTCCTAAATGGATCGCTATAATTACAATCTCCCTCTTCCCTGTCAACACAAACTATCCAGGATTTCTTGTTGAATAAAACAATAGATCAACTCGTATGTCAATTACACTATTCATCATGGGCAATCATGCAAGTTCTCAAAGTCAACAGATTTCCTCCGGGGTGTTTACGTTACGCCAGCAATCATGGAGATGGTGTGGAGGGCTGGGTGTTATTACACCGGGCCTGCCAACAAGTTCAGAGGTACGGTTGGTCCCCCTTTCCGCTATCTCGTCAAAATAGTGACGGCAGCGGCAATCATAATAGGCCAGAAGGGGTTCAACCAGCCCGTTTCCCTGTAAATCAGGCAATATTGCCACAATATCTTCATTTCTGACCCCAAGCAACCAATCAAGAGCCTCATCTCGTATATCGGGTTGGTCACAGCCTGTCACAAGCCATGATACTTCCGGGTTCCAGCGCATAATGGAAAGAATACCGGCCAGGGGGCCGTGCAGCCCTGGAACATCCTGGATGACAGGAATACCTCCCAGTGCTGCCGGAATTTCGCCACCTCCTGAAATAACAACCTTCTCAACCTTTTTATCAAGTTTGGAAACAGCTATCTCAAGCCAGGTCAAACCTCCCTGTTCTATCAGGTGCTTGGGTCGCCCCATCCTTCTGCTCTCTCCCCCAATGAGCACACAACCCCAGACTGCTGAGCAGAAAATACCCCCCTCACCTGAGGTTTTCATAAACTAAGGCTCCAGTCAGGAGTACTCAGGTCCGGAAAAATTCCGGCTGCCCTGCCACGCCGGAAAAGTTCTTCAATCGCTCTTTTTCCTTCCTCTCCGATATGGAGAGAAAATTCGTTAACATACAGGTCAATATGGCTACGCAGGACGACATCGCTCATTTCCTGGGCATGGCTTCTGATATAGTTCATGCTTTGTTCAGGGTGGGCATACGCCCACTCAAGACTATTCCTTATAGTTCTGTCAACTTCGACCAACACCTCTTCCGGAAGAGTTCTCCGGGCAGCAATGCAGCCCAGCGGAATAGGCAGACCGGTTTCATCCTCCCACCACTCGCCCAGGTCCTTTACACATTCGAGTCCGAAATCCTGATAGGTAAAGCGGCTTTCATGGATAATGACCCCACCGTCTATGGTACCTTCCCGGACAGCTGGCATGATCTCTTCAAACCGCATAACCTGTAAATTCTCATATTGCGGGGCATACAACTTCAGAAGCAGAGCTGCCGTGGTATATTTTCCGGGGATTGCAATTCTGCTGTGGGAAGAATTAAGCTTTTCCCCCCTCCTCTTCACGAGAAGGGGCCCGCATCCCCGCCCCAGTGCAGCACCGGAGGTGAGCATAATATAGTTGTCCAGAGTATGCCCCAATGCATGGAAGGAAAGTTTGGTGACATCCAGTTTCTTTTTAAGAGCCCAGCAGTTTAAGGTCTCAACATCATCAAGGATTGGTGGAGCAAATGAAGCGTTTTCAGGTCGCACCTTGTTGTGCGACAAAGCGTAGAAAATGAAGGTATCATTGGGGCATGGAGAGTAACCGATGGAAAGATTTTGCATCATGCTCCTCCGGAAACCGATCTATCAGACTGCTCCTGGAGATATTCCGTGATGCGGGCAGCCACTTCCGCTGCCTGCCTGCACGCCTTTTTCAGTTGCCACTCTCCTTTATCGCGGTCTTCGACCATATTACTGATACACCTCACTTCCAGGCATGGCAAATTAAATTCAGCACACACCCTGGCCACTGCAGCTCCCTCCATGTTTTCGCAAAGACCATCGTATTGTTCTGCTAGCATCGCGCCACGTCTTGCCGTGCCGCTGGCACAATTGACAGTTATAAATGTACCGGTAAAATATTCCAGGTCCTGGCTGTCCAGTGCTTTACAGGCCTGCCCGAGTAAATCTGTATCCATCTCAAACCGGTCAGCAACTGTGAGTTCGCTTCCGGTAAAACACTCTATACGATCTTCCAGGCAGACTCCCAGGTCACCAAGAATCTCGCTGCTGGCAAGACAGATATCGAGAAGTTGCGGTTGACTGGTGCCGGAAGGCTGCAGGTATGCTCCAGCCACGCCAAAATTAACGACGCCCCTGACCCTGTCATAATTGTTCCTCAGCCATCCATACAGCCTGACAGCCGTTTCAAGCGGACCGACCCCGGTAACAAGCTGAAAAGGCTTTTCTTTTCCCAAGTATCCGACATCATAGGGTTCCATTTCGAAATCTGTCGCCGAGGTCACAAGAAACATACTGCTCCTTCAGAGGTGTGTAAATATTTCAAGGGTTTCCCGACAATGTAAATTAGGTTAAGTTTGATTGCAAGGCTTCACTCGCTAAGTGCCAGCCGCAAATAGGAACTAGAGACACAACATTAAAATGGAAAACGATATCCTGCTGAGTTCATACGACTATTACCTGCCGGATGAAAATATTGCCCAGAAGCCTTCAGCCGACAGGGATCTCTCCCGGCTGCTGGTCATTGACCCCGAGAATCCAGGGCTCGAACACAGGAAATTTACTGATATTCCCGAATATCTAAGACCAGGAGATATACTGGTTGTCAATAACACCAGGGTCTTTCCTGCCCGACTTTTCGGACACAAGGAAACAGGCGGCAAGGTTGAAATACTTCTGCTCCATTACCCTGAATTAATCCTTGCTCAAAAAAGTGCAGGTGGCTGGTTTAACGTTGAGGCCCTGGCGCTGCTCAAGAGTTCAAAAAGACCTAAGCAGGGTAGCAGCCTCATTTTTGGAGAATTTCTTAAAGCCACTGTTCAGGAGCTTTTTGATGATGGCCAGATCCGGCTGGAACTTCATTACAACCCTACTGATGGCAGGAACCTTGATGATCTATTAGCTCTCCATGGGCAGATGCCCTTACCGCCTTATATAAAACGCCCCCAGGGGACGACTGAGGAAGATATGGAGCGGTACCAGACCAGATATGCCGATCAGACAGGTTCAGTTGCGGCTCCGACAGCTGGGCTTCACTTTTCCGATAGCCTGCTCAATGAACTCCGAAAAAAAGGAGTGGAAATTGCCACTGTCACACTTCATGTGGGCTATGGTACCTTTGCCCCCGTTCGATCAGAAGATATACGAGGCCACAGAATCCATGCCGAGTATATACAGATTGATCCTGAAACAGCTGAATTTATCAATGAATATAAAAAATATGGCAGTAGAGTATGGGCTGTTGGTACCACCACGGCAAGGACTCTCGAGTTCGCGGCTGACGAAAACGGTATGATAAGGCCGTACCAGGGATTGTGTGACCTGTATATCTACCCCGGTTATCAATTCAAGGTAGTCGACAACCTGATAACCAACTTTCACCTTCCCCGCTCATCACTGCTTTTTCTGGTTTCAGCTCTGGCAGGGCGCCAGAGAATTCTTGACTGTTATCGTGAGGCTGTTGACAGGGGATACAGATTCTACAGTTACGGTGACGCCATGGCCATCATCACCAGCAGATAAAAACCAGGCCCGGAGAACCAAGCTGAGGCAGAAAACTCATTAACCTTCTTTACGCAATGCCTCAATAAACTGTTCAGCTTCCCGTATTGAGGCCTCCATCTCTTTAACCAGACCCGCAACATTATCTTCAATGGCTACCAGTTCATCCTGCAGGGAGGATATGGCCTGGGCGTTAAGGTTATGTTTCAGGTAAAGAACCTGGTCATGAAAGGCCACCAATACAGGGTGGGTCTTTTCCTCCGCCCTTTTCATTGCTTTAATCAGCCGTTCATAATCACGCCTGGTCTGTTTCAACTTCTTTTTGCTGTCCTCCCTCAACCTGGCACTTGAATACTGACTGAGCTCATCTTCCCACTCATCAAAAAGTGCTTCAGATACACTCTCGACACTCTCTATTCGCTTGGTGACTAGTTCTGCCTTATCCTTACTTTCCTCGTACGCATCCTTAAGAGTATTATATTTTTTTTCTAGGCTCCCTCCCTTGACTTCAACGACTGAGGTAAACTGCTCCAATGCTGACTGAAATTGTTCCTTTGCCTCTTCTTGCGCATCTCTGGCATTTTCCACACGATCCACCATCAGATCACGTTTATGAATACCTGCTTTTTCCAGAGCCCCGTAATACGTCGACTGACAGCCAGCCAAGATAACCAAACATGTAATAATTCCAAGCAGTTGAACTATATATTTCGTCATTGCCACTCTCCTTTTTTCAAAAAAAAACCCGGCCGAAGCCGGGTTTGTATTCCATAACTGACAAATTTTCACGCAGCGGCAGAGGGACAGCTTTTACAACTCCCGTTGCCACCCTGACATGGTGGTGCTGCAGCTTTTTCCTTCTTTTCAGCGGACTTGCCGTTACCATTAGATGATCCACTGTACCCATCCGAATACCAGCCCCCGCCTTTGAGTTGAAAGGAACTGACTGAAACCAGTTTTTTCACTTCACCATCACATTCGGGACAGATCTCCAAAGGATTATCACTTATTCGCTGCTGCACTTCGAAAACTTTATCACAAGCAGAGCATTCATATTCGTAAACAGGCATTACTGCACCTCACTTTTAATAAATTAATTTAGACGTATAAGTATGTTTTCTGGTATTTTTCGTATAATAATCCTGCCGCCTTCTCCTGTCAACCACCCTTTCGCAAAGAATCGGTCAGAAGTCCACCGTGCATCAAATCTGGCTTGAAGACACACGCCAGTTCAAACGGTAAATAGAGTCTACAGAAATAAAAACAACTAAAATAAGTATTTTTCAAAAGCTTATAATCTTTTTTCAGGGTGAATAACAGGATCCAGTCAAAATCATGTAATCAGGACATCATATATATTAATTGCAATGTAATTGCTATGCATACAAAAACAATCATACTTAGTAAGGTACTAAGTATTAATCTACTGTTAGATTTTCAAGTCAAAGTAATGCAGTAAAAATTATAACATGGATTATTAATTAATAATTTGCTTTTTTGTATTCAACTTTATACTTTTCATCCATTATTTTTCGAGTGCATTATAATAAACACTTTTACAGGAGGGAAAAATGAGCAAATCTCTTGTTGAAATGACTGCAGAAATAATCCAGTCACAGATCAGCTCCAAGGAAATGACCAGCGACGAGATTAATGTTGCTCTCAACAACACTTTCCAAACGCTCAAAGCACTGCAGGATGCTGAATTAACAGGCCAACCTGTTGAACAGGCTGATGCCAAACCAGTAATGTCACCGGAGAGGTCCATTCAAAAAAATAAAGTTGTTTGCCTTGAGTGCGGCCAGACATTTAAAATGCTTTCCCCGAAGCACCTTAAAAGTCATGATCTGACTCCAAGGGAATATAGAAAAAAGTACGGATTCTCAATGCGGCAACCCCTTTGCGCAAAATCGCTTTCTGAAAAACGATCCAAATCAGGCAAAAAAAGAGGCTTGCCGGCTAACCTGAAAAAAGCTATTGCCGCTCGTACCAAAAAGAAAAAATAGCGGTATTACTGCTTTCAGTTATTTCACAAGAAACCTCAGGATTATATGATTGGTATCTTCGACTCCGGTGTAGGCGGTATGACTGTGGCTCGGGCAATAGAAAAGATTTGTCCGGGGTTCCCCCTGGTATATTTCGGAGACATTGCCCACACTCCCTACGGCTCGAAAAGTCCTGACACGATTATCCGTTATTCAAAAAACAACACTGATTTTCTCCTGGAGCAGGGAGCATCGCTTATTGTCATAGCATGTAACTCTGCATCCAGTACAGCATCGGATGAGCTGCGGTCCCACTATTCTGTGCCCATACTTGATGTAATAACCCCGGCAACAATAAAAGCTGCTGTTTTAACGCAAAGCCGACGCATAGGCGTCATTGGCACCAGAGCCACTGTGCAAAGCGATATTTACAGAAAAAGGATACAGGAGATCATCCCCGACTCCATGATATTCAGTCAAGCCTGCCCGCTCCTCGTTTCTCTGGTCGAAGAGGGTTGGCTGTCCCGCAGAGAAAGTAAAATGATCATCCGGCGCTATTTGCATCCACTCAGGCTGAAACAAATTGACACCCTGGTGCTGGGCTGTACCCATTATCCTCTTCTGAAGCATCTTATCGGGCCAAGGATAGGACACCGGGTCAAACTGATAGATTCCTCTGTGGAAATGGCCATGGCAGTTTCTGATTTCATGGAACAGAATGCAGACATAAAACATCGTCTAGAACAAAGCAGGTCCCAGCAGAGCCGGTTTTATGTTTCAGATAGTACAGAGGCTGTAGAAAACATGGCTTCAAAGATTTTCGGACGCCCCATACATCTTGAAAAAGTAAGAGTTTAACCGTATGAGCAATGCCTGCGGTCAGGTATTTCTTTCTTGCGCACTCAAAGGTTCAGTGGTAGCGTTTAATATTACATGCCTTACGGAACAAAACCTTATTCTGATTTTCCTGTTTAAACGTACCTGATAATAATAATGCTGAATCGATATGCCATAACCGCCTCTTTAATATTCATCCTGCTCCTGTCATTCTTCACGCTGCCGTACTCCTCACTCGTTCATGGAACCGAAGAGACCGGCTCTCTTCTCAAAAAAGCACAGGCCCTTCAGAACTTTTACGGAAACCTGAACAGCATAGCATTTGATTTCACCCAGATCACCAGAACAGGGAACAGGCAACGTTACGGCAAGGGTAACGCTGTCTTTGTAAAACCGATTAACCTTTCCCGTGAAGAAAAAACTGATAAAGACAGTTCCCATAAAAAGAGTGTTATGCGCTGGAATTACTCCGAACCGGACAAACAGATCATTATCAACGACGGCACAACACTATCAATATATACAGACAAGGACAGGCAGTTGATAAAGACCTCTTCGCGTGAGCTTGATACAGATATTACTTATGCTTTTTTTGCCGGTACCAGAAACCTGCTTGAAGACTATGAAGCCCTGCCTGCTGACAACAGTTTTGTCTTTTCTTCGGCTGAAAACCTTGAGGTCATAAAATTTGTACCGCGTGAACCACACAACCAGATCAAGGCGATTCAAATCTGGTCTGACGATGAACATGTTATTCATCACCTGATAATCGAAGACCACTTTGATTCGAAAACAGAACTCAACTTTGAAAACATCTCCATCAACAGCCTTCAGGTAAAAGACAGAGAAGAAATTGAAAAAATTATCTCTTTCCAGGTACCACCGGGCACGGAGATCATTACCCAATAGCAAACAGTGCGTGTCATTCTAGTTTCAATGCCCTGGGCGATTTTCAACCGCCCATCTATTCAGTTAAGTTCCCTCAAAGCTTATCTTAAGCAACAGAGCAGCAATCTCCAGGTTGAATCAAACCATCCATACCTGGTAGCGGCCGAAAAAATCGGGCTTGAAAACTATCGAGTACTATCTGAAAATTCATGGGCTGCAGAAGCTATCTATTACAGCCTTCTGTTTCCTGAACGACGGAACCGGGCCCGTGAAGTTTTCCAAAAGTCACTTGATCGCAGCACCCTGGCTTCTCTACCCGACTTTGATATACTTACGGAGCTGCTGGATGTCCACATGGAAGAGTGGCTGGAACAGCTTGACGTCAACGGCTGTCTTCTCCTGGGCTTTACGGTCTGTTTCAGCCAACTGCCGGCCACCCTGCTGGCTGCAGAGCGAGTTAAGAAAAAATATCCTCATGTGCCCATCGTTCTAGGCGGCTCAACCTGCTCTCCACAGATAGGTTCTTCTTTGCTCAATGTTTTTCCTGACATTGATTATATTGTCAACGGCGAGGGTGAAAAACCTCTGCTCAATTTGTGTCAATACCTTGCAAACGAAAGGATACATCCGGGACGCAACGTTCAGCATAGAAAAAATAATAGCGAAAAATTGTCGACTATGGTTCCTCTCCATGAAGAAAATGATGAAATCCAGGACCTCAACTCCCTCCCTTTTCCGGATTATGATGACTACTTCCAGGAACTGCATACTTATGGACTATCATTTATCCCCTCGCTCCCCCTCGAGTTTTCCCGGGGCTGCTGGTGGAATAAATGCACCTTCTGCAACCTGAACCTTCAGTGGTGCGGTTACCGGTCCAAAAGCGGCACACGGGTTCTGCAGGAAGTTGAACAGTTTACCTCCAGGTATCGTTGTTTAGACTTTTCCTTTACTGACAACTCCCTGCCCCCGGGAGAAGCAGACAAGTTCTTTACCGTCGCTGGCCAAAATGACAATGACGTGCACTTTTTCGGTGAGATCCGGACTCTCGGCAACCCGGAAACGTACTATACCTATAAAATGGGAGGGCTCAACGCAGTTCAGGTGGGTATTGAAGCTTTTTCGGATAGTCTGCTGAAACGAATGAATAAAGGTGTAACTGTCATGGAAAATATTGCTGCCATGAAATATGCATCTGAAGCTGGGATAAAACTTGACGGTAACCTGATCCTGGAGTTTCCCGGCAGCACTGAAAAAGAGGTTGAAGAAACCCTCAAAGTCTTTGATTTTGTCCTTCCATACCGTCCCCTCAAAGGGGCAGGGTTTTTTCTTGGTCATGGAAGTCCTGTCCGTGAGAATCCTAAAGAATTCGGCATTAAGGCTGTTGTCCAGCATCCTTATAACCGACTTTTGTTTCCTGGACATATCCTGCAGAATCTTGAAATGCTCATTCAGTCTTATCGAGGGGACAGGCAGTTTCAGCATAAAATATGGAAACCGGTCAGGAATAAAATCAGGCAATGGGCCGACTTTCATGCACACAGAAAAAGTGACCGTGCACCTCTAAGCTATCGGCAGGGAAAGAATTTCATTATCATCAGACAGGAAGATCCTGGAGGGGAAACCTTGCATCATCGTTTACATGGACTTTCAGGAAAAATTTACCTTGCCTGCAGCATGCCTGCTTCAATAAAAAGATTGCTTGAGATATTCAACTCGGTTACAGAGGAACAGCTACTGAATTTTCTTGCCGACCTCACGCAGAAACGGCTTCTTTATTGTGATGAAGGTTCCTGCATTGCCCTGGCTGTAAAAGAAGATTTCAGTGCCTGATTATTAAAGATTTATGTTATGCAATTCATGAATCTTTCAATAGCCCTCTTCTCGCCATGAGGCGAAAAATAACTGTACATTAATCAGTTCGGTAAGACACATGAGTGAAGAAAAATTTGAAGATCTCTTTGATGAGAAAAAAATATCCGCTCCAAAACTGAAACCCGGTGACAGGGTTGACGCCGTTGTTGCCGGAATGAGTGGCGAAAACATCTTTCTTGATATCGGCGGCAAAAGTGAAGGTGTCCTTAATGCTGCAGAAATTAGAAATGCCGAGGGAGAAATTGACATCAAAGTCGGTGACACCCTTAATGTATTTTTTCTCTCTGACCGCAGGGGCAATCCGGTTTTCACCACCAGACTGGGTTCAGGTCAGACCAGCCTGCAGGAACTTGAAGATGCTTTTGCTTCAGGCATACCTGTTGAGGGCCGTGTAACCAAGGAAATCAAAGGCGGTTTCGAGGTCCTGGCAGCCGGTCAACGTGGTTTTTGCCCTTATTCGCAAATGGATATTCGCCGGGTCGAAGATCCTGAAGACTACCTTGAAAAAATCTTGCAATTCAAAATCATTGAATTGTCGAACCGCGGAAAAAATATCATTGTTTCCGCACGGGCGCTCATTGAAGAAGAGCGGGAAAGACAAAAAGACCTGCTCAAAGAAAGTTTGCAGGAGGGAGACAGGGTAGGAGGCACGGTTACTTCACTCCGCGATTTCGGGGCGTTTGTTGATATTGGGGGCATCGACGGTCTGATACCGATATCGGAACTGGCCTGGGGACAGGTCGATCGTGTTGAAGATATCCTGACCCGGGGACAGCAAGTCGAGGTTGTTATCAGAAAGCTGGACTGGGACAACGAACGCATTTCCCTCAGCCTCAAGGAAACCATTGAAAACCCATGGGACAAAGCTGCAGATCAATTTCCGGTGGGTTCTATTCACCTGGGCCGTGTGTCCCGCCTTGCAACCTTTGGCGCCTTTGTCACCTTGGAGCCTGGGGTTGACGGCCTGCTGCATATTTCAAAACTCGGAGCAGGCCGCAGGATTAACCATCCCCGGGAAGTCCTGGAAGCCGGCCAGGATCTGACCGTTCGTATCGATGCTGTTGACAGTGAGAAAAAAAGAATCTCTCTGGTACCTGAAGACCATTCTTCAGACGATGGTATAGAGCTTGAAGATATTCCGAAAAAAATGAAAGAGAGCCAGCCGAAATCACTCGGCACACTTGGAGATCTGCTCAGCGCCAAGCTGTCAGAAAAAAAATAGAGTTACACCCGACTACTGTCATGGCTGGCAGCAACCTTCAGGATTTTTTTAACGAACAGACTCGATTATCAGCCTGTTAATATTTAACCAGCCTTAAGCGCCAAGCACCACTTCTTTGTAAAAGTCGCATTCTTTGCGGCAAAATTGAATCTTTTCCTTGTACGCTCCCTGTATCGCACCACGGCAATACGTTCCTGACACACTGAAACAGGTTTTACCAAAGTTCGGGTAAGCCGGACATTCATCTTGTTTTCCACACTTCTGATAATCCCAACAGTTCACAACCGCACCCATTTTATCCCCCTCACTACAGTTACTTAATGATGATACCCCGGATTGCCGGGTCAAGAAATAGCGTCTCTCCTTATAATGATATCACTGTTTACTGCTCATCATCTCCAATGTTTTCCGTCACCCGCCATGTACTTGCCCCATAAATATTATTTTCAAACTTACAACTTATCTCCAATAATCATTGTGCAAAAAGTTATAAATTACAATTTAAAATTAACTTCCCCTATTTTTTTATATATTTTATTTTAACATTTGTCAAATACCTGAACTTGCCTGCTTTTTTAGATACATTGCGAACAGGGCCATGAAATAGGTACTCCATGATTATATTAATCTCTCGTCAGGGTGTATGTGAAAATGAGAAATAAAATGATCTTATGGTGAATAAATTACGTCGCAGAGTGACTTTGCTGGCGTACTATTTCAAACAGGATAATAGCTGCTGCTACTGAGACATTGAGTGAATCAAAATCACCCTGGAGAGGTATGGTGACAAGTTGATCACACTGTTTCCGGACCAGCGGGCGAATTCCCTTGCCCTCGCTACCGACGACCAGGCAAAGAGACCCTGAAAAATCAGCAGTATAAACTGATACAGCTTCACTGTCCGCAACTGCGCCGAAAACCCAGTACCCTTTTTCCTTTAGGAGTTTCAGAGTTTCAGAAAGATTCACTACCTGGCAGATTCGAAGCTGGTGAACAGCACCCGCAGAAGTGCTGAATACAGTTCCGGACAAAGGAGCGCAACGCTCCCTGGTCAGAATAACAGAGGTGAAGCCGGCGGCCAATGCTGAACGGAGAATAGCACCAAGATTACGTGGATCCTGGACTGAATCCAGGGCCAGTATTCGATGAAACGCACCTCCTTTTATACCGATCGATTCCTTGAGCAGTTCATCAAGTGTAAGCAGGCGTACCTGTGACTGGCGGGCGACAATCCCTTGATGCTTTATATCTGAACCTGACCCCACTCCCAGTCTTTTCGAATCAACAAAACGAAGCTTGATACCTGCAGATCGTGCATTATCAATAATATTCTGGTATTTCGGGCCGGCTTTTCCTTTTAGAATAAGTATTTCATGAATACTACGGGGATTGTTGACAAGAGTTTCATGGACCACGTTGATTCCCCAAATCAAATCCTGCGAAGAAGCTCCATGAGGCTCCTCCTCAACTTTCCGGGGAACATTGTGTTTGACTGGTTTCCTTGGCATCAGGATGTTGTGTTTATCGGTCTCACAAATAATACCTTGCTGACGATTAGTATCTTTTCATGTGATTGCTTTACTGCAGGGTTTTCGTTTACCTTACAGGACATAATAATAAATCATCGTGTCTGAAGTAAATTCAAAACTCCTGTTCAGCAGGATAGCCCGCGGGAGTACGGCGACCACGACAGCGCTCGGCAATGATAATTGAACGAAGACTATCCACAGCTTCCTGCAGCTCGTCGTTCACAATCAGATAGTCGTACCTGCCTGAACAGGACAGCTCTTTTTTTGCATTCTCAAGCCGCACTTCAAGATCTTTTTCATTTTCCGTCCCGCGCTTTCGAAGACGGGATTCCAGTTCTTCAATGGACGGCGGGGCGATAAAAATAGAAACAGGGGAAAAATTTTCCTGAACCTGCCTGGCACCCTGGACGTCTATATCAAGAATAACATCCAATCCTGAACCAAGGTGTCTCTCCACCTCTTTCCTGCTGGTACCGTACAGATTTCCGTGGACCTCAGCCCACTCAAGAAAACCGGATTCCCCGCTTGAACGAATATCTAAAAAATCATGCAGGCTGACAAAATGATAGTCACGGCCATCTTCTTCACCTGGACGTGGTGGCCTTGTCGTATGCGAAACAGAAAAAACAAGGCCAGGCAGATCAGCCATGACCCTTTTCAGGATAGTTGATTTTCCTCCACCCGAAGGCGCAGACAGAACAAACAGAATCCCGTTATTCACCCTGCAATTCCTTGCTTTTTTCCAACACAGTTAAAGGATTATTCTGTTCTTGAGTCATCGCCGCAAAACGCTGGTTAATGGTTTCAGGCTGGACAGAGGAAAGGATAAGGTGGCCTGTATCAAGGATTATGATTGCGCGCGTTCGCCTGCCTTCGGTCACATCAATAAGCTTCTTTTCCTTACGGGCTTCCTCCTTCAGCTTTCTGATCGGAGATGAACCCGGATTGACAACTGCCAGTATTCGGCTGATTTTGACTGAATTGCCAAATCCTATATTTACTAACCTGCCATCCATTTACACACCCTGTTCTGTTTGTTATCAAACATTATCCGCGCCCAGCCTTTCAGACCAGCAATTATTCGATATTCTGAACCTGTTCCCGGAGCTTTTCAATCTCATTTTTCAATTCAACTGTCATGTGTGCGATTTCGGCATTGGAAATCTTCGAAGCAATCGTATTCACTTCCCTTAAAAACTCCTGCAGCAGGAAATCAAGACGCCGGCCAACGGGTTCATTACTGGACAGGAAAGATACAAACTGTGAAATATGACTCCGCAGCCGCACCACCTCTTCTGTCACATCTGATTTATCAGCAAGAAGTGCTGCCTCCTGGGCAAATCTCACAGGGTCAAGATCAACTCCATCAAGTAACCTGTTAAGCCTTTCCCGCAGTTCACTGTGGCGGGTCTGCATGATTTCCGGGATTCTCTCTTCAATCATTTCCAGGCAATATGAAAAACTGTCAATACGTTCAAGCAGGTCTTCCTTGAGCGCCCGGCCTTCCTGTTCGCGCATGGAATAGCATTCACCGATGGCAACATCAAGCGCGCTGCATATCATCTTCCATTCCGTATCCAGGTCTGGATTCTGCTCCTCCTGGGTAATTATTTCCCGCATGTTCAGCATATCATCCAGGTCAATCGAAGAAGTGATATTCAATTCCGATTTGAGCTTCATGAGGCAAGTGTGGTACTGCCGTGCCAGTTCGGAATTAACTGACAAAAGGGGGCCGCTGGCCGCATCGCCAACAAGTTGGATACTTACTTCAACCCTCCCTCGATCGTGGTTTGAAGCGATTATCTTACGAATTCTGGTTTCCAGAAGGCTCATTGTACGGGGCAGCACTATCCGTTGGTCAAGAAAGCGGTGATTGACCGTTCTTATCTCGGCTACCCATGTCCGTCCTTCGGAAACTATTTCACCGCGCCCAAACCCTGTCATGCTTCTCGGCCGCATATGTTCCTCCCTTTATTATTATTCAGCCTGCAAAGCATTACAGAGTTCATCGGCCGTCACCGAAGCGGTTCCTACCTTGCCCACAACTATACCGGCAGCATGGTTGGCCATAACCGCAGACTCAGACATTGAACATCCTGCGCCCAGCCCCAGTGCAAGGGTTGCGGCAACTGTATCACCCGCACCTGTAACATCATAGACTTCTTTGGCCATAGTTGGAATTGTCACAAGCTGGTCATCTTCCTGGAGCAGGGCCATCCCTGATTCTCCCCTGGTTATCAGCACTGCTTCACAGCCGATATCCTCTTTTATATGACGGGCAGCAACTAATAGCGCCCGATCATCACGTATTTCCATACCACTCATCAGACTGGCTTCATGATTGTTTGGCGTTATCACTGTCGCACCAATAAAACGATGAAGATTCGCTGGCTTGGGATCAACTATCATGGGAAGGTTACGGCCCTCGCGATTCATTATATCACGCCGCAACTGGTGCAGTCGAATCATAAGGGGCTCGTTAATGACTCCCTTTGAATAATCAGAAACGATTACAGCGTCAAAATCAGCCAGATGATTCTCAAGGTATTCAATCATTTCCCCAAGGGGTCTTTTGGAAAGCACACCTGTTTTTTCCCTGTCAAAGCGAACCACCTGCTGCCCCTGCGCTACAACACGGGTCTTGACTGTAGTCGGTCTTTCACCTCGTACCAGCCCCTCTACCGGCGCCGGCAACTTGCTGACCAGTTCAACCAGCTGCCCACCCATCACGTCGTTTCCTATTATACCGCACAGAGCTCCGGTTCCGCCCAGGGAATAAATATTTTTCAGAACATTGGCACTACCGCCAAGGAGGAATTCTTCCTTGTTGACATTAACTACCGGTACAGGGGCTTCCGGAGAGATACGGGAAACCGCCCCCCAGATAAACTGATCAACGATAATGTCACCGATGACCAGGACCCGGACTTTTTCAAAACCGGTAACAGCCCTGTGCAATGTATTAACCTTAGTCAAGTATCTAGCTCCAAAATGCGTTCCGCCATACGTTCGGCGGAAAATACCAGAGATTCAATATCGAGAAAATCGAGAACATGCTGGTCGAAAAGTACTTTGACCCGGCTGTCAAAACCGTCTTCAGGCTCAGCATCCCAGAATAAAAGGTAGTGCGGAACCCGGGGTAATACCGGAATGATACATCCGACAGTTGCACTCTGGTCACTCGGGCCCGGAACTGCATTCAGCTCACTACAGATTTCAGAGAGGCGGTTGGCACGACCGCTGAACCTTGTAGCCAGCGGCTGCTCACAATAGGCAGAAAGGGTACGGACTTTTGATATGGAGTTCGGGAGGCTTTCCATTCCCACCCAATCCAGCCGGGGCTCGTTTCCGCCACCGAACGATACATAGTTATACAGGAGAATCTGGTCCCGAGGGTCAACAAGGTTACTCCCTTCCATGAGTACCTGATCTCTGGCCAACTCAACCTTCCGGCCTAAATATATGAAGTTGAGCCGATCAGGCTGTTGAGCTATCCAGCCAGCACCTAAAAGCGATACCAGGTTTTCAAAATCCAGGTTATGGATCTTTGATTTCAGGTGGGAAACCAGGGCCATGTCCCGCTCATTCTGCCCCCGATTAACTTTCTCCAGTCCATCCTCATCGGACCTGGCCGGATCAACTTCTTCAAGGGCAGCCGGATCAATATACTGGCATTTGGCTGGATCCGTTCCGCCCTTGGTTACAGCAACCGCAAAGGCAAGGCAGGAGGGATAACCACATTCACCACAATTAGACATTGGGGTGAATTTAATAAATTCAAGAGGGTTCAATGCGTCTGTGCAATACGAGAGTCTTTTCAGACAATTTCCACACGTTTTACACCTGGACTCAGCGAGTATTCAGAGCCATTATTTCGTTACATCGTTGAGCGCCTTGGTCACCTCGTCAGTTACATCAACTGTTTTACCAGCAAAGACAACGGCCGCCCTGGGAAGGATGATATTGTAGCCTTTCTCCTGAGCCAATTTGTCAACAACCTTTTCCATTTCCTGAAGAATAGGTCCCAGCTGTTTTTCCTGCAGCGCCTTGAGCTCAAGGTTGGCGTCATCCTGCTTAACTCGGAGATCACGGCGTTTTTTCTGGAATTCAATGGCCTTATCCTGTTTTTTCTCTTCACTCCATACCGAACTCTTTTTTTCGATATCTTCCTGAAGGACCATGAGGGCTTCTTCTTCTGCCTTAAATTTCTCCTGCAGTTCTTTGACTTTCTTTTCCATTGCCTGTTGAGCTTTTTTCCCGGCTTCTGAGCCGGATAGAGCCTTCTGCATGTCAAGTACCACTATAGTGGTGTCAGCAGCCTGGACAAAGCTTCCTGGAAGGAAAGCTACAGCGATAATTAAAGCTGCAATAATAATTACTGGTAACTTTTTAGATACTTTCACAATGTTCTCCTTTCGTTCAAATAATATGAGAGGGAAAATATTTTTCAATTAATCAAGTGTTTAAAACAAAAACGGGAGAGGGCAAACGCCCCCTCCCGGGAATCAATCGAAAAATAATACCCTATTTGACAATAACAAAATCATCCCGTCTGTTCTGCGCCCATGACAACTCATCATGACCGTAGAGGAGTAATTTTTCCTCTCCCCAGCTTACAGTATTCAAACGGGACGCATCAACACCAAGGTTAACCAGGTATTTTTTAGCACTCTGGGCCCGTCTTTCGCCAAGAGCAAGGTTATATTCTTTTGTACCCCGTGGGTCGCAATTCCCTTCGATTCGGATATTCACCCCGGTATTCTGTTTGAGAAAATCCGCATTGGACTCAATGCGCTCAACCTGATCAGTACGAACCATTGAAGAATCAAAGTCAAAGTAAACCGGAAGCATTGGCCCTGAAGTGCGGCCCTCCATGATGTTATCCCCGGCGACTGCTTGAGTCTCAAGCGGTTCATCAGATCCCATAGCACCAGGGTCACCTCCAGTACCCGACCCACTGACAGTCTTTTTACCACAACCCGAAAACATGATGCCAACTAACAGTACTAACACGGCTGACAGAAGCAAAGATCTATGTCCACTCATACCTTCCTCCAATATTCATCGCTATCCAACTAGTAAATTTACGTCATACACTACTAAAATCAGTGAGGAATTCAACATTTTTTTCGGACTGTATAAATTCACTTGCAAATCTGTTCCCTGAGTTCTAAATATATTTTCTCCTGATTACTGATCTTTTCATTCTAACCCTTTTGGTAAAAATACATTTTCATAATGACTGAACAGAAAAATATATCATTATTACAAGAAGTTACATGCAGCAATGATTTTGGTTCATATTTCGGCGTATCTCAGCAGACTTTTGATACTGTCTGGAAAAGGCTGACAAGTACTGATGAGAATTCGGTAATTTATATTTCAATGGAAATCGGAGCTGATCCCGATGTTTTTCATCCTGTCAAAGATTTTCTCCTGAAAAAGGAACTCACAGACTCTACCGACGAGCATATCAAGGGACTGATTGATAAATATCTTCACGGACCCCGAAAAATCCCTAACTATAGCGGCGGGCTCGGTGTACTGGCGGGTGACACCTTAAAAAGTTTTGCAGACACCCATATCCCTGTCGCAGCGGTCAGCCTGCTTTACAGGGAGGGGTACTTCTCGCAGCATGTCGACTCACAACTCGGCCAGATAGACCATGCTACTTCCTGGAGGCCTGAAGACACGCCGACCCTGTTCCAGCTTCATGAAGCAGGTAACCCTGAAAGACCCCTTGAAGTTACAGTCCCCATGTTCAACGGTGACGAAAAAGCCACTGGCATTAAGGCCCATGTATGGATGAAAATGGAGATAGCCCAGGATCTTGACTATTTTGTGCCCGAGTTCCTTCTGGATTATAACCTGCCGTCATCTCCCGAATGGGTCAGGGAAGCCTGCCGGCAGCTGTACAGTGCCAAAACAGACCTGATGAAAGCCAACCAGCGTCGTCTCCTCGGCTCAGTTGTATTACCGGTTATGGAAAAACTTGGCCTGACTGCCAATACATTTCATCTCAACGAACAACATGGAGTTGCAGTAACACTGCACCTCATGCTCCGGGAACTTCGGAACTTGCTTGGATCGAAATTTGCTGAAACAGTTACAGATGAAAATATTCTTTCTGCCGGGAACAAAGTCGCCCAGGGGATAGTGTATACGATTCATACTCCGGTAAAAGCAGGCCATGACCGGTTTGACAAAACCCTTTACTCAAAAATTACTCAGAAAACATGCAGGCATATACTGAATCTTATGGCCTATGATGATGAGGCTCCGAGTGAATATAATTTTACATCTTTTGCCATGCGGGTGAACAGGGCGGTCAACAGTGTTAGCAGGTTGCACAGGGATGTTACCCAGCGGCAATTTCCCAAATTTGCCGACAAAATCCAGGCAATAACCAACGGAGTACATCTGGCTACCTGGGCGAGTGAGAACAGATCGAGGGTTTTTGACACCTCCGAAGAAGTCGCCTGCTGGAGGGACAACCCCGGATGTTTCACAAACACAGACCTTCTTGCCAGTAATGACTTCCGGCAACGGTTCCGGACAGCATGGCAGGAGGACAACACGCTTCTCACTGAATATGTAAATAACATGCTCACCACCCACCGTACCCAGATGAGTGAAACCTGGTTAGAGCCACCCAACTACCTTTCATTTATTGAAGCAGACTCCTTTCTCGAACCTGGCGTTTACACCATTGGTTTCGCGAGGCGCTTTTCAACATATAAACGAGCTGATCTTATTTTTGACGACATAACTACCCTGGCCGATATTCTCGTTAAGGGAAACAGGAAAATTAATTTTATCTTTGCTGGTAAAGCGCATCCACAGGACGAACCCGGAAAAACAGTTATAAAGCTTATCCTCGACATTCAGGAAAAACTCTATAAAGAAAGCAATGGTCTGGCCAAACTTATTTTTATTCCGGGGTATGACATGGAGATAGCCAAAATGATGGTTTCCGGCTCACATGCCTGGCTGAACAGTCCCAAACGACCTCTTGAAGCAAGTGGAACAAGCGGCATGAAGGCCGCCATGAACGGTGTTCCAAACATCAGCGTAATGGACGGGTGGTGGGTTGAAGGATATCATGAAGGACAAACCGGCTGGAAATTCGGCTATGAAGGGGCTGTTGAAGAGGCCAATTTGAGTGAAGACCGGCACACACTTCTCTACGAGGAGGACTCTCTTTCTTTTTACAATGTTCTCCCGGAAATATTACACACCTATTACGAACAGCCGGAACGCTACCTTGACATGGCCATTAACAACCTGATGTTGAACGTTCCTATTTTCAACACGCATAGGATGATCGCGGAATATGTCCGGAAATATGACCTCAGACTGGACAGTAAAACAGCCGAGCAGATGAGTGTCTTCAGAAAGCTTTACCTCAGTGAGGATGAAAAAGAGTAATCAACTCACTCATTCATTGAATTTAACCCGGCATCCTGATACATTCACCGGAACAGATATCTATTTTGATCCAAACAGACCAAGGAGACCCACATGGCTCGTTCCCATATACCCAACAGTTCAACGAACAGGACCATTGACGCCATAGACCGCAAGAGGGAAAGAGAGCGGCGTTTCCTTCTGACCAAGGCCAGGGACAATGCTCCTGAATTGGCGACAGCTCTTGTCCAGCGGCTTATCGATGAACATATAATTGAAACCAATTCTGACAGGGCGATTCGCGAGACAGTTGAAAAGCAGCTGAAAAGCTTGAGTGATATTGAAGAGTTTGATATGCAGTTCAAAATTGCCCCTATCCGCTCAGTCGCCCAGGACCCGAATATACTCAGCCTGTACATCACTCAGTTCGTTATAGAGGACCTGATTGATCATCCCAATATCAAGGATGTGTTCGGCGACGACCTTGATGTCTACAAAGCTGTTGACTCTGTGCTTTCTAAAATCCGCCCGCGATAAAGTTCTGCCCTAAGAATGCACTACCCCCCCCTTAGCCGGATTCCTTCGCTGGTTTTTGCCAACAGCCATGGGGAAATCCTTGATTATTCAGGCTTGAGGATGGCCGGGAGCAGTGCCGGAACATTCTCTCTTCCTGACATAAATGACCTTATTGAATTACCCGAGGGCAGCGAACTCTTTGTCCTGCCCGGCAGACTCCCGGTCGGCTTTGAACCTGACACCGATGAAGCGGCCCTTCTGGACCACAACCCGTATGATAACGATCAGCCGCAGGCTGTGGCTGCTTTTATGGCGCCCGCATATACTGCACTCTACTCTGCCGCCTACCAAACAACAGCTGATGCACCTGTCCTGCCGCTTTTTGCATATACGGCTGTAGGCTGGGCCGAAGGAAAATTCTGGGTGACAGGCTTCCGTTCCGACAGTGAATGCCGTCAGGATGCCTCACAATTTGACCAGCACAAAATTAACCGGAAAACCAGGAAACTGACAAAACAGTACCGGCATAACCGGCTCGTTCAGCACCTGGGTAAATGCTGCCTGACATACGGATGCCCAGCGGCACGCAACTATTTCCTCGGCCGCTGGGAAGCGCCTCTTCCCACTTCCCCCAGATGTAATGCATCGTGTATCGGCTGCATCTCCCTGCAGCCCTCCGGCTGCTGCCCAGCAACTCAGGACAGAATACAATTTGTTCCACGCCCTGCAGAGATTGTAGAAGTCGCTGTACCTCATCTTGAAAAGGCGTTTAAACCGATCGTGAGCTTTGGTCAGGGATGTGAGGGGGAACCACTGCTGCAGGCCGAAACGCTGGAAAAATCCATTTCTCTTATTCGGTCAGAAACACAAAGGGGGACGATCAATCTTAACAGCAATGCCAGTCTTCCCGAGGCAGTCGAACGCCTTGTTCATGCGGGGCTGGATTCTATCCGTGTTTCACTGAATAGCGCCCGACCCGAGTACTACGAAAGGTACTACCGCCCAAAGGGGTACTCGTTTGCAGATATTAAAAAATCAATTTCAGCGGTCAAGAAGGCCGGCCGGCACGTCTCTCTCAACTACTTCATCCTGCCTGGCTTTACTGACGATCCGCAGGAGTTTGCCGGACTGTGCGAACTCATTGATTCCTGCCATCCGGATTTGATTCAGCTTCGCAATTTGAACCTTGACCCTGAACTCTACCTGCGAACTGTACAACACCTGGCAGATTCTGCACCCCTGGGTCTCCGAAAATGGCTTGCCCGGCTTCATAATCTTTTTCCTGAATTACAAACCGGCTACTTCAATCCTTCACTTCACTGAACAGGTACGACAACCAAATCGTTTATTAGATATCAGGCTTATTTTGGTTGTCATTTTTTTCAAAAAAAGCCCCTGCCCTGGTGACAGCCTCCTGAACAGATGAGCTGGACTGGACTGCTGATGCAAGGTGATGGCCAAAGGTATAATTAGCAGAAAAGTAATGGGTAAACTCTTTCAACCTGCCCAACTGTCGTTCAGATCGAAAGCGGTTTACAAGTTCCTGTACAACATGCATGAATATCTCCGGAAGATTAATTTCTTTCGGTGGGATATTGTGTCCGTAAACCCGACGGGCAATATGAGCAAAAATCCAGGGTTGCTGCGGGGCGGCTCTCCCGATCATAAGACCATCAGCTCCGGATGTCTGCAGACAGGCACGGGCATTTTCCACCGAAAAAACAGAGCCGTTTGCTATGACCGGAATGCTGAGCCACGACTTCACATGCCCGATCCATTCCCAGCGTGGAGGCCGGCAGAAACCCTCACCCCGAAGCCTGGCATGCACTGTCAAAAGATCAATCCCTTCACCCTCCAACATCAGGCAAAAGTCTCTCAGCTTCTCCATGTCCAACCTTTCACCTAGCCTGATCTTGGCAGTCAGCGGCAGTTCTGTACTTTCTCTTGCGGTTCTTACAATAGCCCGTATCGTACTGTTTTGCTGCATGAGCGAACTACCGCCGCCAGCCTGTCTGACCCGGGGAGCAGGACAGCCAAGGTTGATGTCGACAGCATCAGCACCAAATTCATGCAGTTTATCCACAGCTCTCTCCACATCACCTACATTGGTCACAAAAAGTTGATATGACAAAGGACGCTCAAATCCAGATCTTATCAGATAAGGTGATATTGAAGAATTTTCGGAAGGTAGCCTTCTGGCTGAGAGCATCTCTGTGGACAGCAGACCAACACCACCAAATGACATCAGAAGTGTACGAAAGGCTGAATGTGTCAGGCCTGCCATAGGTGCCAGCAGCAAGGGGGGACTTATAACCAATTGACGAACCGAAAGACTTTCTGTTGCCATAAAAATAAAAAATGACTAAGATATTAGTTTATAACTTGACAATTTTGTGTGTTTTTCTAAAATTTAAATAGGAATGATTTTTAATTCCGACTTACGATCTACTATTAATTAAAAATGAGTGTAGTTAAAATGAAAAGTACGCCTAACATGATGCGGCTTACAACGCAGCGACAAATCATTCTTGAAGAACTCTCCAAAGTCAAAACCCATCCAACCGCCAGCGAGCTGTATGACATGGTGCGTAAACGCCTCCCGCGTATAGGACTCGGGACCGTATACCGGAATCTCGAGTTAATGGCTGAAAACGGTATGATCCTCAAGCTTGAAGTAGGTGGTACCCAGAAACGTTTTGACGCGACAACTGATACCCACTACCATATTCGCTGTACCGGTTGCGGCAAAGTTGATGATATCGATACCCCGGTTATGGACGACCTGGTAAACGCTGCAGCGGCAAACTCCTCATATCAGGTAGTTGGCCACCATGTTGAATTCACGGGAATCTGTCCCGGCTGTCAGGGTTCTGGACAAGGTATTACGATCCAATAACCTGAATTTTTATGCGAAAAAAAAGCGGTTACTATACGGTAGCTGCTTTTTTTTTATCCAGGTCACTTCTTTTATTCAAAAACAATCTGACAAAACCGCCTTTTGCCAACCTTGAGCAAAACCTGACCCTGTGGGGATATAACGGCATCAATGTCTTTCACCTTTTCACCCTCTACCGAAACTGCGTTCTGCTTTATCATCCTCCTGCCGTCTGAAGTGGAGTTTACAAGACCCGCTTCAAGTAAAAGCTTGGGGAGCCATATCGGTTCTCCTTCAGCCTTCATGTGATGCTCCGGTATGTCGTCCGGTAATTCATGCCGTTTAAATACCTGCTCAAAATTCTGTTCAGCTTTTTGCGCAGCGTCTTCATCATGAAAACGGGCTGTCATTTCCCTGGCAAGTCGCATTTTTACATCTTTAGGGTGGACAACACCATTCTCCAGTTCACTTCTCAGTTTTGCTATTTCATCAACAGACATGTCGGAAAGGAGTTCATAGTATCGAAACATAAGCTCATCTGATACTGACATCACTTTACCGAAAATATTATCAGGTGACTCGGTAATACCGATATAATTCCCAAGCGACTTGCTCATCTTGTTCACACCGTCAAGACCTTCAAGCAGAGGCATGGTAAGAACAACCTGCGGAGCCATCCCATGACTTCTCTGCAGATCCCTGCCCATCAGCAGATTAAATAACTGATCGGTGCCACCGAGTTCAACATCCGCTTCGATAGCAACTGAGTCATATCCCTGGATCAATGGATAAAGGAACTCATGAATGGAAATTGGCCGGCCATTATCAAACCGCTGTTTGAAATCCTCCCGCTCAAGCATTCTGGCAACAGTAAGCTCAGAGGCCAGCCTTATCATCTCGTAAGAACTGAGCTCCCCAAGCCAGGCTGAATTAAAGACTACTTTTGTTTTTTCCGGATCAAGTATTTTAAATACCTGATCTTTGTAGGTTTCCGCATTCCTTTCAATATCCTCCCGGGTCAAGCGGGGACGGGTATCGGACTTCCCGGTAGGATCCCCGATCAAGCCGGTAAAGTCACCGATCAGGAAATAAATCTTGTGGCCCAACTGCTGAAAGTGACGTAATTTTTGCAAAAGGACAGTGTGCCCGAGATGGAGATCTGGGGCGGTCGGGTCAAAACCGGCCTTAATTTTCAGAGGCTCTCCCGTCTCCACGGAGCGGGTCAGCTTCTTCTGCATATCTTCCTTTGAAATCAGGTCTACAGTGCCGCGCTCAATGAGTGCTATCTGCTCCTCTACAGATTTCATCTTCATCTCCTATTTAGTGTCTTCCCTGTAAGAGGATTTTTGTTCGGGGTTAAGGAATGGAAAAAATACCTTTTCCGGTTTAGCACTATTTGGCGTACTCCACTGCCCTCGTTTCCCTGATAACAGTAACCCTTATCTGTCCGGGATACGTCAACTGTTCTTCAATTTTCTTCGCTATATCCTGGCTCATCAATAGGGCTTCGTCATCCTTAATCTTCTGGCTGTCAACAATTATTCGCAAATCCCTTCCGGCCTGAATGGCGTAGGATTTTTCCACGCCCTTGAATGTATTAGCAATATTCTCAAGATCCTCAAGGCGTTTCACATAACTCTGAAGCATCTCTTTCCTTGCACCCGGGCGGGCACCTGAAAGAGCATCGGCCGACTGGACCAGAACATCAAGTACACTTTTGGGTGGCTGGTCTTCATGATGCGCACCAATCGCATAAACAATATCATCACCTTCACTATACTTTCTCGCAAGGTCGCGGCCTATAATGGCGTGCGAACCTTCAATTTCATGATCAACCGCTTTACCGATGTCATGAAGAAGGCCGGTACGTTTCGCTTTCTTAACATCCAGGCCAAGTTCAGCTGCCATAACTCCGCAAAGGAAAGCCACCTCCAAAGAATGCTGCAGAATATTCTGGCCGTAACTGGTCCTGTATTTTAAACGACCTATCAGGTTAATCAGTTCAACATGCATGCCGTGGGCTCCGACATCAAAGGTTGCCTGCTCGCCTGCTTCGCGGACACCGACCTCTATCTCTTTTGTCACATTGTTCACCACTTCTTCAATCCGGGCGGGATGAATACGGCCGTCCGAAATGAGCTGTAACAGTGCAAGACGTGCCACTTCACGGCGAATGGGATTAAACCCTGAAAGTATTACCGCTTCAGGGGTATCATCAATGATGATGTCAATACCGGTCGCGGCTTCTATCGCCCTGATATTTCGCCCCTCCCGCCCAATTATCCTGCCCTTCATTTCTTCGTTGGGCAGAGGAACCATGGAAACCGTCTTGTCGGCGACGTAATCCCCTGCATAGCGGGCGATAGCCAATGCCAGGATATTTTTTCCCTTGCGGTCGGCAGCCATTTTCATCTCGTTCTCTATCTTCGCAAGCCGTTTAGCCGCATCCATACGTGCTTCACTTTCAATGGATTCCATCAGGAGTTTTTTAGCTTCATCGCGGCCTATACCGGCAATAGTTTCGAGTTTATATCGCTGCTTTTCAACCAGTGAATCAATTTCTTTTTCACGTGCAGCCTGGGCCTGCTCCAGTTTAGTATAATTCTTTTCGCGAAAACTGAGCTTACCCTCCCTCTTATCAAGGACTGTCTTTTCCTTTTCGACTTCATCAAGTTTCCGGTCAAGTCTTCGCTGTTCGTCTTTCAGTTCCCTTCGGCTATCCTGGATCTCACGTTCGGCTTCCTGCTTAATGTGGTATGCTTCTTCCTTACTTTGGATAAAAGCCTCTTTTTTTATCTGATCTGCTTCGTGAATAGCATTTTCTACAATCTGACGATTCTGTGATTCAATATTTGCCTGGTTGCCTTCTATGAGCTTTTTACGAAGCAGGAATCCAATGAGCACTCCGAAAATGAGAATTAGAGCTGAGATGAGGAGAGTTAACGCACTAATATCCATAAGGTTTCACCTGTTATGTTGTACAACTCACATGACAATGTTTCTTGTCGCTGCCTGTTGTATTAAAAAAGAAAAACGTTAAGAGAAGAAAAGAGGCCTGCTCGGAGGGAATGATAATTCGGGAACAGAAAAACTGACAAATGAGATCAGCCCATATATTGAAACCAGGCACTAAGCCTGAAACGGACACTTATATTTCAGTCGGCGCACCTGAACTGGCGAGGACACGAACTCGTCATACAACTATCTGTATCCCTGTAATTAGTTGCCGATTGAATGGGTCACACATTTATTGTAAACCTGATCTCATCAGAATTGTCAAACTTACTCCGAACCGGTATTCTCCACCAGTTCTGCTCTTTGTCCTTTCAAGTTCCGGAAAGGATATATATAAAAACAGCAGTTACGCCTGCTGGACTTCCTAAAATCCCCACCCTGCCGTGTCAACGAAATGATTAAACCTAAAAAAAATTAGGTGGGCAAAATCATGTCAGCCGCAGGTAATCAATGAAGATTTCCATTAGCCGCCAGAGGATACGCCCTAATCAAGAGTGTTTGGCTCAATACCCCGCTGATCACCAACAGCGCAGGGAAAATATATTTCTATCTAATTCAATACTATAGCAAAATAACAACAAAAGCAAAGTATTATTTCAGTGGTTTATCGCTCTCCATGCTTGAAGAAACCCTGTCTATCAGCTTGTCTATAGACTCGTCCTGTTTATTCCGGAAACGGTCATATTCGTTTTCAAGCTGAACATACTTTGCGGCTATCTTCAAACAGCCGAGGACTAGCATCTTATTTGATGGCAAAGAAGTACGAATCCCCTGGTTTCCTTCATCCAACTCAGCGCGAACCATATTAATGACCTGCTCCACCTCCTCTTCAGAGGCATCGGTATAAAAAGAGAATTCCTGACCATACAGGTTGAATCGCACCCTGCGTTCCATTGATCTCCCCGGTTACTCCCTTGTCAGCACGTATATCGTAATATCGCTGAGTACCAGCCCCTTACTTGGCAGCTTCGGCGTCACCTTTAAAAAGGTTTCCCTGGACACCTTCCAGTTCATCTTCAGGGATCACCTCTTCTTCTACTTCTTCGAGTTCAACTTCCCACTTCTCAATCCGATCAATAAGCCCGGTTACTTTCTTACCGACCGTTTTACGTTCAGTGCGTAATTCAGAAAGCTGTTCCTGCAGATTTACACATTCGGAGTTTCGCTCCTCCAGGGTCGCTTCCAGCACTGCATACATCTCCTGCAGCTTTCTATACTTTCCAAGCAGTTTGTCGACAAACTGTTCCAGGCGAACAAGCTCTGCGTTATTTTCCATTTTCACTCCTTTCCACACAATTCATAAAAAGCTGTAACTATCTGAAATTAAAGAAACTCATTCTTTGTATTGTAACTATACTGAGCCCATTCACGGAGCGCAAGGATTTTCATTGCCAATTATCATGGACCGGGAGCGCAAGCCTGGCTGCAACGTCAAGGAAGGTGCTCATTTATTCCTGCAAACGATAAACATCATTCTCAATAATTAACATTATAGGCTCTTGTAATACAGTGTCAGGATCACAAAAAGTAATAAACAAACGATTCTCTGTCACAGATTCAGGACTTACATTCTGGTGTAGTGCCAGTCGATCGGTTTACTGTTTTTATAGGGCATATACCCATGAAATTGACGGGGATCATAATCAAATACCAGGGGAAGAAAATAGCGGTCTCCCTCCCACATCGGCAACGTGTCCAGAGATTTTATTGGATGCCACCCAAGCTCACCCTCTTCATTGGCTTCAAACGGCGAACCGGAAAATTCCGTTATAAGGAATATGAAGCCCAGCCAATTCTCCCCGTTCGGACCAAAACCAGTCCAGTTGACTGTACCGCGCAATTCAACTTCCTCGCACCGGATACCTGACTCTTCCCTGATTTCCCTCAGTAAACATGACAGTACATCTTCATCAGGTCTCAACTTACCACCAAGTCCGTTATATTTTCCCAGGTGATGATCGCCGGGGCGCCTGTTCCGATAAACAAGCAGTGTATCCTTCCTGTCCGGCGAAAGAATATAACCGAGGGTACCGACAATTGGCTCATACATCAGCAACACTCTCTTCTTCTTTGATTTCAGTTAACAATGTCTCAAACAATATGATACAATCATCTGAACATAATACTTTACCTGGTGGTAGAAAAATAATCTACTCACCAGGACAACCAATATCCATGCGGGCATTATCCAGCTGATGTATTTTCCTGGTAAAAATAAATACTTGTATTTCTCCCTAATTCTGGCCATTGCCTTTCTTTCTTTGGCTGTCCGGGGTGATGCAGATGAAATGTTTCCCATATATCCAAGTATCAGGACAAATGTTCTTTTCTGGGAGGATGTATACAGTCGCTACACTACCAGACAGGGCATTCTTCATGATAAAGACAACCTTGCGATTGTGTACACGGTAGTTGACCTTGTTGACTGGAACACAAGGGGTGCCGCGCGAACAAACAAGAGGATGATCAAACTCGCCCGGCAGCGTTACAAAAAAATCCTTACAGATCTGGCCTCAGGTAAAAAACCAGCCACCGAAGAGGAAAAGAGAGTAGCAGACCTCTTTCCCCGTTACAGCCAACAGGGATTCAACAAAGCCAGGAATAACATTCGACTGCAGATAGGACAGAAGGACCGCTTCCTGAATGGTGTTATCCGGTCAGGCGCGTACATGCCGACCATTAAAAAGATTTTCAGGATATACAACCTGCCCCCTGAACTAGCCTACCTCCCGCATGTTGAATCATCGTTTAATCCGGATGCCCACAGCAAAGCCGGAGCGACAGGCCTATGGCAATTCACCAGGTCGACCGGCAGGGAGTATATGACCATTAACAATGTAGTTGATGAACGGTACGACCCCTACTTTTCAACAAAATCAGCTGCTGCTTTCCTGAAAGGAAATTACGAAATCCTTGGCTCCTGGCCTCTTGCCGTTACTGCTTATAATTACGGCCGCTCTGGTATGCTCAGGGCAAAAAAGAAAATGGGAAACTATGAGAAGATATTCAATACCCACAAAACCAGACTGTTTAAATTTGCCTCTCGAAATTTTTACCCGGAATTCCTTGCCGCGTTACGTGTGGCCCAGAGGCTTGAGACTGATAAATCCATCATTGTTGACCGGCCGGAAGCAACGATTTCTGTCCGCATGAACGGCTATGCAAGTGCACCGGACCTCCTCAGGTATTTCTCGATTTACAAGGAGGACTTCTCACGCCTGAACCCGGCGTTGAGAAAATCCGTGTTTGCCGGTAAAAAATATATTCCAAAAAATTATCTTGTCAGGCTGCCGGCAAGCGACCGTACTCGAGACCTTGCGGCAGCTATACCTTCGAGCATCTACCGCTCTGAACAGGTTCGAGACGATGTGTATGTTGTCCGCCGTGGCGACACGGCAGGAGTCATCGCGCGCAGGTACTCCATTTCTGTCTCCGAGCTCATAGAGGCTAATGGTCTTAATAAGCGTGCTACCATCCGTATTGGCCAGAAACTCAAAATTCCCGGCAGAACAACCATGGCGAGCAGTGCAAATATTGTTATCCTGGAAGGCAAATCCAAAAGCAAACCCCGCTGATACACCCGCTATGCTTATAAAAGCATTGACATAACTTTGCAGTTCGTGATTAGTGAAATATATATTCGGGAAATAATTCTCGTAGGCTATTACATATTTAATTACTATAGAGATTGATTCTCCGATTTTTTTTTAAACAAACTGGTTACCTTATGACCGACAAAAATCCTGGAAACACAGTTGAAATAAACGGCAGCAAAGCCGGAATTATCAGGCATTGGGCCTTTAGATTCAAGCCCGGTGAAAGCAGGCCGATTGCAATCCTGCGCAGCTGGTTTCGAATTTTTTTTATTATAATCCACGAATTTTCCGAAACAGCAATATCACTTCGTGCCTCGGCCCTCACCTATACGATAGTGCTCTCAATGGTACCCATGTTGGCTATGAGCACTGCTCTGCTTAAAGGTATGGGCAGTGATAATCAGCTGCGGGTTGCCGCCTATAAATTTATTGATCAGCTTGAGCCTGAACAACAGCAGGCCGTAAAACACGCAGAAAGAGTAGACGGTCAGTTTCAACCAGACCTTGATAACAAAGAGCCGGCTGAAGATGAATTTCCGACCAGCGAAGATCAGTCCCGGCCGGAAAATCCTGCAACACAGTACCCCGTTACCGAGCAGAAGACTTCCGAATCATTGACCACTCACCTCCGCAATGCTGTTGACACTATATTTGATTATGTCGACCAGACAAATTTCGCTGCACTTGGGGCATTTGGTATCGTTGGTCTTCTGTTGACCGTTGTCCTTGTCTTGAGCACCATTGAAAGTGCCATGAACGCGATCTGGCATACCAAGAAGGGCAGATCGATCTTCCGTAAAATAATGGATTACCTGGCCCTGCTCATTCTACTGCCGATTTCCATCAACGTTGCACTGGCAGGAGATGCTATCATTGAGTCTCCTAAAATAATGGCCCACCTCAACACCGTGATCCCCTCTGAGTGGGCAGTTACAATGATGCTTAAATTTCTGCCATTTCTTTTTGTAATTCTCTCGCTCATGGTCATGTACCTCTTTTTCCCCAACGTCAAGGTCAAAACTTCGGCAGCTTTTATCGGTGCGATTTTCGCGGGCTTTTTCTGGTTCCTCGTCCAGAAAATCTATATTATCCTGCAGATCGGTGTTGCCAAGTACAACGCCATTTACGGCTCTTTTGCCACGGTACCGCTCTTTCTTGTCTGGGTGCAGCTTGGCTGGACCTTCATACTCCTCGGAGCCTCTCTGGCCTATGCGATACAGAACAGGAACATGTACCATCTTCCCGGTTCAGGGGTCTCTCCCCAGAGAAATCTGCAGCTCGCCTTTGATATTCTCAACACGATTTACGCGAATTTCGGCATGAAAAAACAGACTACCTTTGACGACCTGGTCAAAGCAAATGAGGCTGATATGCCAGGGGACATACTTGAAATCACAGCAAAACTGATCAAGAGTAACCTGATCAACCAGATCGAGGACAACAACAGGTCATATGTTCCCTCAGCCCCAGCAGACAAAATCGAAGCACGGGAAGTAGTGCAGCTCATCCTCGGCCATGAAAAAATTCCTACCATGGGTGGAGAGTTTTCCGGCAAGGTTATCAGGGCCGCTGAAAAGGCGATTCCCCCAGAAGCATTCCCTGTTCCGGTTATTGCTGAGAATCTTCAAAATCAACAGGAGAAAGCTGAAAGTGTAAACCAGGAGGTCGTCGACAAGCACCAGGGACATGTTGAAGAACTGATCGAAGAGGTCCCGGAAAATCAAGAAGGTGAGGCACATTTTGAAACAGATGAAAAAGCACCATAAATTTTCCATCTGGTACTTTATCATAGGCATCTGGCTTGTTCTGCTGACGCAGAACTACCTTGCCACCTCGTTTGCTGTAAAGACCATCCCCTACAGCGAATTCGTGATCTACCTTGAACAGGGAAAAATTGCCGAGGTTGCCGTTTCGGAAAACCAGATCCAGGGGCGTTTGAATCCTGAAACAGAGAGTGAAAGAGAAGTATACTTCAAAACCATCAGGGTCGATCCGGAAACATCCAAGCTCCTTGACAAGCACCATGTCAAATATTCCGGAACAATTGAATCCACTCTGATCCGGGATATCCTCTCATGGATATTGCCGGTTTTTATCTTTCTCGGGGTCTGGTTTTTCCTGATGAAAAAAATGATGCCTCAGCAGCCGGGCTTCATGTCGCTGGGTAAAAGCAAGGCCAAAATTTATAAACAGGAAGACACAGGATTAACCTTCGAAGATGTCGCCGGGGTCGAGGAAGCCCAGGCAGAGCTGGAAGAGGTTATCGACTTTCTGAAAAACCCGGACAAGTTTTCCGAATTCGGTGGCCTGATGCCCAAGGGGCTGCTCCTCGTTGGTCCGCCCGGCACAGGCAAAACCATGCTCGCCAAGGCTGTTGCAGGTGAGAGCAATGTCCCCTTCTACAGCATAAGCGGCTCTGAATTTGTGGAGATGTTCGTCGGTCTGGGAGCAGCGCGTGTTCGCGACCTTTTTGAAGAAGCCAAAAAGAACTCTCCCTGCATCATCTTTATTGATGAGCTTGATGCCCTGGGAAAGGCCCGTGGAATAGGAGGGTATGGCGGACACGATGAACGTGAACAGACCCTGAACCAGCTGTTGGTAGAACTGGACGGTTTCGACTCCAACATCGGGGTTATCCTCATGGCCGCGACCAACCGGCCCGAAGTCCTTGACCCGGCTCTGCTTCGTCCAGGCAGATTTGACCGCCAGGTCCTGGTCGACCGGCCGGACAAGGATGGCAGGAAAAAAATCCTTGAAGTTCACCTGAAAAAAGTCAAAAAGGTGGGTGACCTGGACATTGACCGGCTGGCATCCATGACTGCCGGCATGGTCGGGGCAGACCTTGCCAACCTTGTGAACGAGGCCACCCTGCTTGCCGTCCGCGCCAAGAATGACAAGGTGGAAATGGCCCAGTTCGAGGAGGCGGTTGAACGGCTAATAGCAGGTCTGGAAAAGAAAAACCGTCTGATCAATCCCAAGGAACGCAACATCGTAGCCTACCACGAACTCGGCCACGCCATTGTCTCCATGTCCCTGCCTGATACAGATCCGGTACAGAAAATAACCATTGTCCCCAGAGGAATTGCCGCGCTCGGGTATACCATGCAGCTGCCAACTGAAGACCGGTACCTGCTGAGCAAAACCGAACTACTGAATAAAATTGCCATCCTTCTTGGCGGTAGAGCGGCAGAGCTGACGGTTTTTAACGAGATATCAACCGGTGCGCATAACGACCTTGCCAAGGCTACAGATATTGCCCGCTCCATGGTAATAGAATACGGCATGAGTGAACGGCTTGGCCAGGTGTACCTCAAGGGCGACCCCACCGCTCAATTCCTGCAGCCCGGTCTGCATGCGGCGGCCGAATACAGTAATGAGACCTCCCACATGATTGACGAGGAGGTGCGCAAGATTATCGATGAACAGTATCAGGTTGCCCTGGATATCCTCAAGGAGAGGAAAGACACTCTTGAAAAAGCCGTCAAGATCCTCCTGGACAAAGAAAAAATCTCCGGTGACGAACTGAAGGGAATTATGGGTATAGTAGACATGGGAAGCGATTTACAGGAAGAAGAATAAAGTTTGAAGAAAACCTGATCCCCGGGTCAGGTTTTCTTCTCCTACCTCAATCCTCAGAAGAGCAAAATACCTGTCAAGGTGTAACTACAGGTAAACTACATATCTTAATATTATTACCACCATCCTGGCACGTCAGTGGAACGCCAAAATCAGGACAACATTCGAAAGTAAACGAACAGGTTTCTCCAAGACTCTTACTACATGCCGGAGTTGGCGGAGGTACATTCGGTGGAGGTATATTCGGTGGAGGTATATTTTCTGGCACTTCTGGCTTAACACACCCAACACCCTCCTGAACAATAGCATTATCTAAATACAGGGATCCTGGAGTTACATTCGCCATCACCTGTGTATCCCCGCAACAGTTGTCATTTGCAGTTACCACGACTGTTTGCTGAGTTTGCAGTGACTCTCCAAGATATTTAAGATTCATACATATTTCTCTGTTATCTGGTCCGCCAATTGTGACAGCGTTGTTCGCATATGAAGGTACAACTGATTGGATATTGACTTGGGAACATGACGTGACGGCACAAAGCTTCGGTTCACCCGACTCATCAGTATCAATACGGAAATTGCCCTGGAGCTGTGTCTTATCCACCCGGTATACCCCTTCCTTTAACTCATTGACTTTTTTGGCTGTAAACTCATCGGATTCGAGGCGATTAATATGTCCCATCTGGTTTACATTGGTGTATCCGGTATCGGAGCTGTAAAAAAACGGCCGGCACCTCCGGTCAAAGGCTGAGCCGATATCAAACAGGTCCAGGGTAAAAGCAATGCCAATTATCTCTTCATCACTGGCATACGGATAATCAATATGCCTGTAATACAGTTCGATCCCGCCGAGCTGATACCCACCAAAAGCAATGTTTGCCGATTGCGCGTCCCGGTATCCTCCTTTAAGAATGCCTAATGGAGTACAGACCTTCAATTCGGCAAATCCTGAAAACCCTTCATCGGTTATTTCAGGAATAGTGTAAAATTCGTCGTATGTTACACTCTGGTAGCCGCCGCCCAGGTCCAGGCGGTACCCTTTTATTACATGGTTGTCCACTCCGTCATTGCCGGCCGCAAACTCAACCAGGGCATTGTGTGTCTGAATGTCTCCAAAGCCAGTCACAATATTTGACTGTTCCCAGGCATCCGGGGAGTCGAAATTGAAAGGCCCGGTTACCAGGCTTTCTTCACCCATTTGCGTATAGGCATAATTAAAATTAAATTCCTTCAGCAGGATGTTGAACCGCTTTTTATAGTATATCCCCAGCCCCTGCTCGATGGCACCTTCATCAAACTCTCCAGTTGACGGCAGGTTATCGCGGACTTCCGCGTGGAGCAACCTGTAGGTCATTTTGGCTTCACCGCCAATTTTAGGCGGAAAGTACGCAAGGGTTGCGTTGAATCGCTGGCGGTTATCACTTTCGAGCTTGCCGGATAGTAAGTAATACCCGCTATACTGGTCTACTTCAGGGGAAAAAAAGTGGCCGAAAAGTGCCTCAAAACCAAAGGTACCCTCATCGGTACCGGTATACTTTCTATCAGTGGCTGTTCCTCGTACTTGAAAACGGCTGGTGCGGCTCTTTATTTCCTTTTTAAAAAGAGTGCTGGATGAATCGCTCTGCCCGAAAGAAGGTAAGGAATCTGATGCCTGACCGGTATCTTCTGCATCAATTGAAGAAGCCGATGCGAGCATCATGCATGTCAGAAAAACTGTTGAATATCGCCTCCAAATCATTCTCCCCTCCTGAAATGAACACGTTAACGATGACTTAACAAGTATGAATTTTTTTCATTATATAGTGTTTTAACGTAATTTATCAAATGTATTGTTTTTTACACACTCTTCATAACTTTTTACAATACGCTGTTCAGCGTTGTTTGCTGGTTGGTGCTAATCAGCTCAGATTATCTTACTTTGTTCCGGGAAGAAGCAAGTAAGACTGGGGGACTTCTGCGAAGATCCTTCAAGGAGAGCAACAGTTCACCGGGGTCAAAATAATCAACAAGATAATTTCTGTATTGTTCCAGGATCGGAATTGCCCGTCTGGCAATCTTTCTGGCCGAATCAGTATACCCGTATTCCATCTTGATATACACTCCTGCAGCCCGTATCATTGCCTGCAGAACAAGTTTTTCCTCACCTTCTTTTTTGATCCAGGCATTTTCCAGTACTTCATGCACTTCAAAAAATAATTTCCTGTCCCACAAGACCAGGGCCCGCCGGAAAAAATCATCCGATCCCTTTTGGATTTCCTCCAGACAATCTTCATAGGCGGCCAATCTGGCCTGAATATAGTCCACATAACAGGGAGCAGGATCATCATTTAGATAGCGCCCGGCAACATCCCTTGCTGTTTCCATGTCCCGCTTTTCAAGAACTTCGGGCAGGGTTTTTGATAAATCATTACGGATGTCCCGGCTCAACCGGTCCTGGAAAGGGTCGAATTCTTTTCTGTGCATGTAGATTATTCCTGCCCTCAGATGAATTCCATTCCAACAAGATTTGCAATCAGCGGATATGCCAACAGGCCTAATGAAAGCCAGAATACAGCCTGCAGGCCATGATGCTTATACGAATTCAATACAATTTCCGGATACAGACCGCCAATCAGCAGGCACACACCTGTCAGCGGGAGAAGAGAAGGATAGTTGAACTGGCTGCCCCGCTGCTGGTAAATGAAAACAACGTGTGCGGCAACTGCTGCTGCCAGGAGAATGTAAAGGACAACAATCGCTGCGGTGAGCACCTGTCTATTATGGCCGGCAGTCTGAGAATTACCCGGTCCTTCAAAACATAACAGACCGTGTCCCAGCAGGGCACCGCTCAATCCTGCCGAGCCGTTCACAATAATGTCCCTCCACCCGTAATAACGCAGTGAATGGAGCCCCTGCAGCATCTCGTCGTGCACCCCGAACAGTATGGTTACCAGGGCTGTAAACAGGGTAAGGCTTGTCCCTTGCAGCCTGTAGCTCAGTGTATAGCGGACGAGAAAGGAAAGGATGATATATTCTGCAACGTGTATCCGTTTGATCGGCACGTGCGGGTCAGGGATGGCCAGGGAAAAAAATGCTCCGACAATACCGAGGCCCAGAAAAAGAAACTTGATCCGGTAGCCGCGATTGACTCGATTGACGAAGCGGGAGCCGATAACCATCAGAACAGCAACGGTCACAATAATGGGCAGAAGTTTAACCAGGAGGCCGGGCCCCAGCTGTTTGCTCAGCCAGGCCCAGAACTGGAACATATTGACATAGCAGACAACCGTAGCAAAACATAATACATAGAGAACAAAAAGACGGATTCCCGAACAGGAAATAGATGATGAATGGCCTTGCTCCATATTGTATGTTTATCTCATCCTTGCCAAAATTCAAATGAATACATTGCTGGGCCCAAGAACCGGTTGTTCAGAAAATCATCTGTTCATGGTCTGCATTCATTTTCATGCTAACAGCTTATGAGCACTCTTTAGCTGCTTTAAAAGTACATCTTCCCTCATCCCGGAATTCTCCGCGACGGGACCGAAATCAAACTGCCCGGCCAGGGCCGCGTTGTTCCCAGGAACCCACTCCGGCTGGACGCCGAGCTTACGGTAACGGCTCCTGCCGTATTCAACCAGATCCCACCCTCTGGCTAGATTATACAGCCACAGAATAAAACGAATGTTTATATAGCCGGGTGTTTCAAGCCATGGAGGAAACTTTTCCCACAAACCTTCTGGCCTTGCAGAACCTGTTTCCTTCAGCATCGCCTCCCGCAATTGGCGATCAATTGCTGAAACCAATTCATGAGATGTATCCAGTAAATCAACCGCAGTGACATGCTCATTAAAATCAGCAGAGTGGGACGCACCCACACTGATCGTATGAACGTCCGGCCGACTGAGGCAGTAAAGATCATTAAACTGCATCGGCGAAAGCGGCTGGCAGAGGGTTTTCAGTTTTTTCGGAGGATTTTGCAGCATTCCCCCCTTATCGGTCGGGCTGATAATAAACACTCCCAAGTCTTTTGAGGCAGCTTCATCAAGCACCGCACAGTTGACCTGGTTTATATAATACCAGTGGATATTGAGGTAATCAAAACCTCCGTCCTGTTCATGGCGCAGGGCTTCAAGAATTACCTCGGGCGGCCCGTGGCCGGAAAAGCCTACATGCCCTACCATCCCTTCATCCTGGAGTTTGCGGGTAACATTCAGGCAGCCATTTTCCCTGCAAACCTGCCAAAATGAGCGATAATCGTTAATCCCGTGGATTGCCAGCAAATCCACATGCTCAAGACCCAGGTGATCCAGAGATTGTTCAAACTCCTTTCTGAACGCGTTCGGATCATCCGAAGGGGGGACCTTGGTCTGGACAACATAGCTGTTTCTTTCATATTTCCTTAAAGCCTTACCGAGCTGTTTTTCTGAAGTTCCGTATCCACGGGCTGTCTCAAAATGGTTAATGCCGAGATCAAAAGCTCTTTCAACAACTGTTTCCAGTTTCTTCTGGCTCGTTTCCGGTATATCCTTGTCTGGAAGATCTTTCCATGAATGCATGGCCCTCATAAAGCCTGCGGACAGGACTGGAAGCTGAAGCTCTGTTTTTCCGAAGCGACGATAGATCATATTGTTACATGCTGGAATTGATGGAGTAGATGTTTCTGGTTTATACTCTGTGAAACCATTTTTCAATTTCGCGCTTTGTGAACACCTTGATTACCGGGCGGCCATGGGGGCAATGCGAAAAATATTCACTGGCCTGCATCTGTACCAGTAGTTCAAGCATTTCCTCCGGTGCCAGTTTGTCTCCAGCTTTGACCGCAGCCTTGCACGCCATTGAAGAAAGCAGGTAATCTACCCGGTCGGAAATACCTGCAGCTTTCCGGCTGCTGCCCGAGCTTAGTTTTTCAAGAGCTTCAATTAACAGTTCCGCCGGTTCGAGATATCCAACTACGGCCGGAATGGACTTGACCACCCAGGTGGCCTCTCCAAAATGCTCTACTGTGATACCAAGTGCCTCGATATCCTTTCTGTACTTTTCAAGGGATTCCGATTGATCAGGGGTGACCTCCACGGTGACTGGAAACATCAGGCCCTGTCGGGGAATTTCCTGTTCCTGGTAAGCGCTTCGAAGCTGCTGGTAAAGTATTCTCTCGTGTGCCGCATGCTGATCAATGACGACAAACTGCTCATCTCTTTCACAGAGGAGGTAGAGGTGAAAAAGCTGACCAACGATTTTTAAACCTGAGAAATCCGCAACCACTTCGCCTTGCTCTTTGTTCAGAACCGGTTCCGGAGGATGGGGCCTTGCCTGGAAGTCAGCTTCCGATTCGGCCGATTTTTCCTTATGGAATGTGGTATGGCCTGCTGAAACCGGAGACGTTTTGTAATTCGGCAGCCGGGAAACTTCAGGTGCGTTGAGACCTCTTGCTTCAACTCCCAATAAAGGCTCACGAACTGTTGGTGCAGGGGAGGAGGAAGGCACGGTAAAAATTTCCGAACGAACCTCGTCCTGATACCCTCTCATAGATGTACTCACGGCCTGAACAATATTCCGGTGAATATCCTGGGAACGGCGAAAACGGATTTCATGCTTGGCCGGATGTACATTGACATCAATCTGCGAAGCGGGAAGTTCGATATATATCACTCCGGAGGGCGACTGTCCCTTCATCAGAAAGCCATGTAATCCTTCCACTACTGCATGACGAACCATTTTGTCCTTAACCGGACGTCCGTTTACCAGGATGCGAAGCTTATTGGTTCTTGAAGAGGCGAGTTCCGGCGGCAGAATATAGCCTTTGATGTGCATACTTTCAGGATGATCTGACAGGGTATCGACAAAAAGCAGCTGCTCCTCCCGATACCGGAATACATCCCGAACCCTTTTTTCATGATCGTCAGCTACCTGCAGATCCAGGACAGACCTCCCGTCAACCGTAACAGAAAAAGCCGTATGCATATGGGCCAGAGAATGGTTACGGACAACCTCTTCAATATGGTACTGCTCTGTCCTGGAAGACTTGAGAAATTTCTTCCTGGCCGGTACATTACCGAAAAGACCCCGCACCTCAACAATGGTCCCTGCGGCACAGCCATCCTCGTGAACCCCATGGAGCCTCCCGTAACGTATCTCCGCCCTGGTTCCCGTCTCCCTGTTTTGCGGACGGGACAAGAGCGTCAGTCTTGATACCGAACCTATACTGGGCAAAGCCTCACCACGAAAACCAAGGGTCCCGATTTCGTCAAGCCTGCTCTCATCATTGAGCTTGCTGGTGGCATGCCTTTCTATGGAGAGCAGGACGTCATCCTCTACCATCCCCTGCCCGTTATCTACCACCCTGATCAGCCTGGTTCCGCTGCCTTCAATCTGGACAGAAATACGGGTTGCCCCTGCATCAAGACTGTTTTCCACCAATTCCTTGACAACTGAGGCCGGCCGCTCAACAACCTCGCCCGCGGCAATCTGATTGGCAAGGTGATCTGAAAGGATTCTAATTCGGGACATATGTTTCTATTAAATGTAAATAATAGAGCCTAGAGGCTCCTGCTATTGCAATTAAAAAAAAACTTGTTCATTACGACTCCCATTGACACTTGCTGAGCAAGGCAGAAGAAGCCGATCAAGGAATTTATATTGTTTGAGCAGAGCGAATTTACAAATTCCCGACAGCTTAGAGGAGCACTAGTAAGTCCAAAGGACCAGCAGTGTTATTCTACACGGCGAGAGGCACAGGTGCCTTTTCTTTCGCCGATTCACTGCTGGTTCATTTTCTTTGGGCAAGCAAAAAAATGAACTGGTAAACTAGATCTTATTAACTTTAATATAATATTAGAGTTTCCACCAATCATGACTTGATTAAAAAAGAAATATACAATAAGTGAGCTTCAACCGCATCCGTAAACCTCATACGAACTTATAACTAACTACTCTTAACGTGGCTGCCAGAAAAAACACTCCGAAAAAGGCGACAAGAAAAAAACCGGTTCGCAGGCGGACCAGGAACCACAACGATATTATCACCTTCCTCCTGGTTATAGCCGGTCTTGTCACCCTGTGCATCGGCAGTGGACTGGCCTGGTTTCTTTCCCTCGACATACCAGATATAAGAAGCGTCGATGACTATCGGCCTCTGGTGACCACCACCCTCCTTGACCGCCGGGGAAATTTTGTTGACGCCATCTATGAGCAGAACAGGATTGTCCTCGGGTATGACGAAATACACCCCCTTGTGCCACAGGCCTTTGTCGCGGCCGAGGATGGTCGTTACTGGGAACACGGAGGACTTGATGTCTGGTCCATATTCCGCGCCTTCATCAACAACCTCAAATCAGGCCGCCGCAGTCAGGGCGGCAGTACCATTACCCAGCAGGTAACCAGAGCGCTCATGCTTACCCCGGAGAAAAGCTATTTCCGTAAGGTCAAGGAGGCCATACTCGCGTACCGCCTGGACAAGATGCTGAGCAAGGAAGACATCCTCTCTATTTACCTGAATGAGATCTACCTGGGTGAAGGCGCGTACGGGGTTGAAGCTGCAGCCCGAACCTATTTCGGCAAAACCTCGTCCAGGCTTAACCTTTCGGAAATCGCCCTTCTTGCCGGCCTGCCTCAGTCTCCCAGCCGTTACTCGCCCATTAAACATTTCAAAAAGGCCCAGGCCAGGCAGCGTTATGTCCTGAACCGGATGGCTGAGGAGCTGATAATCAAACCTGACGCGGCAAGAGATGCCTATAATCGGCCATTACATTTCAGTGACAGAAAAAAACAGAAAAAAATGAACGGCTATTTCACCCAATATGTCCGCAGCCTGCTTGAAAATAAATTCGGTGCCCGTGAGCTGCTCCACAAAGGACTGATTGTTACAACTACCCTCGACAGTTCGATGCAGACCAAAGCTGTGCAGGCAGTTGTCCACGGTACGAAGCAGGTTCAAAAAAAGGCAGATAAGCGGAAAACTCCTCAGGGGGCACTGGTTGCCATTGACTCCAATTCAGGTCACATTATGGCAATGGTAGGTGGGAATGATTTCAACACAAGTCCCTTTAACCGCGCTGTCCAGGCAAAAAGGCAGCCAGGCTCGGTCTTTAAGCCTTTAGTTTTTGCCGCCGCTTTTGAAAAAGAGTTTACACCGGATCACGTTATAGACGACGCCCCTTTTTCCATAAAAAATCCTGATGGTTCATTCTGGAAGCCCAAAAACTACAGTAACAGGTATTTCGGTCCGACCACACTTGCTGACGGCCTCATATTTTCCCGCAATATTGTAACAATCAAACTGCTGCAGAAAACTGGAATACAAACTGTCATTCAGCTTGCCAGAAATGCCGGCATCAGTTCCCGCCTCCGGCCTGAGTTGACTCTTGCTCTCGGTGCTTCCCCGGTATCCCTGCTGGAAATGACCGGTGCGTATACCATGTTCCCGAACTTCGGCAAAATTGCTCCTCCTGTCGCTATTAAAGGTATTCGGGATCGACTTGGCCGTAGTTTTGTGGTTCCCAGAAGTGCGAAAAAAGAGGTGATTAAAACCACCACCGCATTGCAGGTATCAACAATTCTGCAGGATGTCATCAAAAGAGGAACAGGAACAAAAGCCCGGGGGATTCCGCACAGCGCTGGGAAAACAGGTACAACGGACAACAACCGTGATGCCTGGTTTATCGGATATACCCCGGAGGTCACCACTGGTGTCTGGGTGGGATACGACAGGTCAGAGTCACTTGGCAAAAAAGCCACCGGGGGAGAAACAGCAGCCCCGATCTGGCTTGATTTCATGAAGGCTATTTCCAATTCATGAATCCTTGTGAACAGATCAAGAAAAATACCGGCACAGAAGAGTCTGACTTGAATGTCCCTACAAAGGCTCGTTTTTATATTTTCATATGACAGGAATAACTAAAATGACAAATTCCATTACAGTACAGACAGGTATCGGCCCAATTACCCTGATGGCAAACGAACAGGGACTTACGCAAATCATCCTGCCTGGAGCCGCTCAATCCAGCCAGACAAAAGGTGAAAAAATCAAAGGAGAACATTCTGTTCTGCAAACTGCAGCTCAGCAAATCAAAGAATATACAGAAGGGAAGAGATTTACATTTGACCTGCCGTTGTCTCCTGACGGGACAGAATTTCAAAAACGGGTCTGGAGAATTATCAAAAATATCCCCTATGGACAGACCCTCAGCTACGGCGAAATCGCCCGCAAATTGGGAGACCACAATAAAGCAAGGGCAGTAGGAGGAGCTGCCAATGCAAATCCCCTCTCCCTGGTGGTCCCCTGCCATCGAGTTGTCGGATCAGACGGAAGCCTTACGGGATACGCCGGTGGCCTGGACCTGAAGCAAAAACTTCTTCAGTTTGAAAAATCCTTTAACAAGGAATAGGTTCAACCGGTTCATGGAATGCAAGCCGCTGATCATTTCCTCGAAGCCCTGATACTTATCGGGACCATTTTGCTTGCATTTTAAGCAAAATAACGGCAACGTTTACCTCTAACTTATCATCAACTCTCGCTGCACATGAAAATAGCACTCATTCAAACCAACCCTGTCATCGGAGATTTTGCCCGCAACAGTTCGATGATCCTTGACTGGATAAACAAAGCCAGGGATAAGGGATGCGGTTTGGTTATATTCCCGGAACTGAGCCTGAGCGGATATCCTCCTCAGGACCTGCTTGAAAGATCTGATTTTCTCAATGCTCACAACAGCTGCCTGCAGCAGCTTATTGGCAGGATCAGAGGGATCGGTGCGATACTTGGCGTCATAGAGCAGAGGCCAGGGCCGGGCAAACCACTCCATAATTCAGCAATACTTGTGGAAAACGGCAAAGTGCTTAGTACAGCTAGGAAACAGCTCCTGCCGACCTATGATGTATTTGATGAAACCAGGTACTTTCAGCCCGGCGAATCCTCTACGACCTGTATTTTTAATGACATTCACCTGGGACTGACAATTTGCGAGGATATCTGGTATGAGGATCGGCAATACCCTGTAGATCCCGTAGAGATGCTATTCCAGGAAAATGAAATGCCTGTGGACTGCCTTATCAACATATCAGCCTCTCCTTATTATCATGGTAAAATAGGGGAACGCTTTACCCTGTTTTCCTCTCTTTGCAGGAAATATAACCTGCCCCTTCTCTATGTAAACCAGACCGGCGGTCAGGATTCCCTTGTTTTTGACGGACATTCCATGGTCATTAACGCCCAAGGGAATACTGGTGGGACAGCGCCGGGCTTTAAAGAGGCAATGCTCATCGTCGATTCCTCAACCTGGCAGGCAGAGAACTCCTCCCCTGAGCCAGAGGACTCCACCGCCCTGGTACTTGACGCCCTTATCCTGGGAGTCCGTGACTACCTGCACAAAACCGGTTTCAAGTCTGCAGTTATCGGCCTCTCCGGCGGCATCGACTCGGCGGTTACCGCAGCCATTGCCTGCCGGGCCCTCGACCCGGAAAATGTCCTGACAGTTGCCCTTCCGTCCCCTTACACCTCAAGGGCCAGTGTTGATGATGCCAGACAGTTGGCGGAAAACCTGAACTGCAGCTTCGAGATTATTGAAATCAGCTCCTCAATGGAAGCGTACAGAAATGCCCTTGATCCTCTTTTCAAAGAACTGTCAGAAGATGTCACTGAACAGAACATCCAGGCACGGATACGCGGCAACCTGCTCATGGCACTGTCCAACAAGTTCGGCAACCTGCTTCTTTCAACCGGCAACAAGTCGGAAATGGCTGTCGGCTACTGCACTCTCTACGGTGATATGAGCGGCGGCCTGGCCGTGCTTGCAGATGTTCCAAAGCAGATGGTCTATGGCCTGTCCCGCCTCATAAATAAAGACCGGGAAGTAATTCCGGACAGGATAATCACCAGGCCCCCAACAGCTGAACTGAAGCCGGACCAGTATGATCAGGACGACCTTCCTCCCTATGAAATCCTGGATCCCATCCTGAGCGCGTACCTGGAGCAGCATCTCTCAATTAACGAAATCACCGCGCAGGGTTTTGAAAAATCAGTGGTCGATGATGTTGTCCGGCGGATAACCATTAACGAGTACAAACGCAGACAGGCTCCTGTGGGAATCAAAGTTACCACCAAGGCCTTCGGCCATGGCCGCCGCTATCCCATAGTACAGAATTTCAGGAACGTATAATGTCAAAGCCAGGCGCCAGAATTCTGACCTCGTTAATTTTTCTCCCTTTCATTATCGGCCTGATCGGTTACCTGGTTGTGAAGGAAAAAAAGCTGAAGAGGCCGGAAAACCTCTCAGTAACCACGGTCGGTTATGTGGAGATGTGTCTTTCCTGTCATAAAGAGGAGAAGCTCGACCAGGCTCATGACGCCCAGGTTGTGGGTTGTTCACCCTGCCATCTCGGCAATGCCGTGACCATTGACAAAATCAAGGCCCATAAGGGCATGGTTCTCAATCCAGGTGACCTGCGGATAGTGGACAGGACCTGCGGGATTGTGGGTTGCCACCCGGCAGACATCAAAAAAGTAAAAAACTCCCTGATGGCCACCAACAGGGGGATTCTTGCCACTCTCCTCTATTACTGGGGAGAAGCTGAGGACCAGAACGGAGATTATTCCGTTGAACAACTGCTGGAAAGCGGAGAAACGTCACTGGCTCTTGACTATTTCCGCAAACTGTGTGCCACCTGTCATCTCTGGAAACAGAAGAATGACCTGCCCGACGCTCCGCAATTTTTCAATGAAAAGGGTGGTGGCTGCACCGCCTGTCATTTTATTCAGCCAGAAGGTGATCAGGAAATGACCGTCACATCTTTTGATGAAGAAGATGAAGAAGAGTTTGTTGACGGGAAAAAGAAGAAAAAGCCCCATCCTCTTATCGTAAAAAAAGTGCCCCAGGACAACTGTATCCGTTGTCATAACCGCAGCGGCAGGATAGGTATTTCATATAAAGGTATTTTTGAGGCCGAGGGATATGGAACACCCTATGAGAAAGGGCAGCTCTCGTCCCAGCGTCTTCCCGGCGACCGCTTTTATCTGAAAATTGCCGAAGACATTCACCATACCAAAGGGATGACCTGTATTGACTGCCATACCAGGGACGAAATTATGGGGGACGGTAACAGGTATGCCCATTACGAGGAAGCCCTGGAAATAAGCTGTGAAATGTGCCACTCAGCATTACCCGGCACGACACGTCGCAACAAACAGGTGAACAATATTTCGGAAAAAGAGGGTCGTTTTGTTCTGGTCAGCAAACTCGACGACAAAGAACATCCCCTTAACCTGCCCAAACAGGAAACATGCTTCTACCCGGGCCACAAACGGATGTCCTGTGAATCCTGTCATTCAACATGGGTGCCGCAGTGTTATGGCTGTCATGCCAAGCGTGACGAGAGGGAAACCCACCTTGACAAACTCACCCTTGAAGAAACTGAAGGCTGGTGGGAGGAGGGCCGCTCCTATATTCGGTATGAAAAGCCTATGCTTGCTGTCTGGGGAGACAAAGTCGTTATCGTCACTCCCGGCTGCCAGGACGTGGTAACCCTGATTGACAAGGACGGAAATATCACGGGCGGATTTAACCGGTTCACCATGGCAGCCATCAACCCACACACCACTCAGGAAAAAGGCAGGACCTGCAGGGACTGTCACATGTCGACCAAGACGGTCGGCCTGGGTGAGGGAACTGTAACTAAAAAGGGAGGGGAATGGTATTTTTACCCAATTGATCAGGGCGTGGATACACTATCAGGCCGTACGGTTGGGCTTGACACCTTTGTCACCATAGACGGCACCCCCCTGCAGAATGGGTCCAGAAAAAACCTGCGCCCCTTCAACGGCGATGAACTCCGGCGAATTTTACGGGTCGGGCTCTGCCTTGAATGTCACACTGAACTGAACGACAAGGCCTACCTGGATTATGATTCGAAACGTCCCTGCCCGGTTTACACTGAACCCTGATTATGACTTGGCAGGAGTCTTTTCTGCACAGGCAATCATGAATATATGGCGCCTGTTGCCGGGAACCCAATTTATAAAAATACCATCCTGTCAGACTGTTCTTCCGGAATAGAAAAAAGGCGGTCTGGAAAATTCCAGACCGCCTGAATGACCGCATCATCATATACAGTCAAATCCTCAAACATTGTCCCCAGGGAGCTATTTGGACACTGTCTGCAGTTTCTCTGTTGGGAATTTAGTAAGGCAGACCTTCAATCCCTCAATATCCGCAGCCTTTTCCGTGCACTCTTTTTTCTGGGCCAGAATATCCATTTTTGCTGCGTCAGCATTATATTTTTCCATGTTAATAGCTATTTCGTCGAGCATTTTTGTTTGTACAACATTGAATTCACTGGCAAGAACGGGGCTGGCAAAAAAAGCGCAGGCTATGGTTGCTAGGATCAGTTTCTTCATTTTTGTTACCTCCTGTTAATGTGGATAAAAAATTGTAGAACACTTGATTTCATGCAACTCTTTATAGCACCTATCGTGCCAGTTTAGAGTTGTACCAGTCCTTTTCATAAAGAAGGCTGACACACACCTGTATGCGTGTATTACTTATATGTTTAATTTATTGCTAAAAAATGCGAATCATCTCGATGCAAAAAATGTTCAGTTCTGAAAGAATTCGTAAAAAGTAACCTTATATAATCGCCACATGTGGTCGTATTAAACAAATATCGTGTCTCCGGCCAGCTGCTTATGTCGCTATATGACAACAATATTTGGTGATTATTATCTAACTGGCTGTATTCAAGTTGATTTAAATGTTGCTTAACAGAGACAGTGTTTGCCGGGCATGGTTTTTCGAAGGATCATATCATGTTCATGCAATTTACATTCAATTTCATATTGCTAAAACCTGCCGAACGAAGTACAGCAAAGTCAAATTCACACCATTACTTTGTATCTATTTTAAAGGGACAGACCAATGTCAGAACGTATAGCACTCGCAAACCGTGTAACCCAGATCGCCCCATCGCCAACCCTTGCTGTCAATGCCAAGGCCAAAGCCCTGAAAGCGGCCGGTGCCGATATTCTTAATTTCAGCGTGGGGGAGCCGGACTTTGATACACCTCCGCACGTCTGCGAAGCAGGAAAACAAGCAATCGATGACGGCCACACCAGGTATACTGCTGTCCCCGGAATCCCAGAACTAAGAGAAGCAGTAACCGCCAGGTTCAAGAAAGATCATGGGTGGGAATACTCTCCTGACCAGATCCAGGTTTGCTGCGGTGGCAAGCACGGGCTGTACAACATATTCCAGGCAGTGCTCAACGATGGAGACGAGGTCCTCATCCCTGCACCCTACTGGGTATCCTATCCTCCCATGGTCCAGCTGGCAGGAGGTGTACCCGTCATCGTTCCGCTTGATGAAAAAGACGATTTCGACCTTAACCCTGATATTCTTGGCCGCTACGCAACCGAGAAGACCCGTGTTATCATGATAAACAGCCCGTCTAACCCTACAGGCTCGCTTTTTTCGAGGAACGCACTTGAGGCCATCGGCAAAATGGCCTTAGAGAGAGGGTGGCTCATTGTGACCGATGACATCTACGAAACCATTACCTACCTGGATAGCAGCCTGCCTCATGTTCTTGATGTCGACCATAGGCTGAAAGATCAGACCGTTATCCTGAACGGGGTATCCAAATCTTTTGCCATGACAGGCTGGCGGATAGGTTACTCTGCCGGACCCGAGCATATAATCAAGGCGATGAACAAAATCCAGAGCCAGTCCACTTCCAACCCCAGCGCTCCAGCTCAGTATGCCGCCCTCGCTGCATTAACGGGCCCCCAGGACTTTCCGGAAACCATGAAAGAAGCTTTTCTCCCGCGCAGAGACTTCTTTGTCCGGGACCTGGAATCAATTGAAGGCGTCTCATGTGTGAATCCCAACGGGGCCTTTTATGTCTTTCCAAACTTCTCGGCATACTTTGGCAAGTCATTTGATGGAAAAACAATTGGCGATTCAGTTGCCATGGCTGACTACTTTCTTGATGAAGCCAAGGTTGCAAGCGTTCCGGGGGCCGCATTCGGTGCTGACGATTTTATCCGGTTCTCTTTTGCCACCTCCATGGATGTCATTCAAAAAGGCATGGAGCGGATTAAAAAAGCTCTCTCCCAGCTCAGCTGACATTCATCTTTAACTTTCCAGTCGACAAGGAGAAAGTACCTTTTTTAGTGTCAACTTCCCATTGAAGGGGGATGGCTTGTTTTCGTCTGATTCAGGCCGTCCCCCGTTGTAGGACTGTGGCCGAAAAAAAATGAATGAACACTCAATTCCGGTTGACAAAGAGGATACCATTTCAGTAAGGTACTGAGAATTTTGAAGGCTCAGATGTCAGATCCTTTTAACCTTGGAGAGGCCACATGGATCAACAAACACTGACTAATGTCCTAGACCCGCAAGTATTGACTAATATTATATTTGTGGCGATCTTTCTTATCGGTGCCCTTCTGTTCGGCATCGGACCCATTATTATCGTCAAACTTCTCAGTCCCTCCTCCCATACCCGTGAAATTACAAACAAGACCGGCCAGTTCATTGAATGCGGCATGGAACCTATCGGCAGTGCCTGGATCAAGTTCGGCATTGTGTATTACCTGTATGCCCTGATCTTCCTGGCCTTTGATGTTGATGTTTTATTTTTATTTCCGGTGGCTGTTGCCTATAACAGTCCCGAGTTTGTTATCCGCGACCTGGTTGAGGTGTTCATATTCGTTGGCATTCTCTCGCTTGCCGTGGTCTATGCCTGGGTAAAAGGAGTGTTTAAGTGGGAACAGAGAAAGTACCTTCATCAATAGTTCAGTTTGCCGCGCTGGACAAACTGCTAGATCTTGGGCGGGCCAACTCACTCTGGCCGATGACCTTCGGCCTGGCCTGCTGTGCTATCGAAATGATGTGCGCAGGTGCCAGCCGCTTTGATCTTGCCAGATTCGGCGCAGAAGTCTTCCGGCCCTCGCCCCGTCAAGCAGATGTCATGATCGTTGCCGGAACCATCACTAAAAAAATGGAGCCCGCGGTCAAAACCCTTTACGACCAGATGCCCGAACCCAAATGGGTCATTGCCATGGGAAACTGTGCCATTTCGGGAGGCCCTTTTAAATTCAAGAACAATTACTCCGTTGTCGAAGGTGCTGACCAGTTTTTACCCGTGGATGTGTATATCCCGGGATGCCCTCCCCGTCCGGAAGCACTTATCGAAGGCATCCTTACCCTTGAAGAAAAAATCACCGGTACCAGACGCTGGCCCCGAGTGGAACCAGGCCAAACAGGGTGATCTATGAACATTATTCACGAAACAAAGTGGGCGCTTCTTGAGCTTTTCCCGGAACAGGCTGAAGAAGAAAAGGTCAAAGAGGAAGAGGCCCGGATAAAAGCAGAGGAAGAAGCAAAAGCCTTTGCCGAAGCAGAGGAAATGGAACCGGCTGAAGAAGAAACACCATCTGACGAGGAAAGTAAGCCTCGCTCAGTGGTTGATATGGCAGCCGATGAAATTGATTCAATTGAACTCGTCCCGAAACAGGAAGCAGGGAAAGAAAAAGGCAAGGAAGAAGCTGACGCCGGAAAACCTGCTGAAGCTGCTGCCCCTACCGCTCCTGAACCTGAGAAAAAGGAAGAGAAGGCAGCAGAGCCTGAAGAGTCTGAAGATGAAGGCCCTAGAACTGACGGCGTGCTCGAACTTGATTTTCAGGCTCGGGGAGCAAACCTCGACGTCCTCTGTGCACCTGATCAGATTGTCGATGTAACACGGATTCTCGATGAAGCCGGTTTCTTCCTTGAAACGATAAGCGGAGTAGACTGGATCAAGGAAGACCAGATGGAGGTCATCTACGATTACAGTATTGTCGCGGATGAGCCCTGCCGTGTTGTTGTTCGTACCCGTGTTCCAAGATCTGAGCCTGAAGTTCCCACCATCTCAGATATTTACCCTGGAGCAAACTGGCATGAACGTGAGACCCACGAATTTTTCGGTATCAAGTTTGAGGGGCATCCATACCTGGTACCGCTTCTGCTCCCGGAAGATGCTGATTTTTATCCACTACGAAAGGATTTCAAACCATGACCGTCCCGATTGAGTGCAGGCCTGACGAGACGTTTGTTCTCAACCTCGGGCCCCAGCATCCAGCAACCCACGGTGTCCTCCGGGTCAAGTTGACCATGGACGGCGAATATGTTGTCAATGCCGAACCAGTTCTTGGCTATATTCACCGCATGCACGAAAAAATGGCGGAGGAGGGAAACTTTGCCAGATTCCTGCCAAATACACCGCGGATGGATTATCTCGGTGCCCTGTCCTACAACCAGGGATATGTCATGGCTGTGGAAAGGGCCGCCGGCATCGAAGTACCGGAAAGGGCTGAATACATAAGGACCATCACTGTTGAGTTGAACAGGCTCTCCAGCCACCTGCTGTGGTTCGGGGCTTTTGTCCTTGACCTTGGGGGGTTTACTCCCCTGCTGTATGCCTTTGACGACCGGGAAAAAATTCTTGACCTCCTGGAACGGGTTACCGGAGCGCGGCTGACCTACTGTTACTATCGTTTCGGCGGTGTATACAACGATATTGACGATGAGTTTATCACCGGTACCAGGGAATTCATCAAGCGTCTGAGGTCACGGCTGCCGAGCCTGTACCATGATCTGGTTACCGGCAATATCATCCTCATCAAAAGACTCAAGGATATCGGCATCATTACCCCGGAAACATGCCGCAAGTATGGTGCCACAGGACCTGTAGCACGAGGATCAGGAATTAACTACGATATCCGGAAAAACGAACCCTATTCGATTTACCCTGAGCTTGATTTTGATATTCCGGTATATGACGAGTGTGATTCCATGGCCAGGTACATGGTCAGGATGGATGAAATAGAACAGTCGTTGCGTATTATTGAGCAGTCACTCGACAAGCTGCCTGACGGACCGATCAAGGCCAAAAAGGTACCCAAGATCCTGAAGCCTGCGGCCGGAGATTACTACACTGCTGTTGAGGCTGCCCGCGGTTCTTTCGGCTGTCGTCTTGTCTGTGACGGCGGCAAAGGACCGTACCGTTTGAAGCTGAGGTCACCAACCTATTCCAATCTGAGCCTGTACGAAGAGGTTACAGAGGGCATGATGCTGGCAGACGCGCTTGCATTCATGGGCAGTTTGGATCTGGTTATTCCCGAGATGGATCGTTAAGGAAGGATTTATGGACACAAGTATTTGGGAACCGATTCTCTATCTCTTAGGTTTTATGGCTTTTGCCGGATTGAATGCCGCCTATCTGGGCTGGTGTGAAAGGAAAGGCGCCGGCCATATCCAGCGTCGAATCGGCCCCAAAGAAGTTGGGCCCTTCGGCCTGCTGCAGCCCCTTGCTGACGGCATCAAACTGATGAGTAAACAGCTTCTTGTTCCGCAGGGAGTAGACGGCATCCTGTTCAGGGTGGCTCCGATCCTGGCTATGATCCCCGCTTTGACCTCAATGGTTGCCATTCCTTTTTCAGCAAACATTCAGGCCAGACCCCTTGAACTTTCGGTCCTTCTTATCTTTGCACTGGCATCCATAGCCATGATGGCGATCCTGGTCGGTGGATGGGCCTCAGGGAACAAATACGCGATTATCTCGGCAACCCGTTCTGTTTCCCAGAATGTCGCCTATGAGATCCCGATGCTGGTTACCGTAATCACAATCGTTATGCTGACCAATACAATGAATCTCGAAGAAATAGCCCTGAAACAACAGGGGGGATTCTGGAACTGGAACATCTTCCCCATAGTCGGCCAGTCGATTCCGCAGGCGATTATCATGCCGATCTCCTTTATCATTTTCTTTATCTGTTCGGTTGCCGAGACCAACCGGGCTCCGTTTGACATGGCTGAGGCGGAAAGTGAGTTGATCGCAGGGTTTATGACTGAATATGGTTCCATGGGTTTTGGCCTGTTCATGATGGGTGAATACCTGAACATTGTCGTCGGGGCCTGCCTTACGACTGTCCTGTTCCTGGGTGGATGGGACGCGCTGATTCCTTTTCCGCCATTTACATGGATACCGGGTGTTGTGTGGTTCCTGCTGAAGATTTACATCATCATTTTTACCTTTATTCTGATCCGGTGGACCTATCCGAGGACACAGATCTACAAGCTCCTCAACCTGTCATGGAAAGTTCTTATCCCGATTTCTCTCGTTAACCTGCTGTTAACTGCATTCTTTATCAAGGTATTCTGATCATGAGCGAATATTGGAATGACGTCATCGGAGGGTTTAAAAGCCTCCTTGTAGGCACAAACATTACGACCAGGGAATTTTTTAAACCTGTTGTCACCGAGCAGTATCCATATTCTGTTCCGGTCATACCCCCGAACTTCCGGGGCCATATCGAGCTGATAAAAAATGAGGAAACCGGCGCTCCGAACTGCATTGTCTGCGGCATGTGCCAGCGTGCTTGCCCTTCCGGATGTATTTCTCTCAAGGGTGAAAAACCTGAGGGGGCCAAGAAAAAAGTACTTACCAATTATATCCTGGATTTTACCACCTGCAGCCTGTGCGGTTCCTGTGTTGAGAGCTGCAACTTTAACGCAATCAAGTTTTCCAGGGATTACAACCAGGCAAGCACACGAAAAGAGGACTACATCTTTGATCTCCTCAAACGATTGGAGGAACAGGGCTGATGCTATCCGAACTCTTTAGTGCCGAGGGATTTGTCGGTATCATTTTTCTGCTCACCATCGGCATCATCATAACCGGTGCGGTTGTTGCGACCATGTCACGGCGGCTGGTCCGCTGTGTTGCCGGGCTTGCCGTTGCCTTTACCGGCGTTGCTGGAATCTACTACTTCCTGCTCAGTCCCTTTGTCGCCATGATGCAGATGCTTATCTATGTGGGCGCGGTCAGTATCCTCATTGCCTTTGCCGTCATGATGGCCGACCCTGAAGACCATAAAGGGACAAGTGCCGACGCGGGAACTTTTGCCGGTCCGCTGGGCTTCAGCATCGGCGCCCTGATCTTTGCCGCCCTGACCATTCTCGGGGTGAAGACGGAGTGGCAGTCATTCCCCAGACAGGGAACCGGAGATATAGAGCAGCTTGGCAAGGCCCTGCTGACAACACATACCATGGTCTTTGAACTCATTTCCATTGTACTTCTGATTGCCATTATCGGAGCATTGGTCCTGGCTCGCAAGGGAAGGTGCTGAGTATGACAATTCTTAATCTGTATAATTTCATTGAAGCCTACCTGGTTCTCGGCGCCATGCTTTTCGGGTTTGGCATCTACGGCCTGGTTGCCCGCAAAACAGTCATCGGTATGCTGATTGCCTCCGAACTTGTTCTTGCAGGCTCCTCGGTCAACTTTATGGCCTTTAACCGTTTTCTTGCGCCTGACCCGGTGACAGGACAGGTTTTTACGCTTTTTATCATGGCGATTGCTGCTGCCGAAGCAGCCATAGCCGTCAGTATTGTTGTTGCCGTGTACCGAAACTACAAAAGCATTGATACCGAAGATCTGGCTGATCTCCGAGGGTAAGCCGAGAGGAATATTATGGATCCTGTTTCCACTGCAACCAGTGTCGTAGAAAGCTCCAGCCTGCTGCTGGCGGTTATTATTCCGCTGTTTGGCAGCCTGCTGGTCATGACGTTGAAGAACAATCCCAATATTCGGGAATTTGTCTCGTTCTGTTCCGCGGTGCTGCTGTTCTGTGTTGTTCTTACCTTTATCCCGACAATTCAAGCCGGTCAAACCCTGGAACATACTCTTTTCAACCTCCTGCCAGGCCTGTCGGTCACCCTGAGGGCTGACGGCTTCTCCATGATTTTTGCCATGGTCGCCTCCTCCCTGTGGATTATTGCCGTATTTTACTCCATGGGATATATGCGCGGCCTTGAGGAGCACGCCCAGACCCGTTTCAATGCCTGTTTTGCCCTGGCCATTTTCGGCGCCATCGGGGTTGCCCTGTCCGACAACCTGTTTACCCTTTACCTGTTCTACGAGATCGTGTCGGTCTGTACCTATCCCCTGGTTGCGCACCACCAGGATGAAGAGGGCTACGAGGGGGGTAAAAAATATATTGTCTACCTGACCACCACCGCCAAGCTGTTTCTGCTGCCGGCCATGATACTTATCTATGCCCTGACAGGCACCCTGGATTTTCCGCACAACATTTTCTCCGGAATTGTCTCAGCTGACGGCAGTTCCCTTGTTGCCGCGACTGATGGCAGAAACTGGATAGTGGTCATGCTCTATATCTTCTGTCTTTTCGGGTTTGCCAAAAACGGCGTCATGCCGTTCCATCACTGGCTGCCCGGCGCCATGGTCGCGCCCACACCCGTCTCCGCCCTGCTCCATGCCGTTGCCGTTGTCAAGGTCGGTGTCTTCTGCACCACCAGGGTCATGCTCTACGGCTTTGGTGTTGATACCATGAGCATGCTCAACCTGGGCATCCCTACTGCCTATTTCGTCGGCTTTACAATACTCATGGCCTCGGTGATCGCCATGACCAAAGACAATCTGAAAGCACGGCTTGCTTATTCAACCGTGAGCCAGCTTTCCTACATTATTCTCGGTGTTGCCCTGCTCACGCCACACGCCATTGATGGTGGCATCATTCACATCGTCAACCATGCCTTTTCAAAAATCACCCTCTTTTTCTGTGCCGGGGCCATTTATGTCGCGGCCCACAAAAAAAATATTTCCGAGATGAGCGGTCTGGGTAAAACCATGCCCTTTACCTTTGGCGCCTTTGCAGTTGCGTCGCTGTCAATGATCGGTGCGCCCCCGGTTGCCGGGTTTGTCAGTAAATGGTACCTGCTGGTCGGCTCCATGGAAGCCAATCAGGTGGGGATACTGCTTGTCCTTATCGCTTCCACGGTCCTGAATGTCTGCTATTTCGCGCCGGTCACCTATAAGGCCTTTTTTGGCAAGCGTCCCGAAGGAGCGGCTGTCGGCATTAAGGAAGCCCCGCTCTCCATGCTGATACCCATTCTGATAGCAGCAACCATTTCTGTAATAATCGGAATTTACCCCAACTTCATGATGCAATTTGTCCAGGCGGTGACAGGATGAACACATTGATAGAATACCTGCGCGAGCGGCTGAAAATAGTTATTGGAACCTGTTACGGTATCCTTGCTTTTGTCCTGGCATACAGCATGTATGTCGACAAGAGCCATGCTCACACATGGGTAGAACAGAATATTCCGTTCTTCTGGTCAATTTTCGGCTTTGCTGCAGCTGCAGCAATCATCGGTATCGCGTTTTGGTTCGGCCACTCAGGGATCATGGTCCGGGAGGATTACTATGAGAAAGACTCCACACACTGCTGTGGCTGTAATAATAAAGAAAGCTCTTCAGAGCATGCATAAGCGGGAGGAAAACAATGACTAACAGCTTTGTCCACCCCGCGCTTATCCTGATAATCGGCGCCCTTATCCTTCCATACATACAGGGACCGCTTCGCAAACCGTATCTGCTTCTCATACCCCTGCTGTCGTTTGGGGCTGTTTTGTCAAACAGCGGTCTCGGCGGTAATCTTGCTACCTATCAGTTTATGGACTGGCAGCTTGTTTTCGGGCGGGTTGATAAACTCTCCACTGTATTTGCCTTTATCATGGCCCTGATGGCCATTATCGGCACCCTGTACGCCCTGCATGTGGACAATGCCAAGGAACATATCGCGGCCTGGTTTTACGTAGCCGGCTCGCTGGGTACCATATACAGCGGCGATTACTTAAGTTTATTCCTTTTCTGGGAGATGATGGCCTTTGCCTCCACCTTCCTCATATGGTTCAGGCGAGGTGACAAATCCATGGCCGCCGGTTACCGGTACCTGATAATCCACACCATCGGCGGGATCATCCTCCTTGCCGGTATCATGCTGCGCTACCAGGCTGTCGGAAATATAGAATTTAACCTGATGGATGTGCAGAACCCCGAACTCTATACCTGGCTGATCATGATCGGCTTTGGTCTTAACGCGGCCATCGTCCCACTGCACTCCTGGCTGCCGGATGCATACTCATCAGCGTCGTTCAACGGTTCGGTCTTCATGTGCGCCTTTACAACAAAAACAGCCGTTTATACTCTGGCCCGGGGATTTGCCGGTTTTGATATTCTCGTGCTGCTCGGCGTCATCATGGCACTGTACGGTGTTATCTACGCGGTCATGGAAAATGATATCCGAAAACTGCTGGCCTGGTCAATCGTGAGCCAGGTTGGCTACATGGTCGCAGGAGTAGGGATTGGCACCGAACTTGCCATCAACGGCGCTTCGGCACATGCTGTTGCCCATATCCTTTATAAGGGGCTCCTGTTCATGGGCACCGGTTCGGTCCTCTACATGACCGGAAAATCAAAATTCACTGAGTTGGGCGGCTTGTACAAAAAAATGCCGGCCACCATGATTTTCACCATTGTCGGCTGTCTGTCAATTTCCGCGGCCCCGCTCTTTGCGGCCTTTGTAAGCAAGCCGATGATCATCAGCGCCGCATTCGAAGAGCACCTGAACTGGGCTGCCTGGCTGCTGATGTTCGGCGCGACCGGCACCTTCATGTACAACGGCCTCAAGCTTCCCTATTACCTCTTTTTCGGCAAGAACAACTGCAGTGAAAAAACCTGGGAAAAGGCAGCCGATCCGACCTGGAACATGCAGATGGCCATGGCCGGCGGAGCCGCGTTGTGCATCATCGTCGGCAGCGCGCCTGCTCTGCTCTATAAACTGCTGCCCTATCCAGTCAACTACCACCCCTACAACGGGTACCACATTGCTGAAACCTTCCAGATTTTGGGTTTTGCAGCCCTGGCATTCTTTTTCCTCAAGCAGTACCTGGTGCCGGAAGACAAGATTTGCCTGGATCTGGACTGGTTCTACCGCAAGGCCGGAATGGCTTTCCTGTGGGTTGCCAAGCATCCACTGCAGTGGTTTGATACCGCCTGGGGAGAAGGGTACAGGGTTGTCGGTCTTGTCCCCCTGATGACCGTTTCCCGCTTCTGGAGCTGGTTTGACTGGCACGGCATCGACGGTGTGGTTGACGGAATAGCCCGCTGTGTGAGAGCTATCGGCGGCCGGGTCAGGATTTTGCAGAGCGGCCAGATTCAGCATACGATATATTATGCCGCCTCGTTTGCTGCGGTACTTCTCATAGCCTATGTACTCTTTCAACTTTCATAAAGGAATTGTAGGGAATGGATAGCCTGATATTAAACGAGGGGTTTCCCCTGCTGAGTTTCCTGATATTTCTCCCGCTGGCCGGTGCAGTTGTTCTCCTCTTTTTCTCAGGTGAATCATTTGCCCGGTGGTGGACCCTGGCCGTAACAACCATCACAGCCATATTCTCAATTCGGCTGGTGACCGGTTTTGATACGTCTACTGCTAAATATCAGTTCGCAGAAGCGCACAACTGGATCCCCCAGTTCCACATCAATTATATCCTCGGGGTTGACGGCATATCAATTCTGCTTGTTTTACTGACAACGCTGATCATGCCCTTTTGCGTAACAGCTTCATGGAAGTATATCCAGAAGCGGGTTACCCCGTTCATGGTCTGTCTGCTGATCATGGAAACATCGATGCTCGGTGTTTTTATGGCCCTGGATTTTGTCCTGTTCTACATCCTCTGGGAATTCATGCTCATTCCCATGTACTTGCTCATTGCCATCTGGGGCGGGCCGCGCAAGGTGTATGCCTCCATCAAATTCTTTCTTTACACCCTGGTCGGTTCCATCCTGCTGCTGGTAGCTATAATCGCCCTGTACCTGAAAAACGGCAGCTTCTATATCCCGGACATGATGTGGCAGAGTTACTCCCTGGAATTCCAGATTTTTGTTTTCCTGGCTTTCTTCCTGGCATTTGCCATCAAGGTGCCCATGTTTCCGTTCCATACATGGCTGCCAGCCGCCCATGTTGAAGCGCCTACGGCAGGATCGGTCATCCTGGCAAGTGTGCTCTTAAAAATGGGGACCTATGGTTTTCTCCGTTTCTGCCTGCCCATTACACCGGATGCCTCTGTTGTTCTGGCTCCATATGTTTTGTGGCTATCAATAGCCGGTATCCTGTACGGTGGTTTTACCGCCCTGGCCCAGAACGACATGAAAAAGCTGATCGCCTACTCCAGTGTCGGCCATATGGGGTTTGTGACCCTTGGTATTTTTGTGTTTAATCCAATGGGAGTGAAAGGGGCCATCATACAGATGATCAACCACGGCGTCACAACCGGTGCCCTGTTTCTCTGCGTGGGCATGATCTACGAACGGACCCATAGCCGGGAATTGAAAGTAGCAGCCGGGGTTGGAAAATACATGCCATGGTACGTCACCTTCCTGGCATTTTTCTCCCTGTCATCGTTCGGTTTTCCCGGTACAAACTCATTTATCGGTGAGTTCCTGGTGCTGGCCGGAACCTTTAAAGAAAATGTTCCTCTTGCCCTTGCCGCCATCCCCGGTGCCGTACTGGCGGCCGCCTACATGTTAAGATTGTTGCAGAGGGTAGTCTGGGGCGGGACCGACAATCCGGACCAATCCTATCTGAAAGACCTGGGACTCAGGGAAATAGTCACCCTGACTCCGTTTCTCATTTTTGTTTTCTGGATCGGACTCAACCCCCAGCCTTTTATAAACTTAATGGATGCTTCGGTGGCGGACCTGCTCAACCAGTTTGATGCCTGGAAGCAGCAGCAGGCCGTAGCTACATTGACACTGAAATAATGATACAAAGCGAAAGTAACTTTAGATATGGATTATAGGAAAGGAATACCACAATGGCTATTCTCCCGGAACTGGTAATACTGACTGCAGCCTTGGCTTTTTTTGTACTAAGCCTGTTTAAACAGCTCGATTTCACCCAGGTAAAGAACTCCGCTATATGCTTTGGAGTAATTGCCATTATTGGTTCACTGATCAACTTCAACACCCAGGCCACCCTGTTTTTCGGCAGCTATGAAGTAGATCTCTATTCGCAGCTCTTTAAGCTGATGATCAGCTTCGGCCTGACGATTGTCCTTATTTTCGGGCAGGACCTCAAGGATATCGATGAAGATATCCGTCCGGAATATTATATGTTCCTCTTCTTAAGCGCCCTTGGGCTTATGATGCTGGTCAGTTCCGTTGAACTGGTTGCCATTTTTGTCTCACTTGAGCTCTCCTCTTTTGCCCTCTACCTGCTGGTGCCCATGCGCAGTGACCGGAAAGGCCTGCGGATACAAATGGAAGCCGGCATCAAATACATCCTCTTCGGGGTCATGGCAACCGGATTCATGCTCTTTGGTATGAGCTATCTTTTCGGCCTGACCGGGAGCACCTACTTAAGTGAGATTGTGACAGGACTGCAGGATGCCCCCCAGCCGGCAGCCCTCTTTGCGGTAATCATGGTTCTGGGCGGCTTTTTCTTCAAGCTGGCGGTCTTTCCCCTCCACTTCTGGGTACCGGATGTCTACCAGGGGGCCTCCAACGAAACGACCGGGTTTATCGCCACCATACCAAAGCTGGGTGCTGTAGCGCTGCTGATAAGGGTAATGACCCTGGCTACCGGTGAGACCCAGTTTGTTGTCTACCTGCTCATGGTTCTGGCGCTGATGTCCATGTTCTACGGTAACCTGAGCGCGCTTGTCCAGAAAGACGTTAAGCGAATGCTCGGTTTTTCTGGAATAGCCCATGCCGGCTTCATTCTTCTCGGCCTGCTGACAATGGATGTAGGAGGTTACGGGATTGCCATCTATTATATTTCCGGTTATGTGATCATGAACCTGGCCTGTTTCCTGGTCCTGTGTACTGTTTCACAGGAAGGCGAAAACCTTGAGATCCAGGACCTGAAGGGTCTGCACAAGCGTCAGCCGGTGCTGGCCTTTATTCTTGCAGCTGGCCTTTTCGCCCTGGCGGGAATTCCACCCTTTGTCGGTTTCATGGGTAAGTTTATGCTGCTGACAGGTGCTCTGGATGCCGGTTTTGATTCCGTCACCGGAGTAATAAGCCTGCCATACCTGCTCCTGGTCATCATGGCTGCAATCAATACCGGTATAGCAATCTACTACTATCTGTCAGTCGTGCGTGTTGCCTATACTGCCGACCCTGAGGAAAAACCTGATGTTCAGGTTAACGGGTTCACCGCTGGCGTCGGTGTTTTCCTTGTCCTGCTCATTATAGTTTTAGGGGCATTGCCAGCCAGAATCATTACTATTGCTGAAACGGCAGTTAAGGCCATTATGTAGATTTACTCAGCCGGTTTCGCCTCCACTGGAGGAGTTTCTTTTGCCGGCTCAGGAGCTGTAGCTTCGTGTATCGTATCCCTGGTTTTTTCATATACTTCCTGGGATGTCTCTTTGGTTTTATCCCAGGCTTCTCCGGACCCCTCTTTTACCTTTTCCCACGTCTCTTCAGATGTCTCTTTGGTTTTGTCCCAGGCTTCTTTCGTCCCTTCCCTGGTCTTCTCATACAATTCCTGAGACTCTTCTTTTGTGGTATCCCAGGCTTGTTTCGACGTGTCCTTTGTTGCTTCTACAACGGCATCGCTGGCTTCCTTGATTTCTTTCCCTGCTTTATCCCACTTACCGGGCTCCTCGTCTGCTCCAACAGAAATGACAGATCCAGCCAGAAACGCGACAGTAATTGGTATCAGTATAATGTTGTAAAATGATTGTTTTTTCATAATATACCCCAATAGTTTAAGTATTTAATAAAATAATTAAATAATGTTATTGCATTCAGCTTAAATATGGTTATGTATATAGCAAAAGAAATCAACCTGTAATATGTGTAGTATTTACCAAATCACATGATAAAACATCAAGTCTAAGGAACAGATATTCGTAACGGGATCGGTCAACTCTTTGATTTTCGCAGCCTGATGATACAAATTTAGAGATATGGTACAGGGGGACTCTGTACGTACTTTTATTTACAACTGACGTGATTTCTGACCAACAACACGGTGAATATGCTATGAGTATGCGACACCTCTTTTTTACAACAGCTTGTTGTCTTGGACTTTTTTTCAGCTTTCAGGCTTCAGCTCTTTCCGGGGACAAATCATTAAAGATTCCCGAAATCTGGACTGTTGAAGAAGCTGTACGCTTCGCCATTGCCAACAGTCCAGACTCAGCCATCACCCGGCAGCGTATTGCCGCTGCCCGTGCTGCTGTCAAACAGGCAAACTCGGCATTTTATCCCCGGATCGACCTCAGCGCTTCATATGGTCAAACGAACAATCCGATGTACTCATTCGGCAATATCCTTAATCAGGGGGCTTTTGACCAGAATATCGACTTCAACGATCCCGGAAAAACAGACAATCTCAACATGGCAGCCACCCTGAGTTACAGGTTCTACAATGGCGGTCATGACGAAGCCGGACTCAGGGCTGCCGAATCGGGGGAAGAAGGTTCCAGATTTGAACTTGATGCCGTCCATTCCCAGCTTGGTTATGAGGTCGTGAAAATTTACTACACCATAATCCAGGCTGAGGAAAATTTGCAGGCCCGCATATCAGCAACCGATGCTATCGGTGAATCCATCGAGGTTGCCAGAGCCCGATACGAGGCGGGAGACCTGCTCAAAGCCGACCTGCTTAACCTGGAAGTTCATCAGTCCCGGGAAAAGGAAAACCTCATTCAGGCAAGGCATGCTGTAAAACTGGCCAAGCGCGGATTCCTCAACCTTCTGGGCTTGGAAAACGGACCGCTGAACATTGTAACCGACTGTGATTTTGACCAGCCTCTTCCACAAAGCACCACCTATGACAACCGCCCGGAACTGAAAAACCTTGATGCCGCCATTGAGGCTGCCGAAGCTTTTGTACGCCAGGCGCGCAGCGGCTATTATCCTACAGCGGATCTCTTTGCCGGATACCAGGCAGACAAAGGGTATGAACTTGATGGCGCCGGAAACTCATGGGTTGCCGGGGTAAAACTCAATTATAATCTTTTTAACGGGCAGCAAACCTCCGCGGAAATTGCCAAGGCCAACGCCATTCTCGCGGAAACAATTGAACAGAAACGAAAAGTCGCCCTGGCTATCAGCCTGGAAATGGAACGGGCCCGCCTCTTCCTTGATGAAACAGAGCAGCGCCTTGAGGTTACCAGAAAAATGGTTGAACAGGCAGAGGAAAGCGCAAGCCTCAGCCGGGAAAGATTCAAAGAGGGCGTCATTCTCTCGTCAGATCTTATTGATGTGGAAAACAGACTGACCGAGGCCCTGGTCCGCGATACCGTTGCCCGGGCCTCTCACCGTATTGCCATAGCGGATTTTCGACGAGCTGTGGGCCTGGGTCAGTTCCAGATTAACGAGTCCGGTCATTCCCCTGAAAAAGGAAAAGAGTAATTATGAAATTGAGTATCTATTTATTGAGCTTTCTGGCTCTGACCTTGACCTACGGGTGCAAGGGAGAACACCAGGAAGAAAAAACCGTCGGCCGTACCCTTGAGTCGGCTGTGGTAAAAGTCATGACTGCTTCCATTCAGGATGCTCCATCACAGACTGAGGTAGTAGGAACTATCCAACCTGTTAGCCGGGCTGTTATCGCAGCCAAGGTGACCGGCACAATTGAGGTAATACCCGTTGTGCTGGGGTCCCAAGTCAAAGCAGGTGATCTGCTTGTCAAAATCAGTGCCGGAGAAATTTCCGCCAAGGTGATACAGGCTCAGGCACAGCTGGAACAGGCTCGGAGAAACCTTGCAAGGGAGAAAAAACTACTGCAGAAAAATGCGGCCACTTCCGAATCGGTTAAGTCGCTCGAAGACAGGTACAGGGTTGCAGATGCCGCGCACAATGAAGCCAAGACCATGTTAAGCTACACTGTCATAAAAGCCCCCTTTGAGGGACAGGTAACCAGCAAAACCGCGAATATTGGTGATCTGGCAACCCCGGGGACACCTCTCCTGCAGCTTGAGGATATCCGGAAACTCCAGGTTGTGACTTCAGTACCCGAAGCCCAGGTCCTGCAGATACAGCACGGGGACATCCTTGCCATCAATATACCTGCAGCAGATATTGATATCAGCGGCACAGTTGCCGAAATAGCTCCGGCAGCAGACCCCCTTTCTAGAACCGCGGCGGTAAAAATTGACATTGATGGAAATGCACAACTCCGCTCAGGCCAATTTGCCCGTGTTGTTCTTCCCGGCCCGGGAAAAGATTCTCTGTCCGTCCCTGTTTCAGCAGTAAAGACCTTTGGCCAGATGGATCAGATTTTTGTTGTTCGGGAGAATACTGCACAACTTCGTCTGGTTCGAACCGGCAAAAAATTTAACGGGCAGTTGGAAATACTTGCCGGGCTGGAACCCGATGAAACTGTAATTGTAAGTGACATAGCAAAACTCGTCGACGGACAGCCGGTAACAATAGAACAATGAAAAATAATACCAGCCTCAGTGAACATCCCGGCTTTGCCGGCCGGATGGCATCCGCCTTTATCGGTTCCAAGCTGACCGTCGTCGGTCTCGTAGCCTCCCTGTTGCTCGGCATTCTTGCCGTGATCTTGCTTCCCAGGGAGGAAGAGCCGCAGATCAAGGTTCCCATGATCGATGTACTGGTCTCCATGCCGGGCGCGACCCCCAGGGAGATAGAGGAACGGGCCTCCATCCCCATGGAAAAGCTTCTGTATGAACTGCCCGGAGTGGAATATATCTATTCCACATCCATGCCCGGCCAGAGTCTTCTGGTTGTCCGGTTTTATGTGGGTGAGAACCTGGAGGAATCCATTGTCAGGCTCAACCAGAAACTGGAAACCAACTTTGACCGTATTCCGCACGGGGTAAGCAACCCACTGATAAAACCGCATACCATTGATGATGTTCCTGTTCTTGCCCTGACCTTTCACAGCAGACAATATGATCACTTTACTCTGCGGCGGCTGGCTGCCCAGATTGACGATGCTATCAATAACATCCCGGAAGTGGCTGAAACCAAACTGATCGGCGGCACAAGGCGACAGGTCAGCATCCAGTTTGACCCGCTTCTTTTGTCAGCTCGAAATCTGACGATTAGCGACCTTGTTCCCAAACTGCAGCAGGCGAACCGGCAATCGTATTCAGGTACCCTGCAATCGATGAACCGTGAAGTAATTCTGCAGAGTGGAACCTTTCTTTCTTCTGCCCGCGAAATCGGCAGGATTGTTGTCGGTGTTTACGGCGGCAAGCCTGTTTATCTTGATGAAGTTGCCACCATCATTGACGGGCCCGAGGAACCGGACAACTATGTCCTGTTCGGGCAAGGACCAGGATACGGCGAAGAGCCTGCCGTGACCCTTTCCGTTGCCAAAAGACCCGGTGCCAACGCCGTCCATGTTGTTGAAACAGTGCTGACCAAAGTGGATACCCTGAAAGGGGACCTGATTCCTGCCGATATAGAGATTACAGTTACACGGGATTATGGCGAAACAGCGGCCGAAAAATCAAACGAACTGCTCCTGCACATGGGTATCGCGGTTTTCGGGGTTGCCCTGCTTATTCTCTTTTTTCTCGGATGGCGTGAATCCATCGTCGTCATGCTGGCAATTCCATCAACCCTTTCGCTCACTCTCCTGCTGTTCTACCTGTATGGCTATACCCTGAACAGGATTACCCTCTTTGCCCTTATCTTCTCCATCGGTATTCTTGTCGACGATGCCATTGTTGTCGTGGAGAACATTGTCCGTCACATGAGGCTGCCGGCAAATAAAGGAAAATCAATGGCCGACCTGGCGATTGAGGCTGTCATCGAGGTCGGCAACCCGACCATCCTTGCCACCTGGGCAGTTATTGCCGCCATCCTCCCCATGGCTTTTGTTGGCGGACTTATGGGGCCCTATATGCGCCCCATCCCCATCGGTTCGTCTGCCGCCATGATATTTTCCCTGATAATTGCCTTTACCGTCACCCCCTGGGCCGCGGTACATATTCTGAAAAGAAACCGAAACCAAGGTGAAAATGGAGATGTCGACCCGCACAGCCAGGTACCGGACGATTTTTTCACCCGTCTTTATCACCGGGTCATGGATCCTCTGCTGGCCAGCGGCTCTTTTCGCATGCTTTTTTTTGCCGGAATAATAGCCTTGCTGCTCGGTGCATGCTCCATGGTTTATTTCGGGCTAGTCAAAGTCAAGATGCTGCCCTTTGACAATAAGTCGGAATTTCAGATAATCCTCGATATGCCTGAAGGATCACCACTTGAGCACACCACCCGCGTGGCAAAGGAAATGGCCGCCGTCATAAGTGATGAACCCGAGGTCATCAACTACCAGATATATGCCGGTACAGCTTCTCCCTATAATTTTAACGGACTGGTCCGGCATTACTTTATGCGCAGCGGTCCCAACGTCGCCGACATTCAGGTCAACCTGCTCCCCAAACATTCGCGTGACCTTCAGAGCCATGATATTGCCAAGCGCATACGTCCGGAGATTAGTGAAATCGCCCGCAAATATGGTGCGACAGTGGCAGTCGCGGAAGTTCCTCCCGGCCCGCCTGTCCTGCAGACACTTGTAGCTGAAATTTACGGATCAACGGAGCAGGACCGGGTGCAGCTTGCCCAGGCAGTGAAAAATATTTTTGAAACAACCGAAGGGGTCGTTGATGTTGACTGGTACAGAGAAAAGGACCGCAACAAAACACTCATTACGGTTGACAAGGAAAAAGCCGCCCTCAACAATATATCTGAAAGAGAAGTGAACGAGGCTATCCGGATGGCTGTCGAGGGTATGTCCATCGATCTCTTTCATCAGTCCAGGGACAAGGAAGAAATCAATATGGTCCTTGAACTGCCAAAGGATCAGCGTGCCCGGATTGAAGGCGTGCTGAATATTTCCATGAGGTCCTCAATAAATCCCTCCGCCCCGATGGTGCCGCTCCGGGAGCTTGTCAGGACCCAGGATGCCCCGGTGGACCAGCCTATTTACCGTAAAAACCTTAAACCGGTCATTTATGTAACCGGCGATGTGGCTGGCGCGGTTGAAAGCCCTGTATATGCAATCTTTGAGATGAACAGAAAAATTGGCGAGCTCAATGGAAGCGACTTTAATGCCAGCGATGATAAGATCAAAATATACAATATGAAGCAGCCGTTCAGTGATACCGAACCAGCCATGAAATGGGACGGTGAATGGCACATCACCCTTGAAGTTTTCCGCGACCTGGGCCTTGCCTTCTGCGTCGTAATGATCCTTATTTACATGCTGATGGTAGGCTGGTTCAAAGACTATATCACCCCCCTGGTGGTTATGGCGGCCATACCCTTCTCCCTGATCGGCATCCTGCCGGCCCACTGGGGTTTTAATGCCTTTTTTACGGCAACCTCGATGATCGGCTTTATGGCCGGCGCCGGTATTGTTGTCCGCAATTCAATTATCCTGGTGGATTTTATAGAGCTGAGGATCAGTCACGGCCTGCCGATTGCCGAAGCGGTGACCGAGGCCGGCGCCGTCCGCTTTCGACCCATGCTTCTCACAGCCCTTGCAGTTGTTGTCGGAGCCTCCGTAATTCTGGCAGATCCGATCTTCCAGGGACTTGCCATATCGCTCATGTTTGGCGAAATTGCCTCCCTGCTCATCAGCCGCATGGCTGTCCCGGTTCTCTACTATGTAGTCAAAATACGGAGCCATCCATCCCAAGGACTTGTCACTGACTGATCAATATCCAAGCCAAAATGACCCTGAAAATTCGATCCCTGCTTTAGTGGCCCTTTGAAAGGGTGACACTAAAATATTTCCCATCGTCATGCAGTTGTAGCAAAGGTTCTGCTCTGATACTGGACTTTTTATCATTCACAATTATTTATCAGCAAACAAAACCTACTGACGTTTGATACGGATTTCGGATTTACTTTACTCTTGATATTAATAATACTTTTAATCTCCGTTGAGAAAACGAGGTAAAGGGACTATGTTTTTCAAATATTTATCCGGTCCAAATTACCCAACCTTAGTTGTCCCTTAAATGGTTGCGTATTCAATGTTTTCCCATTGCTCCTTGCTGAGCACTGGAAAAAATGTCGATCATGGAATTCACACTGTTCGAGCACTGCGAGTTTGTGAATTCACGACATTTTTGAAGAGCACAAGGCAGTCCGAAGGACCAAGGAGTACGGGTGCCCTTTCTGTAGTGGTGTGGCGCAGACCACACGACGCTCGTTTTCTTTGGGCAAGCAAAGAAAATGAATAGTAATATCAAGTAATTGAAAAACCAACTTTTCAGTGACATAGCTCACGGGACTGGAAATAACAATCAATCACAGGCAGTAACCCCTTGACCCAAAAAATCCGTTCAAAACGAAAAAAAAAGCCTAACCTCAATTTTGTCTCAACCTGCGGTGCCGGTCTTGAAGACCTGGTGGCCGAAGAAATAAAGACGCATGGCGGCACACAAGTTCAGACCAGCCCCGGCGCAGTTTCCTGGGAAGGAAACCTGGAAGCCGGCTACAGCCTCTGCCTCTGGTCCCGCTTTGCCTCAAGGATACTCCTGCAGATCGCCGAATTTGAAGCCGGAGACACCGACTCCCTGTACAAGCAGGCAAGCAAAGTAGACTGGGATGCACATTTTGAACAGCGTCATACCTTTGCCGTCTACTGCACCCTGACGGACTCGCCCATAACCCACAGCAAATTCGCCGCCCTGCGTGTCAAGGACGCGATCGTAGACCAGTTTCGTTCCCGTACCGGGAAGCGGCCGGATGTTGATGTTCTGCAGCCGGACATACGGTTCAATCTTCATGTTCACGGAACACATGCTACTCTTGCGATTGACCTGTCCGGAGACAGCCTGCACCGCCGCGGGTACAGGAAAGCTGGTGTCGAAGCTCCTATGAAGGAAACCCTGGCTGCGGCCATAGTCAACCTCTCCGGCTGGAATCCCGAATTCCCCACGGACTCTGTCCTTCTCGATCCCATGTGCGGCAGCGGGACCCTTTTGATTGAAGCAGCACTGATCTATGGAGATTCCGCCCCGGGCCTGCAGCGAAAAACCTTCGGGTTCAAGTACTGGCGCCGTCATGACAGGCGTATCTGGGAAAAACTGGTGACCGAGGCAGTACAGAAGGAGGACAAGGGGCTTCAGAAAAACTGGCCTCAAATAATCGGCTACGATGCCGATCCCCAGGCCGTCTCGGCCACGAGAAAAAACATCCAGGAAGCGGGCCTGGAAGACTTGATCACGGTTAGCCAGCGTCAGCTCGCCCACCTGGAAAGGGTGCATGATTCCGGGTTGCTGCTTGTCAACCCGCCCTACGGGGAACGGTTGTCTGACAGGGAGGAAATAAAATACCTCTACCGCTGCCTGGGAAGAAAATTAAACCGGGAGATGGCCGGCTGGCAGGTGGGATTTTTTGCTGCCAATCCTGATTTTTCCAGCACAATCGGTATGGAGTGGACAGATACCTTTCGCCTGTTCAACGGTCCCATCAAATGCAAACTGCACTGCGGCTCCACAGTACAGAAAAAGGGGAAACCTGAATATAACCCAGCCATAAGCACGGTTCCATCCGATCGCGAGGGGACAGATTTTGCTAATCGGCTCGCCAAGAACTGCTCATCGCTTTTTCCCTGGGCCCGTAAGGAAAATATAACGTGTTTTCGAATTTATGATGCTGATATCCAGGAATATAATCTTGCCGTAGACCTGTATGAAGAATGGGTGCATGTCCAGGAATATGCTCCTCCGAAAACCATCGACCCCAAAAAGGCCGCCTACAGGCTCAAGGTAGCACTGCAGGCCATTCGCGATCTTCTCTCCATTCCACACAGCCGTTTGTTTATAAAAACGCGGCAACAGCAGAAAGGCAAAAACCAGTATCAGAAAAAAAGCACCAAAGGCAGACTCTTTGAGGTGCGGGAACACCAATGCCGCTTTCTGGTCAATTTTACCGACTACCTGGATACCGGTCTTTTTCTTGATCATCGCAAAACACGGGCCATGATCGGCAGCCTTGCCCATGGTAAAAAATTCCTCAACCTGTTCGGTTACACAGGCACCGCAACCGTCCATGCCCTGATGGGAGGTGCCATGAGTACAACAACCGTTGACAATTCCGCCGCTTATCTTCAGCGGACCCGGGCTAATATGGCCCTGAACGGGTTTGGCGGGCCGCAGCACATTACGGTGCAGAAAGACTGCCTCAAGTGGCTCCAGGAATCACGGGAGCGCTACGGACTCATTTTTGTTGATCCACCGACCTTTTCAAACAGCCGGCATGAAAAAACATCATTTAAGATACAGGATGACCATGAAGAACTGTTGCGCCTGGCTATGCAGAGACTCTCCAGGAACGGGCTGCTCATTTTCTCAACCAATTTTCGCAAATTCCAGCTTGCCGATTCGTTAACCAGTGAATTTGAAGTCCATGAAATAACCGACAAAACCATTCCAAATGATTTCAGAAATAAACCGCCGATCCACAGATGTTGGGAATTTCGACATATATATACTCCTGACTCCTGAACAGACCATTGTCATTTGGCCGGAGCCCAGGAGATTATGGCTGTAAAGGAATTTTCCTTTTGAGCGTAACAGTGTGGCCTGACCACACGGTGTCTGAGTCCGAAAATTCCCGACAGAATCAAGGAGTGGAAGGTAGTCCGAAGGTCCAGATGACAGGGTGCATTTCTTTGGTTACCTTTCTTTAGTGCGAGCAAAGAAAGGTAAAATTGAATAAAATGTGCATATCCCGGTCAAAGCTCAAGTGTTATTTACATCTATGCGAAAAAATATGAAAAATCCTGACATCCATACATTCCCCACAGCCGAAGAACTCGCAGAGAACCTGTCCGAACACATCGCCAGCATCCTGGCCCGGGCTATAGCAAAACAAAATCATGCAGGCCTGGTGGTATCAGGAGGCTCAACACCGAAACCCTTTTTCCAACACCTGTCACAGAAAAACATTAACTGGCACATGGTGAATATCACTCTGGCTGATGAACGGTGGGTCGAACCCACAGATATCTCCAGCAATGAAAACCTTGTCCGTGCATACCTCCTGCAGAACAGAGCAGTGAACGGACGTTTTCACGGCCTGAAAAACAGTGCGCCCACTGCCACCCAGGGCGAAAAAGAATGCCATGATTTGCTTGCCGGGCTTACCCGGCCATTTGACGCGGTTATTCTCGGCATGGGGAATGACGGTCATACAGCCTCATTCTTCCCGGGTGCGGATCGACTGGCAAAGGCGTTGAATCTCAATACTAAATCAAACTGCGTAGCCATTTCTCCGCCAGAAGCGCCCCATGAAAGAATGACCCTGACCCTGCCGATACTGCTTGATACCAGACAGATTATCCTGCATATTACGGGGAACGATAAAAAAGCTGTTCTTGAGAAGGCCCTCGCCCCCGGACCGGTCGAAGAGATGCCGATCCGCTGTTTTCTCAGACAGAACAGAACACCTGTACACATTTACTGGGCACCATAATACAAATGACACTCAAATGACACCCGCCGAGGAAATCGTCCAGATAGTGGACGAAAACAACCAGGAAATAGCTGCTGTTACACGTGAACTGATGCGTGAACAATCCCTGATTCACAGGGCATGCTATGTTCTCGTTTTCAACAAGGCTGAGGAACTGTTTATCCAGCGCCGGACCCTGACCAAGGATATATATCCGGGGCACTGGGACGTTGCAGCCGGCGGTGTGGTCCTGGCGGGAGAAAGCTATGAAGATTCAGCCCGGCGTGAGCTTTCCGAAGAGCTGGGAATAAAGGCCCGCAGCCTTGATCACTGTTTTGATCATTTTTATGAAGATGAGAAAAACAGGGTATGGGGCAGAATATACTGCTGCACGCATGAAGGCCCTTTTGCACTTCAGTCGGATGAAGTCGAATACGGCATGTTTGTCCCCATCCAAACGGCCTTGAACTTGAGCAGTAAGGAACCGTTCACACCTGACGGCATTGAAATACTCAATAAATATCAAATTCAGATTTGAATCAGGGCAGGTCTCCCCATAACTTGAGCAGATCCTTTATCCCTTGGGCCGCCAGTTCATGCATGCGGTAAAACAATTCCGGCTGGAAGGGATTCCCCTCGGCTGTGCACTGCATTTCAATCCAGCGTCCATCCCCGGACATCACAAAGTTGGCATCAACTTCTGCTCGTGAATCCTCCACATAAGCAAGGTCGAGCATTGGTTCGCCATCTACAACCCCAGCGCTTATAGCGGCAACCGGCAAGATCGCGGGCAGTTCGTGCAGCATTTCCCGCTGAACCATCCTGGATAATGCCTGCCGCAGGGCCAGCGCAGCACCGGTAATTGAAGCACAGCGAGTGCCGCCGTCTGCATTTATCACGTCACAGTCTACTCGCAGGGTGTATTCACCCAACCTGTTCAGGTCCACCATCATCCTGAGTGATCTGCCGATAAGGCGCTGTATCTCATACGTCCTTCCCGACCGGCCGACCGCTGCCTCTCTTCTCCCACGTGTATGGGTCGCGCAGGGCAACATGCCGTATTCAGCCGTAATCCACCCCTGACCGGTACCTTTTAAGAAAGGAGGTACCTTCTCTTCAATACTTACCCCGCAGAGAACATGGGTGTTCCCCATTTTTATCAGCACGGAACCATCTGCCTGCGGCTGGGCACCATACTCTATTTCCACTGGCCGCAGTTCATCTGCCGCCCGGTTATCTTTACGCATATATGCTCCTGAATTGTTTTTTTCCAAAGAAGTACGTTCCTCAATAGAAACAGCCCCACCCTAACAAAATCTTTTCTGAAGTAAAAGAGGAAGAAATACAGAACCGATCTTAATTTCCCCATCGTCATGCGACTGGAGCCTGGGAGAAGATACTTACAAAAAATGGACAAATAATATTCATTCTTGCGCTTGCAAATGAATGGCCATTCATGTTATATTAAAGTCTCATTCCAGGTGTATTTACCGGGAAATTGGTCAGGCATTACAAAGTTTAGATAAATTATCGGTCTCCTTTACTGCATACAGCTTTACTTATGTGGAGCTGGCGCATGTATTGGCGACCTTATAAATTCTGATTATTAATTAATTCCATAAATTGGAGGAAAACATGAAAAAAATGTTGCATATGACTTCAGTTGCCTTCATTGCTGTCGGAGCCCTTTTGCTCCTGGGGAGCATCCAGAATGCCGATGCGGCATTTGGCAGCAGTGGCGCCGCCCTGAACAAAGACGACTGTATCAAGTGTCATGGCGTAATAGTCAAACAGGTCCAGGATGGCGGTAACAAGCATAAATCCGAAGTATCATGCCTGGAATGCCACAAGGGAACCCACCCTCCGGGATCCCAGAAAGGTGCTCTTATTCCAAAATGCGCCCAGTGCCATAAGGATCAACCACACTTCACGCTGGCAAAATGCGCCTCCTGCCATCAGAATCCACACCAGCCCCTGAACATTATTCTTGAGGGTGAAGGACAGAAAGCAGCCTGCAACACATGTCATCCTGCAATTATCAAGGAAATTGATTCAAACCCGACTGCGCATACAGGTTTTGCCTGTTCTTTCTGCCACGAAAAGCACAGAAATAAGCCGGACTGCCTGGATTGCCATGATGCACATGCTGAAGGCCAGAAATTTGAAAACTGTGTTCAATGCCACCAGGCCCATCAGCCTCTCACACTTACCTACAACGAGACGGTTGTTAACAGCGACTGTGCAGCCTGTCACCCTGACGTCAGGGACACCCTGGAAGCCGGCCCGACCAAGCACGCAAAATTCAAGTGCGTCTTCTGCCATGCCAACGAGCATGCCATGGTACCGGAATGTCAGAGTTGTCATGATGCACCGCACAGCAAAACAATGTTGAGCAAATTCAAGACATGCAACGAGTGCCATCAGAGCGCGCATGACATCCTGAAGTAGTACTTAACATTCACCTACAAACCAGAAACCGGTTCTGCTGAATCCCTTCAGTAGAACCGGTTTTTTTTATAACCTCTCAATTCCTGCTGTTTTGAATATATTCCTCACTGGCAATTGTTGAACTCCGCAGAAAATTCCGACAATGAATTTTAAAACACCACCGATCTTTGCTATAATTTTACAGGTACCAGATGTAATATTCACATTGATCAAGTGTTATGAAAAATATCGCTCTCCTGCTCCTGATATTCGGCGGCCTTCTTTTCGCGGCCGGGCTGCTGCTCTTTTTCTTTGAAAAAATACCCTGGCTGGGCAACCTGCCAGGAGACATTCACTTCAAAGGAAAAAATTTCTCTTTTCACTTTCCCTTGATGACCTGTATTCTTCTCAGTGTGCTGATCACCATCCTGATCAATATTATCCTGAAATTCTTTGGAAAATAATTCTTTAGGCTGGAATTTGGAGTTGTCCCTGCAAGGGACGATTATAATTTCTTTTCTCATTGTCACTTGCTGAGCACCGGTGAAGATGCCGAAAAAGAATTTAAGCTGTCCGTGTGAAACGGGCGTCCTTTTTTGGTTCGTTCTTGGGACGATCAAAAAATGAACAAAGAAATAAATAATCAACTTTTGTATGGCAGTATGACATCCAAAGAAATTCTATATTTTCATGCCTTACACTGAGGATTCTGAAGCAAACTTCCTCCCCAAAAAAAAAGCCCTGACCGAGGGGGGTGGTCAGGGCAAAACCTGCTGTTAGCGGAGAAATGAAAGCCATGAGAGGCAAAATTAGTGCAGTTACAAAGAAACTAACAGCTTAATTATTCAATACCACAGCGTGATACACAGGTCAAGTAAAAACTTATAAATTACCAATTACAAGTTACTGGGACTATATTTGCAGACTTTGAAACATAGATGCGTCATGGATAGAAAAGGTTTCTTTTTTTCAACCTCCAGCCTCCAGCCTCAATAAATGCTATTTCGAACGAATGTGAGAAATCTAAGACTCCTGGCTCAAATCACCCAAAAAAGAAATAACAGATAAAAATCGCCGCAGTAACCCCGACAAAATCAGCAATCAACCCGCAGGTAACCGCGTACCGGGATTTCTTTATGCCGACTGAGCCGAAATAGACGGCCAGCACGTAGAAGGTGGTCTCGGTACTGCCCTGCATAATGGCCACCATTTTTGAAACCAGGGCATCCGGGCCATGTGTCTTGATCGTTTCGATCATCAGCCCCCTGGCGCCGCTGCCGCTCAAGGGTTTCATCATGCCGGTGGGCAGCGCGTCGATAAAAATGAGCGGCCCGCCACTGTACGTTATGATCCCAAGCGCGTCCAATCCCTGGGCAACAAGCCTGCACAACCAGTCAATCATCCCGAGCAGCAGGTCCATGGCCCCGCTGGCCCGGAATACACCGATTGCCACCAGCATGGCCACCAGGTACGGGATAATGGAGATGGCGATCTTGAACCCGTCCTTGGCCCCAGTGATAAATTCTTCATACACATTCGCCTTTTTAATGGCAGCCAGCAGGACAAAAAGAACAATAATACCAAAGATTATACCGTTGCTCAGCAGCATGGAAAACGACTTCATGGTCTCCTTGTCCAGCGACAGGAGATAGGTGAACAGCAGGGCTATGAGTGAAAAGAAACCCAGGAAGTACATCAGAATGACCGGCTGCAGCAGGTTGATTCTCTGATAAAGAGACACAGCGATCAGTCCGGCAATGGATGAACAGCTGGTAGCCAGCATAATTGGCAGGAAGAGCTCGGTCGGGTTGGCATACCCCAGCTGGTAGAGATAGGTAAAAATGGTCACCGGGATGAGGGTCACCGAAGAGGTGTTGATAACCAGGAACATGATCTGGGCGTTGGAGGCCGTATCCTTTTCCGGGTTCAGTTCCTGCAGCTCGTTCATGGCCTTGAGCCCCAACGGAGTAGCAGCATTGTCCAACCCAAGCATGTTGGCGGCCAGGTTCATGATCATGGCCCCCTGGGCCGGATGATCCTTGGGGACTTCAGGAAAAAGCTTGTTTAAAAAGGGGCCGATCAACCGGGTGATTATCGCTATTGCACCGCCGGCTTCACCGACGCGCATCAGGCCCAGCCATAATGTCATTACCCCGGTCAGGCCGAGCGCGATATCAAAGGCAGTGACGGACATCGAAAAGGTCGCGTCCATTATCTGGTTGAGCACCTCGGGATTCCCGAGAAAAAAGATCTGGTACAGGGCCGTGATCGCAGCCCCAAGAAAAAAACCTATCCAGATAATATTCAGCAAGCTGTTACCCTCTTTTCTGTTTGATCACTGTGGAGTCCAACCTCCAATCTCCGGTCTCCAGCTCTAAGTTTTCCACCTTACACCTTTCGTCTTTCACCTTCAACCTCCAGCCTCCAGTACCCTGAATCGCCCCTGGTATTGTAGACACTCCTGAGTTATAAAAGTAACTCAAGGAAAAATTCATGTAACTTCAGAACATCATAATGAATGATGGAAGCATTGAATTGTGCTGTCGGCTCCGTTAATCTTTCATTGTACCATGGCCTTGGAGCAAGTATATGACCAACTATCCAATAAACACATTCAGTCATCACTACCGCAGAAAATATGGCCGGGTTGTGGGAAAAATACCCCTGGACACTGGTATTTCCTGCCCCAATCGTCAGCTTGGCGGCTGTACCTATTGCCGGGCAGACAGCTTTACGCCCTCCTACCTCAACAAAAACGATTCCATTACTGTCCAGCTGCACCAGGGAAAAAAACATCTGCTCCGCGACAGATTCCACCTCTATTTCGGCTATTTTCAGCAGGAAACCAGCACCGCCCTGCCCCATGACCAGCTGATCCCCATGCTGAAGGGAGTTCTGGCTGACCAGGACTGTGTCGGTGTCATAATCTCAACCCGTCCGGACTGCTTTGACCAGGTCATGCTTGAACAGCTGGCTTACCTGGCACAACAAACCGGAAAAGAATTTCTCCTTGAAATCGGCCTGCAGTCCATCCATGAAAAGAGTCTGCAGCTGCTGAACCGCAATCACAGTGTTGCAGATAGTATCAATGCAGTGAAACGCGTAAAAAAAATAAACGGACTTCAGGTGGGGGTGCATCTGATCCTCGGCATACCGGGTGAGTCGGAAGAGGACATGCGCACTACTCTTCGCGAGGTAGGCAATATTGGCGTTCATGCCCTCAAACTTCACCACCTACAGATCATCCGCGACACCCCCCTGCATGCACAGCATCTTGAAGAGAACATTCCTGTCTTTACTGCAGAGGGCTACCTTGAACTGCTGATCCGGCTTATTCCGGAGATACCTAAACAGATAGTTATCCACCGGCTCTGGTCTGCTTCACACCCTGACATTTTGGTTGCACCGCGATGGGATATGTTTGCCGGAAATCTGAGTGCCCTCCTCCAGGAGAGAATGGCCGAAAAAAACGTGTGCCAGGGCAAATTTTATACGGAAAAAACTCATACTTGACGCAGACCTACCGCCTGCCCCCCTCCAGTCTCCAGCCTAATCACCTTCAGCCTAAACCCTTAAACACCTCCCTTTCACCTCATCCTAGTTTATAACGCTTCATTTTTTTCAGTAACCCCTGGCGGGTAATCTTTAATATCTTTGCAGCCTGCGACTTATTCCCCCTGGTCTCAACCAGGGCTTTTTGTATAAGAGCTATCTCAAGCTTCTGCACAGCTTCAGGGAGAGAGCGGATTCGCATACTTTTCTCATCAGGCATGCCGGACGCTTCAGCAGCCTGAAAAGAGCGCAACTGCGCTGAACATTTTTCCGGCTGGATTATTTTCCCGTTTTCAGTGAGTGCAACCAGCCGCTCAATCTCCCGCTTCAATTGCCGGACATTGCCGGGCCAGACGTACTGCTCGAACAACGTTAAAACCTCAGGAGAGAATCCCGGAACAGATTTTTTGAACTGCCTGTTTATTTCGGCAAGAAAGGAAGTAGCCATGGGCAGAATATCGTCAGGCCTCTCGCGCAGGGGAGGAATGTTGATATCAATGGAAAAAAGCCGGAAATAGAGATCTTCACGGAAACGGCCCTGCTCCTTCTCCTCCTCCAGGTCTTTATTGCTGGCGCATATGACCCGAAAATCGTAAGGGATAACCGTACTGCTCCCCAGCCGACTGCCTTCCCCCTCTTCCAGCACCCGCAAAAATTTCGGCTGCTGGCTCAGCGGCAGTTCTGCTATTTCATCGAGAAACAGGGTCCCCCCTTCAGCTGCCTCAAAGCGGCCGATGGTGGTCTTGTCCGCACCGGTAAACGCCCCCTTTTCAAAACCGAAGAACTCACTCTCCAATAAATTTTCAGGGATTGCTGTACAGTTCACAGCCACAAAGGGCTTGTCCCGTCGATCGCTCAGTTCGTGAATGAGCCGTGCCATCAGTTCCTTGCCTGTCCCGTTCTCTCCCTGTAAAAGCACATTGACCGGCGAATTGCTGATCTCGCTGACCAATGCAATAATCTCCCGCATGGCATTGCTTTCCGCTATGAGCATCGTTCGCTGTAACAGGTGACGATCCAGTTCAGACATTTCCGTTTTGAGCTGTCTGGAGAGCCGTAAAATCTCCTGGTTCAGGATAATGCTTTCAATAAACGTGGTCAGGTATCGGGATATCTCCTCCAACAGGTGCAGATCAGCATCATCAAACCCCTGTTCGTTTTTTTTGTTCAGGATTTGAATGGCCCCGGCCACACCGACTGCAGTCAGATTCTCTATGGGTGCACAAACCATGGTCCGGGTGGCAAAGTCGGTCAGTTCATCGGCCTGGACATGATAACCCGGACGCTGATCCAGGTCGTTAGCAACAACGCCGCGGCCTGAAGTAATAACTTCACCGACAATGCTCCCCTCCCGAGGAGGTTCAATTCTCCTGCCTTCAATGCCGGTTCCATACATGGAGCAGATCTTTTCCGTTCCCAATTCGATAATGAATATAGTGCAGCGTTCTGCATCAAAAAAAGCCGGCAGCATCCTGACAAAAAACATGAGGAATGAGTGGTAGTCCTTCTCTGTCCAGGAAGCCATAACCTGGGAGAGGCGGTTTCGCAGCGCTGCCAGGCGCCGTCGTGATACAGCTTCTTTGGAGACATCAGAGATTTTGGAAACCATAAACGGCAACCTCGTTTACATATGGTAACAATATTTACACTTGTCCTTGACTGGATAGTAACAATGCCTTGATCTTTTGTCAAAATACAATATATAAACTTAACCCTGAACATGAAAATGCAACCATTTTACAGTTCCTCCGGCAGTCAAACCGGTAACACCGTTAACACTACAATAACATACGAACAGGTTTTTCTCCCGGCACAGATTAAGACCGCAGCAAAAATCTACAAAAAAAGAAGTGTAATCAGTGATTTGCCATCACAAGGCAATACGGCCATTATCCTGGCACGGAGTTTGCTATATGAAAAAGGGCAAACGGAGAGTGTCAACATTAAGAAGAACACTCATAGAGGGACATCATGGCAATGCTGGTAAAAATTATCCTGATCTTTGGCTTTATTATCTTCCTTGTCAACAACTCCAGGGCCGCTATGCCAACAGACACTGCAGATTTCTCTTCCTGCACTACAGTGCAAAGTTCCTCACAATATACCCTTTCGCTGCCAGCACAGGTTACCGCTGACCCGCGGATTCGCTCCCGCCCCCTCCGCCTGTCCTGACAGCGAAAGGTATGACAAAAAAAATACTCATAATTGTTTTCTCCCTGGCACTCTCCGTTAATGCACTGGCAGGACAGGCCAGACATGGTACCCCTTCCATTCTCGATTCCTACACATCACACCTATCGTCTAAAATCGGCAGCACCATGTTCGAATATTATAAATTCAACTATCATGACCAGCTGAATATCATCGCCAACCTGAAATATTGCGGCGCAGATGATGTGGCAGAAAAAGTGATCAGCAACGTTCCCGATCTCTCCTCCTTTTACCAGCAGCAAAGCTCCCACCTGCTACTCGTCGACCTTGTATACAAGGAGGCATTAAAAAACGGCTTCACCCTGGACAATGAAGAGGATATCAAGCTGATCTCAATTGAATCCCTGGAAAAAGGGCAGGCATATTTCACGGATTATCTCAAAGGGAGTCAAATCGCCATGCAGAGGCCCTCCCATAACTCATCGACAGGACCCTTCTGCCAGGCAGCTCTTGCCGAGGCAGGTAAGTTTATCCCGAACAACTGACCCCCTCCAGTCACAATCCTTACACCTTAGGAGCGATTCATGACCCTGAACCGGGCAAACTGGAGATGTCCCTCAGGGGAGCCATGGTAACCGTACCCGCTCTGCTTGCCCGACCTTCAGAGTAATCTCTTCGGTTGAGGAAACCGGAACTTCTCCGAGCAGCTCTCCTTTACCAGGGGCACAGGAAACCAATTGCTTTTCCACAATCAGCACCACAACTAAATAAACCGTTTCACCATTTCAGCAGTGAATTCTTCAACGTTGTTCAGCGAAACACGGTGCGCATCACGTGCTCGTTCCGCATGGATCTTCAGGTCCGGATCACTCATATCATCCAGCCTTGAGAAGATGCCTGATCTTCTGCCGACCACATAGAGCAGCTGGCCCTCTGCATCCATGCCCAGAAAATTCTTTATTGGTTCTGTCATCAGATCTTTTTCATCAGGCAGGCGACCTTCAATTTCCTGAAAGAGGTTCAGGATATGGTCACTCTTCACCATACTGGTTATTCCGCTCAGGCTCTGGAGAAACAGCAGGAGTTCCCCGGCTGCCTCAACATCGCTGCTCTTGTTGAATTTCCCAGACTGCCAGTCTTCGAACAACTCAACATCGTCCGGAACCGCTAACGTTCTGATCCTGATGAAATCAGGGTTGATCTGGTTCATTGCATCGGCTGACTCAAGGGCATTCTCCCTGGAAAGTTCTCTGCCACCCAGGCCGGGCATGAAATATTCTGACAATTCGATACCAGCTCTTTTTACCTTCTGCCCCGCAACAATGTGGGTTTCTTTATCAACCCCTTTTTTGACAAATTCAAGAACCTTGTCAGAAGCAGACTCCATACCGACATGAATTCTGTTCAAACCTGCTTCAGCTATACGGTCCATATCCTCATCACTGATACGGGCAATGGTATGTGACCGGGCATAGGAAGTAACGCGCTCGACCTGCGGGAAATATTTTCGTATATAGAGCAGTATTTCGACAAGATGATCGGGCTTGATGATCAGGCTGTTGGCATCCTGAAGGAAAACAGAGGTCATCCCGCCCCGGTACCAGTTCAGGGCAACATGAAAAGCCATCTGTTCATTTTCAGATCTCCCTGCATGGAGGGCTGTTAATTCCTGATGCCTGCCCTCTTCCGGCGACTTCATGATCTGTTGGATTTGATCAATAAAAAAACGGATCGCATCGATATCCTTCAGGATGTGTTCGACCGGCCGCAGGCTGAACTTTTCTCCTTTATAAAGACCGCAGAACGTGCACCTGTTCCAGGGGCAATTCCTTGTGATCCGGAGCAAAAGGCTTCTCGCCTCACTGGGTGGCCGAATGGGCCCGACCTCAAATCCCTGATACGGTTCAGATGCTCTCAACTGCCTTAACCTGTTTCCTGTTTCCTGAGTTCAGCAAGAAGGTAATCGGGGCCAACTCCCTCCAGCCTAAAAACCTCTTATCGTCCCGGAATAATAAACCGCCATCTCGACCTTGCTGGATCAGCCTCTTCACAGGCTTCAACAAATAATGCCCGCCACCGGTGGTCAGGAGAAAAGGTGGATTCGGATATTCGCCCGACTGTCAGGCACAGACCAGACCCTCCCAATTCAACCATTCCATCTTTTCTGAGCCGGAATTTCTGGAGTTTCTCTGCATCCATGAACGGTATCACCTCACCACACTCCCGTACCATCAGGGCGGTTCCGGGTAGTGCGCGTCCATTGAGGCCGGCAACTGTTGCACATTTAACATACGCGGGAAAACGGATATATCCATTCTTCTCAAGCTTCACCGCTTCATCGGCATAAAGACCTTCTTTACAATTGTGCGCAATCAGAGGCAGGTCAAAACGTATGTGCTGACCTGAACCTATAATATCCAGACAATAACCGTCCTGGGGGCGGTCAAGCCTGTCAATGAGCTGCAGATATCCTGCCCCCTCCATCCAGGCCTGCTCCTGTGCTGTTGACGGGGTTGTGGCTACAATCACAAAGACAGCAGCCAGACTGATTGTATGAATCAACATCCGAACCGGTAGCATCATGTACCTCCATGCAAAGTTATGGTAAAAAAGGAAACCTGCTGCCTTATAGTAACGGGTATCCCGGCAAACGAAACTTTACTATTGAGTTCGTAATGCCTCCAAATTTCATGCCCTCGATCACTTTGCAGCCGGACGATGTAACTGCATCGTGTACGGTTTCGGTTGCGGAATCGCCCCCCGGAAATCTACAAGACTGAATGAACATTACTCTTATTAATTCATTATCACACTGAACCGCTGGCTCTGCAATGAATTGCAGACCAACTAATCTTTGCCGACAAACTCAAGGTTTAAGATGGCCCTGTTCCGGCTGTTAATTTTCGAAAAACGCTTCCCGTCCTTGCCGCACCGTCAATAATCAAGTCAGGTCTCACCATTATCGTATAATTTTCTGGAAAAGTATTTTCGTGTTATGTTTTCCAGATTTTCGCGTAAGGTTTCATCAGAACTGTTTGCAATTCTTTCATAAAGGGATTTCGCGATAGGGGTAAAGGTATCAAGAATGGATGGATCAAAATGGGTACCACGTCCCTTTTCTAAAATTACCATGGCATCTTCAGGGGACATCTGGTCCTTATATGGCCGAACAGAGGTCAAAGCGTCAAAAACATCTGCGATGGCAAAAATTCTAGCGATGACAGGTATAGAATCACCTTTAAGCCCATTTGGATAACCTTCTCCGCTGAATTTTTCGTGATGATATCCTACTACATCTCTGGCATCTTTCAGCCAAACCGAACCTTCAACAATATCAATACCATGTTTCACATGGTGTTCCATAATCTTGAATTCATTTACGGTTAATTTCCCTGGCTTCAATAAAATCTTGTCGCTGATGCCAATTTTTCCGACATCGTGCAGAAATGCACCTTTGATGAGTGCCCGGATCAACCTGTACCGCAATCCGATCGCTTCGGCCAGGGTTACCGAATAGATCGTAACACGATAATTATGAATATCAGTATCGCTATCCCTCTTGGCAATTGCACTGCCAAGGACCCGCAGTGTTTCAATGTTGGCTTCAAGAAGATTATCCGCCAGTTTTGACAGCCGGCCGACGAGCGTCATGATGATGGGGTAAAGAATCATGGTTGTTAATAAAACAACACTGATGGTCCCGAAAACCGATCGCAAAATACGCATCGCGACTTCATTTCTGGCTGTGTTTGAGACGGCAAAAAGTCCTTCAATGACAGCTGCCTGCTTTTTATCGTTGTTAGTAAGTGAATAGGTAAGCTGGATATGGGGAATGCCGTTGATATATCGATACTTGTAAACTTTCCCGGAAGATTCGGGTAGTTGATGACCAAGTGAAGTCATGACATCATCCACTTTATCGAGATAGGAACACTGGGGATCTTTATCAATAACAATGGCATTGCCATCAAGGTCGTAGATTCCTGCATAAATAACATACCCAATTCCCCTATTGAGTTTGCCGATAATTGAAAGCATCTCCAGCTTATTTCGAAGAACTTCTGTTTTCGTTACTGCTGGAGAGTCCAGGAGGTCGCGAATCTCATCGTTAAAACGGGCGGCAATTTCACCGGCACGGTTGTTGACAAGGTGCCCCAAACGGCGAAACTCAAGATAAAAAACAATGGATGCCAGGGTAATGGAAATAAGGGTGCTGGCTACAACAAGCCGCATTAACAATCGTTTCTTGATAGCGGTTTTAAAAGGAGCGCTTCCGCTCTGATAACTGGGCTTGGCGCGTTCATCATGGGCACTGCCCTTGATGAATCTTTGACGAAAAACTTGTAATATTGTAAGTTTGGAACTCATTTTTCAGTATACGGTAACGCCTATCCAGATTAAGCACATATACTGTGATGGCAGCACAGCATAAAAAAATGTTAATATCTTTCTGAGCAGTATATGATAATTAATAAATTATGGACAATGCTTTCATCTTTTTGAAAATATGTTCAACCTCTAATGATTGTCACACTCGGAATGCAGCGATAAGAAAATAGTCAGTGGACATTGGCCATGAGCGGGACTTTCAAAATGGCGGCTGTTATTAATTTATAAAAAGGGATTCAGGTGCGGTACAGACTCATATTATGGATCGGTTGTATTTACATGCTCTTAATGGGAGGATGTGTTTCAAAGGCTCAATTTGATACCGTAAATAATGATTATTTAATCGCACAAAAGAGTCAAGGTGAGCTTCAACGTGCGCTTGAGGAATCGAAAAAAGAAATTGATCAATGCCGTGCAGAAAACAGTCAGCTCACCCGGCAGATAGCAATCCAAATGTCTGTTATTCGTCTGTTTGACGATGGAGACCAGACGCTGCAAACCAGCATTCAGGAGCAGATTTCCTCTCAAAACCTGCAAACAACGGAATAAAGTAAGCTTTCAAGTCTCCTGCCTCCAGCCTCAAGCCTAATAGGCTTCAGCCTAAACCCCTCCCTAAATTCTGCCAATGTATCTCCCGCAGCCACCGCATGAAGTTAATCCCGGTACGTTTGCTCAACTCTCTGGAAGCTGATTTCAGCTCCATCAGACCATTGACCGGCATCGGTTCGTTGAACCCGAAAACAATACCATTGCGGTTGGGACCGGCCAGCAGCAATTTAGAAATCCGCTGTTCGAACAGCGTCGCCAGGCGGTCAAATTGAGCGGGAAAATTGTCGACCGGCCTGTTCCAGAGGTTCATTGCGAAAATACCCTCATTTGCGAGCAGCGCCCTGCAGTTTAACAGAAAATCTTCCTCGAGCAAAGCCCGGGCAGGGCCATGGTTATCAAAGGCATCCACGAGAATGAGATCATACCTGCTGTCGGCCGCCAGCCGTTCAGCAACTACCTCCTCTCCCGGGGCATTTATGATCCGCAGTCGCTCGTCTTCAGGCAGCAGGAAAAATTCCCGGGCCACCCGTACGACTTCAGTGTTGATCTCGGCAACATCTAACCTTGCAGCGGGACAGAATTCCAGCAGGAATTTCACCAGCGAACCGCCGCCGAGCCCGACCAGCAGCACTTTTTGCGGTGCCGGCTGGAACAGCAGCGCACACATCATCGCCTGGCTGTAATCCAGGTACAGTCCGGTCGGATCACCCTGCAGCATGCAGCTTTGCAGAATGTCGCCATCCATGTAAAGATTGCGCCGCTCGCTGTCCTCGGCAACGAGGACCCCAGAATCCCTGAGGCCGCGGTAAATAACTGTACAATCTTCAATATTCATTGATGCATCACATTCCTATTTATTAATCTGCTTACTTCTCGCTTCCAGCCTGATAACCTGTCATTCGGAGTCTCGTTCCTCACTTACCTCGAGCGAAGCGAGAAATCTTAACCTTTCACCTAAACCCCTAAACTCCTCATCTTGAATTCGACAACCCTCATTCCTGTTCTTATAGTCTATTTTAAAAAGTAAAGATGTAGTTCTTTTCACAACTAATCCATTCTCAGGTATGGAGGATATTATGGACGAGAAACTCTTGAAACATGGTAGGTTCAGCTGGAATGAATTGATGACCACCGACGTGGAAGGCGCCAGAGATTTTTACACCAAACTGTTTGGTTGGCAGTATGAAACATTTAATATGAATGACATGCCATATCATGTCATTCGCTCTGGCGAAGAAGAGACCGGCGGCATCATGTCCATGCCCCCGCAGGCAGAAGGTCATCCGCCGATGTGGGGAATCTATGTCACTGTGGATGATGTTGATGCCTCTGTTAAACTTACAGAGGAACTGGGTGGCAAGGTTCATCTTCCCCCTACCGACATTCCGGAGGTAGGGAGGTTTGCCATACTGCAGGATCCCCAGGGAGCTTTTATTTCCATCATCACGTATGAACAGAAATAAAAGCGAAAGATTTGCCATGTGCTGACAGGAGGGCAAACTTGGATAATACTAACGCGCACTGTCTTCTGGAAACCCTGATCAACTACTTTGAAGCCGGCAACAAGGAATCGGATAAAGCGGCCAAGGCCATTATCGAATATGATTTTGACAATCTCGACAAGTGGCGGAAAGAGATCAAGCGCCTCCGGGAGTCAGGCGAATGGACCGGCCTGCGCTCCCCGGAAGCAGATATCATCGCCGGGGCGCTCCGTTATATCAAGGAAGGACTGAACACAACAAAATAAATCTGTCCCCTGTCTCCAGCCCCCCAGTCTCCAGCCCCCCAGTCTCCAACCTCCAGCCTCCAGCCTGTTAACCTGTCACTCGGAGTCTCGTGCCTCGCTTACTTCGACCGAAGGGAGAAATCTAAACCTTCTCCTTCCCTATAAGAGAAACTATAGGCTATAATTCTTCTATGAACATGACATGGAGTTTTTCCTGATGGGCAGCAGAAAAAAAACTCATCATGAGAAGAAAAGCCTGAGCCAGAAAACACCTGGCGGGACGAAGGAGTCGGCTGCCGCAGCAAAGACTGCAAAAAAAAGACTGGAGATTGTTCTCAAATGCGATACATCCGGCTGCACTGAGGCGGTCACAAAAGCCATCACCCCTTTATCCAGGCCTGAAGTTGAGATCACCATTATCAGTTCAGGTGTGGGGACTGTCAATCAATCCGATATTTTTATGGCTCAAACGGGCAGCAGGCTCATTGTCGGTTTTAATGTCGGAATCATGCCCCATATTGACCAGGATGCCTCTGAACACAATGTCGAGATCCGCATTTATGATGTTATTTACAAACTGCTGGGAGATTTTGAGGCCATAGTTGAAAGCCTCATGCCCCGGGAATCAGCTGAAGAGATTATCGGATCTGCAAAGGTCATCGCTCTTTTCAAAAGCAGCCGCAAGGGTATTATCCTCGGCTGTGAAGTCCTGCAAGGCAAGCTGGTGAAGGGTCACTCCTTTCGGATCATGGGTGCCATGGGACCGGTATATACCGGGAAGATCGAATCGATCCACATCGAAAAGGATACTGTCAGGGAAGCAGCCAGCGGACAGCAGGTGGGCCTGAAGATACGGAATTTCAAAAAGGTGGCGATCGGCGACCTGGTCGAGTCCTTTCAACCAGCTCCCGGACAACATGCCAAGCCCTGGCAGCCCCGGGGAAAAGTATATTATCCTTAGGTTTGGCTCCCTGTTGCAGGGACTCTTTCCTGTCTTTCCCATTGCTGTTTACCGAAGCACCGCAGGTATTGCCCAACGGGCTAAAAGGCACGAGCGTCCTTTGTTCGTTTTTGGACGAGCAAATATGAACAAAATATATTTTATCTACCATTGCTAGAAGAGAGGATTCTCTTTACTTTATCAGCACACAACAACAGCACGACCGAATACATAAGAAAGCAACATATCATGAGCGGAATACGATACATAAAAGCAGGAAGCCTTATTGACGGCAGCGGCGCCGATGTGCGCAGAGATATCTTTCTGGCCGTGAAGGACACCATTATTACCGCAATCGGCTCCACCGGGGACCTTCCCTGCAATGCCGCGGCTGCGATCGATGACTTTTCCCACTGCACCATTGTGCCGGCGCTGGTTGACTGCAGTGTCTCCCTGGTTCGATCGCCTTCCGTGGACGAAAAGGTGCGGTTATCCGCTGAAGAGGCCGGGCCGGAGAAAAAGGCTGCCATGCTGGAACAGCATATCCGCTACTGCCATACTCATGGGGTGCTGGGTGTTGCTGACTCCGACGACACAGCCGGCATGGTGAAAGAGTATCAGGAGAGGATGGCGCAGAAGAGCATCATTGACATTCGCACATCAGACCGTGACTTTATTAAAATCAATTATTCCGCCAATATAGAAGACGAGAAGTCCTCATTTCCCGGGCTTGATTATGATGCTTTTTACCGCATCCTCAAGAACAGGGACAAAAAAAAGGCAGTGGTGGTAGCCAACGGCCGCCAGCAGGTAGCCGAGGCAATTGAGGCCGGGTGTGATGCCATTGAGCAGGGATACGGTATGGGGGAGGACAACCTCAGGAAAATGACTGACAAGGGTGTGCTGTGGATTCCCAACGTACTGCGGGCAAAATACGCCCTGGACAGTTCGGGCACCGACAGCAGTGTTGGTTGCCGTTTTTCCACACGCTACGTGTCAGAGGGGAAACCGGTTCCCGGTGCAGAGGCTTTCTGGAAAAATATGCTCGATGAACAACTTGCACAACTGCGTCTCGCTGGAAAACTTGGCGTGACTACGGCAGTGGGCACTGGTGCCGGCAGTGTCGGCATACTCCATGGCGAGTCCATTGTCGAGGAGATGAAACTGTTCATCAAGGCAGGCTACTCCATGGTGGAGACCATCCAATGCGCTTCGGAAAACGGAGCTGGATTTTTCGATATGGAAAAACTGGGAAAGATCGCTGTCGGCCGGAAAGCATCATTCCTTATCACCAGGGGTACCCCGCAGCAGCTGCCACGAAAACTAGCCTACCTGGAAGGCATCTATGTTGACGGAGCTCCCAGCACCGCATACTGCAAAAACCCTTTCAGGTAGGCTTGATTAAAGGGTTTTGCACTGTATGTAAAAGGTATTCAGCCTCCAGTCTCCCGCCTCCATCCTGATTCCCCCCTCCAGCCTCTATACTCCCCACCCCATGCCTGCTTTTTTCTCCGCCAAAGAAGAATGTCAACAGCATACCGGCCAGCAACAGAAGCCCGAGGATTAATATAATAAGATCTTCTCTTTTCATTCTGTCTTATTATTCAGAAAAAATAACAAAAGCCAACTTCTTCATTATACCTTATACCTTTAACCTTCTCCCTAATCCCCTTCAGCCTAAATACCTAAACCCCTAAAAGTGTTACCCGGAGTCTCGTGCCTCGCTTACCTCGAACGAACGTGAGAAATCTTTACATTCCAGCCTCCAGTCTCCCTCCTGTCTCCAGCCTCCAACCTCCAGCATGTTTCCTCCAGCCTCCAGTCTAAAAACCTCCAGCCTGATCTTTCCTTCCGCTCGATTTTTCACCATACGTCATTATTGTTTTAAGTACAGAAGTTAAACCGGTTCCCTGATCCCTCGCACAAGTTGAATATATTTCAGGGAACAGATGGCATATGATACAGGGAGAACAGCTATGACAACAATGAAAGCAATACGGATTCACTCCTATGGCGGGCCGGAAGTTCTGCAATATGAGGATGTTCCCCGGCCGGGACTGAATGATGATGATGTACTGATCAGGGTCCATGCATCGGGGGTCAATCCCGTCGACTGGAAAATTCGAAACGGATATCTTGAAAATATGGTGACCCTGCCCCTTACACCCGGCTGGGACGTTGCAGGCGTCATTGAAGAAAAAGGGCCGGAAGTAACGGGAATGGAGGTTGGCGACAAGGTTTATTCCCGGCCGGATATATTCCGCAACGGTGCCTATGCCCAATATATAGCCGTTAAGTCCTCCGAAGTGGCAGTGATGCCGGAGAGCATTGATTATATCCATGCGGCTGCCGTACCATTGGCCGGTTTGACCGCCTGGCAGGCTCTTTTTGACCTGGCCCATCTGCATGCGGGTCAGAAAATCCTCATCCATGCGGCTGCCGGAGGTGTCGGCCATTTTGCCGTTCAATTTGCCAAATGGTCCGGAGCCCATGTTATCACCACGGCATCAGCCCGAAATCATGCATATCTCAAGTCAATAGGGGCCCATGAGACAATTGATTATAGCGAAACCGCATTTGAAGATGTGGTGCATGATGCGGACGTGGTGTTCGATACCATGGGCGGTGAGGTCTGGCAGCGTTCATGGAAGGTCCTGAAGAGGGGTGGCATCCTGGTATCAGCCCTACCCGGAGCCGCGGAAGGGGAAGGGGGAATGGATGCACTGAACAAACTCTCTGCATTTGTTTTTGTCCAGCCTGATGCACGTCAGTTAGGAGAGATCGCTGTTCTGATCGACAGCGGCCATGTCCGTCCGGAAGTTGCCAAGGTCTTCCCTCTCCATGAGGCAGACAAAGCCCATCTCGCAAGCGAGACCGGCCATACCAGGGGCAAAATCATCCTTGATGTAACAGGCGGATAAAATCCGCAATATTCAAGAAACTGCCCCTGTGCTTTACGTACGGGTTGATATGGAATGGACAGGAAAAAACTTGCTGTTATTCATATAGTTAAAAAAGAGCTCGGGCTCTCAGACGAAGAATATCGGGACATTCTAGAGAAATATGCGGGGGTGCGGTCCGCAAAAGATCTGGATGAAAATGGTTTCCGGAAGCTCATGCATCATTTTGTCCGCAGCCGGCATTATCGGAGCAGCCGTGATGTCATCACCCTGCGCCAGAAGATGTACATAAAGCACCTGGTATCAGAGGCTGGGTGGAATGAGGACCATTTTATCAATTTTACAAAGAAATACTACAGGAAGTCTACCTTGGAGAGTTTCAGCAAAAAGCAAGCGAGCAAACTCATAGAAAGCCTGAAGAATATTATCAGACACCGGAATGCCTGAATCATGGATATTACTTCCACCAGGTGTTACGCTTGCCTATCCACACCCGAAGATCTGCAGTCGAAAAATTTTTCCATCTTAAAGACAGCCGCACATCATAATGTAGTTTTCGCATTCCCGCAGATTCTCAAAAGGACAGGGGGAACGGTGAAACCACTTCATCTTCGGGCACCAGTAGCGGTCTTTGTAGGGCTCGTTGCACCCGTTACTGGTGAACTTCAGGCGTTTTTTGTTACCGTACGTGACTGCATTCTCATGAACTGTAAATTTCCAGACAGCCATATTTTCACCTCAGGGTTACGGCCATACAATACTTACCCACTCGAGCAAAGTATTTAAGCCTCCGTTAGAGGTCGTACTCGAAAACTTTGACCTATATATTGAAATTATTGCAAAATTTAAGCCAACGACAGGCACAGTGTGGCACAAACAGTGCTGAGGTCAATTAATCAACGTAAAATCAATTTGTTGGCCATCAAAGAAAATTCCGCCTTCACAGCCTGGGCAGAACGGTATATTACAATTTTCGAAAGATAATAACGATATTGTGACAATAAATGTCAACTTGGTGTGCAATGGAAAGGATAGTGATTATTCGAACAAACGTGAGAAGTCTTACTCTAATTCCCTAAACTCCTTCCGCTTAACAACCTCCAGCCTCCTAGTCTCCAGTCTCCAGCCTCCAGTCTCACCTTTATTCTTTCCCTTCAAAATAATTTCTGTGTTGTTTTACCTTGTGGGTGTAGACCTCTTTCTTCAACTCATATATCTCTTTTTCAATTTCCTGAAGTTTTTTCATGTCCGGTTCGGGGCTGCGCCTGAGTTCACCAAAATCAAACATCAGGATGTGTATTTTTTTACGGATTTCTCTTGTATCATCAAGAAATTTTGTATGATCCTTATCAGACCAGAAGTGACCTCCACACGGTGAGGACATGCCATAACCGCCCATCATGCCCGGGCCCATTCCAAAACTGTTGTGCCCCATCATGCCTGGATGCATACCATATCCGCGCATCATCATACTCGGCCCCATACCGTAACCACCCATCATCATTCCTGGTCCCATACCATAACCGTGATGACCCATCATGCCCGGACCCATACCAGGACCAAAACCCGGTATCATACCGGGATGCCCCCCATAAGGATTCTCCTGCTGACCTGAATAAAACTGCTCCTGCATCATGTGTGGACCACCGCCCATCATCTGAGCCAGGCCGGGAGCAGCAGCAAGAATAATAACAGCTATTGCAGCGATAATAATCTTCTTCATATCACATCCCTCCCATGTCTTTATGAACGCCCATAGTTTCAGGTTGAACCCTATGGCCCTCTGTAAATTCAGCAACCTGCTTTCAACTCCAAATAAAAAAGCCGAACAACCTTCCTGCAAAGGCAACCCGGCTGTCTCCGATTATCAAGACCCGTTGTTTTCCGACCCATTCTCACAAATGGTTTGGCTTTTACTTTATAGAGGCATTTTTAAAAAATATGCATGTCAAGCTCACAGTCAAGCCTTCATGTACATGTACTCAATTGGTATTAGCTGAAAATATGTTATCTTGTGGAGAACAACAACATCGTCCCGAGGAGTTGAATGACATGACCCGGCCCATCTATCTTGACTACAATGCCACAACGCCCCATGCCCCGGAAGTGATCGATGCCATGCTTCCCTTTCTGCAGACCGAATTCGGTAATCCCTCCAGCAGCCATGCCTATGGCCAGGGCCCGAAAAAAGCGATTATGGAATCCCGCTCACAGGTTGCGGGAATCCTGGGCTGCACGCCCCCTGAGGTACTCTTTACCAGCGGAGGTACAGAGTCCAACAATCATGCTCTTAAGAGCACTGGCGGCGCCCGGTATGCCGCGGGTACCCATATCATCACCTCGAGCATTGAACATCCGGCCACCCTTGAGGTGTGCCGTTTCATGGAACACCTTGGTTTTACTCTCACCATTATTCCCGTCGACAGGGAAGGACTGGTCAGCCCGTCCGATGTGTCAGCCGCCATCCGGCCCGACACCATTATGATCTCCATCATGCACGCCAACAATGAGGCGGGTACGATCCAGCCCATTGCCGAGATCTCTGCCCTGGCCCGTCAGCACGGAATCCTGATGCACACGGATGCTGCCCAGTCGGTTGGCAAGGTCCCCACGCGGGTGGATGACCTGGGGGTGGATCTCCTCTCTGTGGCCGGACATAAGGTTTACGCCCCAAAGGGGGTCGGGGCGCTCTACATCCGGGATGGAATCGAATCCGGGATTTTCTGCCATGGTGCTGGTCAGGAGAACGGCCGACGGGCAGGTACGGAGAATGTTCTTGAGATCGTCGGCCTGGGCAAGGCCTGTGCGGTCGCAGCTGCTGATCTGGAGCAGCACGCCCAGCATATGCGGGAGATGCGCGACCGGCTGGAAGATGGTCTGGCAGCAGCACTCACCGAGGTCCGCTTTAACGGTCACCGGCAGCAGCGCCTGCCAAATACCTGCAGCGTCTCCTTCTGTGGTCTGGAGGCCAACCGCATCCTCAAGGAGATCGGCCCGCATGTTGCCGCCTCGGCAGGAGCAGCCTGTCACGCTGACCATGTGGAGATTTCCCATGTGCTGAAGGCCATGCAGGTGCCGGAAGAATGGGCCAAGGGCACTCTGCGTTTCTCCACCGGCAGATTCACCACCAGAGATGAGATTGACCGTGCCCTTGAGGTTATAGTGTCGACAGTAAAGCGTTTACGGCAGTAAAGAAACTGCGCTGCCTTTCAATGCCCCGCTTCTGCCCGAAACATCCAGGTACGTGCGCTTTTTGAACGGTTTGGAGCATTCAAGAATTGTGGTCAGAATGAATTTAAATTCTCCGTTTTAATTTTACTCTGACCCTAATTATTTGGCTGTCTGCCTCCCGCCTTCTACCTTCTACCTCCAGCCCCCCTGTACAAAATACCCCCTCATGCTTACGTTTTCCCACAGAAAGAAGAAGATAAAGAAACAAGAGAGATAATACAAAAATCACCTGCAAACAGGTGAAAGGACCAATTTCCTCTTCAAATCCAGGCCATTGCACAGTGTATCGATGAATAGTTCTGTCCATGATATTCCTCAATTCCGCGAGAAAACAGGTGTATTCCGGGGCCGGAGACATGCCGGTCAGGTACTTGCGGAAATGCTTGAAGAGTGGAAGGGAGGTAATCCCCTGATCCTTGGTATTCCTTCAGGCGGGGTGCCTGTAGCCGTGGAGATTGCCGAAGCCCTTACTCTTCCCCTTGATGTAGCTGTCGTGAGCAAAATATTGCTGCCATGGAATACTGAAGCCGGTTTCGGAGCAGTGGGCTTTGATGGCAGCGTCTGGATCAACGAAGAATATGTTGCCTATTATGGCCTGGATAAACCGACAATTGAGCAGCAGACAAGGGCAGCACAGGAAAAGGTCCAGCGGCGGGTCAAGCTGTTCCGCGGTGACCGGGAATGGCCTGATCTGGCAAACCAGATGGTCATCCTGGTGGATGACGGCATTGCAGCCGGTTCCACTATCCGGGTGGCGCTGGCAGCTTTACAGAATACCGGTGCCGGAAAGATAATTGTTGCGGTGCCTACCGCGCATCAGGAATCCCTTGGCCAGATAATGAGCAGAGTTGACAAACTCTACTGTGCAAACATACGAAGTGGCAGGCAGTTTGCCGTGGCATCAGCCTACCGGATGTGGGATGATGTCGATGAGGCTGAGGCCCGCAGGATGGTGCACTCCTTCCAGGACAGACACGAACCAGAGCAAAACATCTGAGTAAATATTATATTTCAAGACCCCAAGAGTGTATTATGTAACTCTACATTTACTGTTGCGCAGCTCTGTTCACATCATTTTTTATTCGAATGAAATCCTTGTAGCTTCCCCATACAGAATCATCCCACTCGTCATTGATAACCTGAAATAATTCTTTAGCTTTTTCATAGTCTCCGGCAAGGTAAGCGGCCCTGGCAAACCAGTTATATTTCACCATTGATTCTGGAAATTGAGAACAGATCAACGTATATACAGTTTTTACTTCTTTCCAAACTGCAGGATGCTTAAAATATGTGTCTTGATTGTCAGCCCTATAGTACGTTTCCCAGTGGGCCTTAACCAGCACAAAGGGAATAAGTGTATTTGGCGGTGCATTTCGTGCAGAATTCCGGGCAAAACGAAACATTGCATTTTTCGAACCTCTCCACTTTGGCATAAGATAGACAAGTTTATTCAAATATGCTTCGTATTCAGTCGCATCCGCCTGTATCGCCCTTTGAAATTGTTTCTCCATTACATCGTCACCCTTTCCCAGAGCCATTGCTACTGTTATTAACGATGCTGGTGCTATGGGGTCAGTGGGTTCAAGCTCGAAGGCTTTTTCAAGATACTTTTCTGCCTGTTCAAGTCTTTCCCTATAAGCATCATGTCCTTTATCTGTTACGGTATTAGACCATCCGCTCCCCCTGGCATGCCAGGCATATCGAATATAAAAAATCCCTGCGGCAGTATTGGCGAAATTCGAGTCGGGGGAGTTTTCAACCCATTGCGTGAAATATTCAACCCATTCATCCGGAGAATAATATGCATCGTTCTCATAGCACAGATAATCATAAGCATTACTTAAATAACTGTGGCCGTAACGGTCCTTTTTCTTCTCATGTAAAAGGGTTTTGAAATGTGATTCCAGCCTGGAAAATTCTGTATTTTTTAACATAATGACTGGATCATCTGGGTCTACTTCAATCGGTGCATTGACAGAAATGAGGTATTTCCTGATTTCATCCGAGCGTAATCCATGTGGAGATTTTTCCAGGTACTGATGGTAATATTTTATTGCTTTTTCCTTGTCACCCATGCGCCTGTAAGTTTGTGCAATTGCATCAAGATAAAAATGACCCTCAGGATGAATTTTATAAGCCTCACCATACAACTCCAATGCTTTATTCAGTTTACCTTTAATATAGTAATGTCGACCCAACCCGTAGCAGGCGGAAGAATTCCAGGGAGCAACTTGATATGCTTTTTGAATTGAAGCAAACGCCCTTTCCATTTTTCCTTCATACTCATATGTGGTTGCCATGTTTATATAGACATTGGCAAAATCGGGAAAAATACTGATTGCCATATGATAATCCCGGTGAGACAGTGCGTATTGTTTCATGTTTGTGTAGTTTACTCCACGCCTCAAGTATCCTTTACCCAGCTCGCTATAATATTTTTCAACAGCTTTAAACAGTTCTGAAAACCGTTTCTTGCTGATGCCTTCTTCTTTCTCGGCCTTCTCTCTAATAAGTTCATATACTTCTATGTAATATCTGGAATAGTTCAGCAGGCTTGATACTGCAGCATTAAGAAGTTCATTGTTGTCCTTTTCGGACTCGTTCAACGAAAGCACGTCCGCCAGTTGGTGAACCAGGCGAGCATCTCCTGTGGCCATATATTCTGCCCAAAGTTTGTCAACATCAGAAGATTTTTGTAATTCAATTGATTTATAATTCTCGGCATTTGAGAGTATTTTCTGTGCAATGGATTTCCATGGTTCAGGATAAGTAAGCATTAAAGACTCAAATTCTTTCATTTCTTCCTTATTTGCATAAAGAAGGCTGCTGAAAAAATGGACAAAAGCCTCTGTATTTCCTTGGTAAAGAGCTATCTTGTCCTTGGGGGTCAAGATTTCTGACAGGAACCCTGGTGCATACTTTTGCACAGACTGTAAATTTTCAACAACGGAGTATTTTACTGACTGCATGAAAGCACCTGCACCCTTATTGGCGGAGATCGGCAAGCTTTCCAACACCCTTCCCTTTGTAGCAACTACATTTAACACCTCTGCGATTTTCTCAGGTTCAGGGTGCCGGTGATAATATGGCATCCACTCGTAGACTATTGAAGCAGGTTGTAAATCTTTGCTATGCAGAAACGCCTCTGCACGGTTTTGAAGTGATGTTTTGGGATAAATATGCAGAAAAGTTTCAGAAGCTTGTGACTGAATATAAGCCAACTCCCTGAAATTAAAGAATTCCCTGAAATTATAAAGAGTAGCTACAGCACCTACAAATAGAATAAAAAGCAACAACAGTATTTTTTTCATGAACACAACCTAATCTTAATAAATTGGCAACGATCCGCAAAAAAAATTACACTATAACTGAAAAAAAGATAGCGGCAATGTAAAATGCAAAGCCACTTGGTTATGGAAGCGATGAGCGGACTTGAACCCTTGATCAAAACTAATTTTAATCAAGAAATAAATCTATCCCCTTTTTCCAGGAGGAGGGAAAACCGTTGACTACTTACATTTTGCCGGGGATGGGAGCTGACTCATCAATGTATGGTGAAACATTCCAAGGTATTAAAGATATTAAATATGTCGACTGGCCAATCTATAACAATGAAACAACCATTTCAGAAGTTTCAAAGCGTGTAATAAAGGAGTACAGTATCCAGGATAACGATATAGTAGGTGGTTCTTCACTCGGGGGAATAGTAGCTTCTGAGATTTCAAGGTATATCAGTTTAAAAAAACTAATTCTGATTGGCAGTACTTTAACTCCCGATAATATCAACCCGGCCTTGAAAAAACTCAGCACCTTGTCAGAGATTACACCAGTGAATCTTATTCAAGTATTCACTGGAAAAATTAATGCAATATTTGAAAATAGGCTTTTAAAGATGTTCAGTCATTCGGAAACGATGTTTATCCGGTCCATGTGTAAGGCTGTTTTTGAGTGGGAAGGCAATCTAAAACCAAAATGTACAGTGGCGCATATCCACGGTGAAAAAGATAATGTTATATTTCCCCCACCAAAAGGAGCAAATATAATAAAAGATGGTGGTCATCTCATAGCAATGACCCATGAAGAGAGCGTTGTGGAATTTTTGAAAGTTAATGCATTCTAAAAACTATAATTGAAGGGATTTAATTTTCTCTGGCCCCATTCATTTATTTATCTCTGATTTGACTTTAAATGTGTCGCTGACATATTATCTAGCTATTAACTTACATTTTTATCTGATTACCAGTTACCTAAAGAAGGAGGATGCTGTGATTAAAGCGATTATACAGATTCGTGGATATAACCAAAAGAAATCGACTAAATTGCGAAAATCTATAATAAAATTTATGAAAAAAACAAAAGCGGGAAAAGATTTTTCGTGTGAAATAGTGCCAATAAAAAATATATCATGTGATGGCAATAATACACCTGAGCCCTACTTGAAAATTATTACCACTAAACGTAGATACGCTACAATTATCCTAGAAGGATTTAAAAAGAATATGATTCACGAGATGGTGATAATTTCTTTAGACAAAATATTTTGTGGCGCAGGAGATATAGCTTCTGATAAGTAAAAAAAGCAATCCTCTAAACCTGAGGTTATCTACGGCAACATTAATTAAAAGAATGGGGCCAGACCACAAATTATCTAAGAAGTTGACATCCTGGTGTTTTTTCCAGGTACCGGTGAAAATACGAAAACTCACTCCTGAAAACTATGTATAAGCATATGTCTTTATCCTTTTCCCCTAACCCCCTTCAGCCTAAACACCTAAACACCTAATAACGTCATTCGGAGTCTCGCAAGCTCGCTTAACTCGATCCAAGCGAGAAATCTTATTCATCCGGAACAATCAGAACAAAAACGTGGTCAGATCCCTATTAATTGTTCTCCCAGACTTCCTCAACCGATAAAAATACTGGTACCCGGTTAAAACCTGTACAGCAGGGTAAAGGCAATGACCGGATAGTACTTGTAGGAATCGAGATCGTCCTCTAGTTTGGCCACTTCCTGGTTCACATCCTCCTGGAAAGAAGGATCACCGGTAATGGAACCGGATGCCTGGTAATTATTTATATTGGGCGAACCCTGGAAAAGGATGCCAACATCAAAGTTGACACTCAGGCCCTGGCTTGTTTCCCGGTTGCTTGACCAGCCGATGCCTGCATAGGGGGCGAAACTGTTGAAGTCAACCGAACTGCTCAAGGTGCCGACCTCCTCCGGCTGATACGTAGTAGAACCGATTATGACAGGGGAATCAGGCGTGGCCCGGATATCCCCCTCATTGCCGTTGTACATCAAACCGCCTGTCACGCGGAATACACTGCCGAATGGATACCAGTCCACAAGTCCTCCCAGTGACTGCAGGGTCACGTCTGTATCATATTCGATGTCGCCGACACTGAGGGTGCTGTCAAACTGGAAGTAATTGAGGCCTGCCCGCAGGCCAAGGTACTCATTAAATTGTGCCTCATATTCAATGCCGGCACCAAGGGTACTTGCCTTGAGTCCAACTCCACTGGTCACTGCCGCGGCAATTGAAGGAGCTACCAGAGAGACCGTCAGGCAAGATGTAACAAAAAAACGTTTCGTCATATTAAAACCTCATACGATTTTGGGAAAACGGTTGAAGGTAAATTAGTGCATTATAGGAGGGCGAGGTGGGACATGTCAAATGGTTATACGGAGAGGGATGAAGCAGGTGGTTTAAGTCAATGTCCTGTTTTCCTGCTCCAATTTTATTGCGTAGCTCGGGTCTAATACTCCGCTGCTTGCGGTGGGGTAGTTCATTTTACTCAGACCCTAATTAATTCTGTCATTGCAACCATAGTGAGAAATCTATTTGGTGTTGCAGTAAAGAACTCATGATATCAAAACATTAAATTTGATCTGAATGTCTGCCAGCAGAGTTATGATAGTAATCAGAGTAAAAAATAGATATTTGAACCGATCCGGAAAATCACCGATCAATCCTGCGCATTCTTTGTTTAGAATGTATTATGGTGCTGTCAGATTATTGATGGTTTGATTGTTGTCTTTCTCAAAACCTCTTCAATTCTCGATAAATAAATCTACCCCCTTTTTACTTTTTCTCCTTATTTCCCTACAGCCTAACAGCCTTCAGCCTAACCCCCTAAACACCTAAACACCTTCTCCCTATTCCCCTTTAAGCGAAGCCATATCGATTGAGAAACGGTATTTCACATCAGACTTAAGCATCCGCTCGTAAGCTTCGTTGACGTCTTGTATAGGGATGATTTCAACATCGGATATGATGTTGTGCTCGCCGCAGAAGTCCAGCATTTCCTGGGTTTCCCTGATGCCGCCGATGAGGGATCCGGAAATGCTTTTACGACCGAAAAGCAGTGCAAAAGCAGAAACAGCAAGCGGTTGTTCAGGCGCACCTACCAGCGTGATGTTTCCATCGACGCCCAGCATGGTGAGGTATGCGTTGATGTCATGCTCGGCAGCTATGGTGTCGAGGATGAAGTCAAAGGTGCCGGCATGTTTTTGCATCTCTTCAGCATCGGTCGAGATCACTACCTCATGGGCACCGAGGCGTAATGCGTCTTCTTTCTTGCCGGGTGACGTTGTGAAGACGACAACATGAGCACCGAAAGCCCGGGCAAACTTCACTCCCATGTGTCCCAAACCACCAAGGCCGACTACGCCAACCTTCTTCCCTTGTATATCGCCCCAGCGACGTATTGGAGAATAGGTTGTGATCCCTGCACAGAGGAGCGGTGCAACCCCGGCAAGATCGAGATTCTCAGGAACGCGAAGGACAAATTTTTCATCGACAACGATATTTTCAGAATAGCCGCCGTAAGTGACTCCTCCAAGATGCTTGTCCGGAGAGTTGTACGTAAAGGTTGCGGCGGGGCAGAACTGTTCCACGTCGGCCTGGCAGTTGGGGCATGACTGGTCCGAATCGACCAGGCAGCCGACTCCCACCAGGTCTCCCGGTTTAAACCTGGTGACACCTGAGCCTACCTTCGTAACCCTGCCGACAATCTCATGTCCAGGTACGCAGGGATAGGTTGTGGGCATGACGCTGCTCCACTCGTTGCGCACTGTATGGAGGTCTGAATGGCAGATGCCGCAATAAAGAATTTCAATCTGCACATCGCTTTCGGTGGTATCCCTGCGCTGGATCGTGTCAGGGGATAATGGAGATGTTGCACTGGCTGCGGAATATGCTTTTGTATTGCTCATGATGTCTTCTCCTGTAGTGTTTTGATCTGACTCTGCCCTGATCTTTAAATCATACACAACTCATAAAAAAAATCTGCTGATTTTGTTTACCCTTCAATCTAACAGCCTTCAGCCTGAACCTCTAAACATCTCGTAGTGTCATTTCGAACGAACGTGAGAAATCCTAAATCCGAATTCCTAAATCCTAAACAGATAAGCGAAGACTTCGAACTTGAATGACAGAAACCGATCAATGACCAAAACAGTTTCTGCACGCTCCACTCATTTTGATATTTGAACATTATGATTTTGAAATTATTTCGAATTTCGACATTCGTGCTTCGAGCTTTAATAAATTCCAAAATCAAAAATCACAAATCTAAAATCCTGCCCCCCTCCAGTCTCCAGCCTCCAGGATTCAAACCTGTCATTCGGAGTCTCCTTTTAGTCGCTTACCTCGAACGTACGTGAGAAATCCTAAATCCTAAACAAACTCGAATGACAGAAACCGGTCAATGACCCAAACAGTTTCTGCACGCTCCATTCATTTTGAAATTTGAACATTATGATTTTGAAATTATTTCGAATTTCGACATTCGTGCTTCGTGCTTCGATTTTTTATACAAATCCAAAATCAATAATCAACAATCTAAAATCCTCCCTACCGCCAGCCTTCAGCCTATACCCCTAAACTCCTAACCCCCTTCTATTAACCAGTGCAAAAAGCTTCTCCTTCGCCTCCCCGGAAATCCCGAAACTGTCCACTTCAGCCTGCAGGTTTTCCATTGTACCGAAGCCGTACAAATAACCATTTATCCGTGTGGCAGCGGTTGAATCGACAAAATCGTCATAGTCGGTATACATTTTGTCGAATTCAGCCATTATGTCATGTGCATGGCGAAGTTTATATTTCTGGTGGTAATCTTCGGCACGATAAAAGCCGGTATACGGCAGTATCTCCGTCTGGATCTCACTGCCAAGGTTTTTCGCCGCACGATCCCTGCTTCTCACTGCCAGCTCTTTCTGTTCATCGTTATGATAGAACACAACATGCTTGTACTGGATCGAGATGGCTTGAGCAGAAGGGTTATGGCTCTGCCAGAAAATATCAAGCAGCTGCTCATACGAAATTTTTCGAGGATCGTAATCCAGCTGGATCGTCTCGGTATGGTCACCCAGATCGTGATAGGTGGGATTTTTTTTCTCACCACCCGCATAGCCCACACGGGTGCGAACCACACCTGGAATGCTCCCGAACCGGGAGTCAGGTCCCCAGAATCAACCAAGCGCAAACGTAGCCGTTTCAACTTCTTCCGGGGCTTTCATGTCTATCGGAGGGATGGATACATCATTTTTCACATTCTGTGTGTATAGCATCTTTTCACCTTTTATTCGTTTTGCATAAAATATAAGCAGCAAAAGGGTGAATTACGACCCGGCAATTGTTTTTTAGGTTTTCAGAAGCTGATGTATCACATGAAAAGGTTGCTGTATTTGTTCTCATGCAATGAAAGATGCGGGTGATGTGCCGGGAGAGACCGGGATGGAATATCACAAATGGCGCGTGCAATACGATAAAATCAGGTACGCCTCCTTTTGCTCGTCGCTTGAGGCCTATCCCAAAAGCCAAAGGCAGGCTTGGCCCCTGGCCCTTGTATGCTCTGTGGGTTTATCGCTTAAGGACGAGGGCACTGATTTCCAGTCCCTCGTTGATTCCAATTTAAGTCATGACACCAGGACGAAATTCCTTAGTACCCTGGTTTCCATTATGTTGACCTTTTAATTTTTTCTGATGCGAAAGCTTGACCTTTTTAGCGATTAATCCCTGCTTAACCGGGTGACATTCAAATTCAACGGTTACACCAACCTTCAAGAACATACAGATAACAAGGTCGGCCTTGCGTACCATTATGTCCGGACCACCTCCGTTGTCGAGAAACCCAGAGTCCTTATCGCGGAACCATTTCTTAACTATTGTTTGCATAACTCCACCTCTAAATTGACATTCATCTCTATACCTTTGTATTAGGGAACGGCACTCTTGGGAAAGTGTCCACTAATACCCTACCGCCTCAAGAAATGCTCAGTTTATTAAGGCTTAACTTTTTTTAGAGGTAATAGTTTGAAACGATGAAAGCTGCCGCTTTACCTTCTCGCTTTTGCATTTCGGGCACGTAAATTTTCTCTTTTCATACTCTGAAATACTTATGACCAAGGAAAAATTATGATCGCACTTGTGGCATTTGAATTCGTATACGGGCATTGGCAATCTCCTTTTCCGATGTTAAATTTTCAAGATTAAGTTCCGATAAATTCAACAGTTCACCGCAGTAAATATATGTAAACATATAACTGAGTTGGCCGAATAATTTAACTACCCGACTTACTTGTTCTTTCCCACAAACCAACCCTCCGTCTTAGTACTGTCTTTCTCTCACCTGTTTCAATAAAAAAGCCGAGCTGCCTTGTTCAAAGGCAACCCGGCTATCTTTTAAGACCCGTGGCTTTCCGCCCCTGCTTCACAGCAGGTAAGGCTTTTTCCTTTTTACAAACTGCTTCTCTACTCTCATTATACAATGTTGTAAAAAAAGAAGTCAAACGTGGTGGATATATCCACTGGGCATATCAACCTGTTGGATTTTCGTAACTTGAGGGATTTTAGTGGCCTGGTTCCGGGGCTTGTTAATATGAATCGCCCCTGGTTTTAAGACACTCCTGAGTTATAAAAAGATGATCTTAAGGAGAACCTCATGAGCAGCAGGCGTTATACGGAAGAATATAAGACAGAAGCAGTCAAGCAAGTTACGGAATCCGGTTTTTCTGTTTCCGGGTGGACATGTACTATATAATTTTACTCTGACCCTTTTTATTTCACTGTCAGGACGCCATGAAAGGAAAGCTTCGTTCATTTTGGATTTTGAGCATTATAATTTTGAAATTATATAGTATTTCGATATTCGTGTTTCGAATTTTCACCCAATATTCAATATTCCAAGTTCTAAAATCTAAAATCCGCAATCCAAAATCAAAACGGGCTCTTTTCACCCCGATCGGTGTATAATATTTATTTAAACGGTATGCAAAATCCCCTGTAAAAAATGTATACAACGACGTAGCCCATCTCATGAAGACATATGACTGCATCATTGTTGGCACCGGTCCAGCCGGACTGGGTGCAGCGTTCCGCCTCAGCGATCAAAAACCTGCCCTGCGGATACTGGTAATTGACAAGGAAAAACTCTGTACCGGAGGTCTCAGGCACGACTGTAAGATGAATTTTACATACCCGGTAGGGTTCCCGGTAGACTGCTGGACGAGCAAGCAGGCGGAACATTATCTGCCAATGGTCATTGAGCGTCTCAATCCTGAGATCATGCAGAGGATAGACCTGGAAACCTATCAACAGCGGGCAGAACGGCTGGGAGTGGGCCTGCTTGACATACGCCAGAGCCACCTGGGAACCGACGGAGGGCTGCAGCTGATCAAGCGGCTCATGGACGAGCTTGCCAGTCGCAATGTGGAGGTGAGCCTTGAGGAGAACGTAAACGAAATTGATCCCTCTGCCAGGCGGATCATTACCAGTCGCCGGGAGATAGGCTACCAGGAACTTATTCTGGCGCCGGGAAGAGGGGGATTCCGTTTTCTGCAGCATGCGATGGTAAAAGCCGGGATCCCATTCCTTGATAATGTTGTCGATATCGGCATCAGGGTCGAGACCCGCGAAGAACGCTTTTCCATCGTCAGGG
>CAMYLK010000001.1 GCA_947259225.1 uncultured Desulfobulbaceae bacterium | reverse complement strand
TACTTAACAAGTTCTCTAAATTTAGCCTCAGAAATTCTTGAACGTTTTGTATACTTGTTTTTTAACGGCATGACTTAGTTTAGCACACATTTAATTATGCTCAACTAGTCTAGCCCCTAAAACAATATACAAACCGTAACTCTTTTTGCATTAAATCAGAATAACTTATCGCCTCACCTGTAATAGTATAATCACTGTTTAGTGAAATCAACCTGACTCGGCAAGGCAAATCTGACCTTCTTGTCATAAATAAAACCCCTTCGGGTAATATCAGTATCAGAAAATCCTGTAGAATAGAAAATAAGCCGCCTCTTTTTTATTCATATTGAGTCAATTGCAACTACAGGCGTCCGCTGAAATACATTGCTACTTTCAATGGTAATGTGTAAAAAACAATATTCAGGATTTAGTGGTAAATGTTTTTCACATTTAACTTAACCGTTTAACGCAATTATTTTTTTTAAAAACAAAATCATGAAGTTAATATATCAGGGATTGATCATATTCATCCTTTTTCTGTCTGTCACCCAAATGTCCTACGGTGATGTAGTTGATCGAGTCGTAGCCATTGTTAACGATGATGTTATTACCCTCTCAGAAGTGAACGAAGAAGGGAAGCCTCTCTTTCAGCGAGTCGCGGAACAAGCTCCGGCGTCGGAACTTTCGGAAGCTTTGAAGCAGGTACGAAAAACTGTTGTCGAAAAACTGATTGAGAAAAAGATTATGCTCCAGGAAGCCAGAAAGGCAAATATATCGGTCAGTGAGGAGGAAATCGATAAGGCACTGGAACATATCATGTCCAGAAATAAAACAACGAAAAAACAATTTCAGGCTCAGCTTGCCAGCATGGGTATGACTGAAGAACAATACCGGAAAAACCTGGAAAGCCAGGTACTCAGTTCTAAACTCGTCAATTTTGAGGTGCGGTCAAAAGTCATTATCCCTGAAGACAAAATCATTGACTATTATGACACTCACTATACCGAAAGGGTGGGAGAAGGTGGATTTTACATCCTCCAGATAGGCTTCACCTGGGACAATACCGCCTCAGACAGTGACGCCCTGAAAACCGAAGCCGGAAATAAAGCCGAGCGCATCCGGAGCCTTGCGGTTGCAGACCAGGATTTCAGAGAATTGGCACGTCAATACTCCAACCTGCCTTCTGCTTCAGATGGTGGTGATATTGGTGTAGTGAAAAGAGACGACATGTCCCCGGCAATGCTTGAGACTATTTCAAATACCACACCTGGTAAAATAAGTGGTATAATTGAAACATCTTCGGGCTTCCAGTTTTTTAAGGTTCTGTCCAGCCAGGAGGGGCAGATTATAACCAAAGTTCCTTACGAGTCCGTCAAGGAAGAAATCTATGATGCCTTGTACCAACAGGAAATACAGGCAAGGTTTGAAGACTGGCTTAAAAGAATGAAAAGCAGTTCCTACATCAAAATACTTTGATATGAGCAGCCTTGGTCTCCTTCCCTCGAGGAATGGTGTGCAATGAGTAAATCCGGAAAAAAAAGTATCAGTAAAACAAACGAATCGCAGCAGAAGCGGCCTGAAATTGAGAATACCGGGCAATATCTCAGAAAACTTCGTACCGATAAGGGATTGTCAGTTAAAGAGGTGTCTGAATCAACCCGGATTTCAGAGGTTAACCTCAATGCAATAGAAGCCCAGGACTTTTCTTCACTCCCGGCTGATACCTTCACTCGCGGTTTACTTTCGATTTACGCTGATTTTCTCGGAACCGACCCGGCCCATATTACTTCCCAGTTCATGCAGGAGCGTGACGAGAGATCAGCATCCGGCAAGCGTTCAAAAGCAAAACAATCCAAAAAGTTACTCGCACCAAAAATGATGGCGGAACCCTCCCATATCTCATCAATGACAATGGCAGGCATTCTTCTTGTGGTTATCATTGTCCTGTTTACCGGTTTCTGCCTGTACACATCCTGGAACCCCTTCAGCTTTCTAACCAAGAAAACAGAGGGCTTCCAATCCGTCATGATGAGTGTTCTTCCCGGCAGCAGAACTGAAGAAGCACAACCTGAACCGCCCCCTGTTCAAAAATCACCCAACACACATGCTCAGGAAAGTACTGCAGAGGCTGTTAAAAGTGATACTGTTAGAACTGAAGCTCCACCTGCACAGCCTCCTGCAAACAAGTATACCATCAATGTAACGTTTCTGAAAGATACAGAGGTGAGCCTTACCCTGGATAAAAATGAAACAACAGAGCTGGAATTTACAGAAGGTGAAACACAAACCTGGTCTGCCAAAGATTCTCTCAAACTGTCTTTTGCCATACCGGAAAGTGCTCTTATTCGTCTGAATGACACACCGGTAGTTTTTCCGGAACACAAAAACGGTTACGCTACCTTTTCACTTCCGAAGCAACTTGGTAATCAACAGGGAGATGAATAACTGCCGCACCCGTGGCCTCGTTTTAAGTGTCAGTGATCACAGCGAAGCCGACAAGATAGTTACTTTTTTCAGTCCCGACCTTGGTAAAGCGACAGGGATAGCAAAAGGAGCAAAACGCAGTAAAAAGCGTTTTGTCAACAAGCTCGAACAATTTTCCCTCATCGAAATCATGTACCGACCGCCCAGGCGGGAGAGCATGCTTTTCTTGGTCGAGGCGGAACTGGATGAAGCCTATCTGGAAGTACGCCGGGATTATAAACGCTATATTGTAGCCATGCTGGCTGCTGAACTCACCCTGCGATTCACACGGGAATATGATCCTGATCCGGGGCTGTTCTCTCTCCTTGAATGGGTAATGTCCTCCCTTGCTCAAGGAGATGAACCACTGCGGACCGGTGCTCTGTTTCACCTGCGTCTTCTTGGAGAAGCAGGTTACCAGCCTGTACTAGACCATTGCGGGTTTTGCGGAAAAAATGCCAGGATGGGTACCACTTACACTCTCCACCCCGGGAGCGGTTCACTGGTATGTGATGACTGCAGAAGCAGCGCTACCGGTTCACTGGTTTCCCTTTCCGTGCAAACCCTCAAATTCCTTGAATATGCTCAGCGGCTGGACCTGAACAACATTAACAGGTTGCGTTTACCTGAACAAAATGCTCAGGAGGCACTGACATTTCTCAACAGGTATACCCAGCATCTTCTTCAGCATGATATTACCTCCTGGCAGCAGATAAAAAATTTGTTCTCCCAGCGATGAATGACAGTCAGCTAACCTGTCAACGCGCTGGACCGGAATCATCATCAAGGTAAATTATTTCACCGCTGTATTCGGTAACCTTGCTCCCATCCTCAAGTTCCAGAACAAGTCCGCCAAGAGGATCTACATCCAGTACAATTGCCTTGTAAAGGGGCTTTCGGACAACATCAAAACCGTAACGGACCTGCTTCCCTATTGAATCGCTCAACCTGCACCAGGCTTCTATTACCGGAGGGTTGATGATTTCTGACGAATCATCCAACCTCTGTTTAAGGTCGTTTTCTTCCTGCAGGTGAACCAGACCGAAATTCCAGGCAAGGCAGGCAAGCAGCATGAGAGCAAACCGGTTAAGATCAACCGGAGAACCCAGAATTTCATGCATACTGACGGCGGAATGAAGAAGCTCATCTGGAAACTGCTCCACATTGCAATTGATACCAATTCCTATGAGGTGGTATCGATCTCCTGAAGATTTGCCCAGATGGGTTTCGCAGAGGATACCACCTATTTTTTGGCCATGCACATGGATATCGTTCACCCATTTGATCGCAGCATCAATACCGTAACTCCTGACAGCTTCACAACATGCTGAGCCTGCGGCGAGCGGCAGCAGCCTTGCATATTCCGGCAACAGAGTGTCGGCCCATGCCATTGCCATCCAGAAACCTCCCCTGGGGGCGTGCCAGGACCTATTAAATCTACCGCTACCGTTCTTGAGTTCATGGGAAAGAATGACCGTACCGCTGGGTAATGTCGTTCCATTAGCCTCGGCTTTTCCAATCAGTTCCTGCAGCCGCTCCATACATCGAGGAATTTTATCGTATTGCTCTATTCTGCTGCCAACCGGCATCCCATACCTGATAACCTTTCCGGCAATATCATCGGGGAGCTCATTGTATTGCGAATGAAATTTCCTGCTCTGCAAAAAATCCCTGACTGCTTCTGTTGTAAGAGACTGTTTAATTTTCATTCGTTGATGAAAGAGGGGAGAGGAATAAGCCAAGGGTTTTAATACTGTGAAACCGTACCCTGGTTAACAGTGTCGGTACCTGAAAATAAATGAACAAACAAAACAAATAATTGGATGTACCAGCTATATCTAATCAGGTCCCATGGACCGGGTTTGTTCTGCTTGAATAAAACGTATTGCTATGAACGACTACTCCCACTCAGCCTTGACGCGCGTGATAATTTTCTGGATCAGCGGCAGCTTGTTTTCAGCACAGACGCCTATGAGAGGTGTTCCCTGATCGACACTGTCTCCGGGCTTGAAGTAGACAGAATGGATTATACCCGGTTCCCCGTCATAATAAACCGGTGTGTCCCTCTTCATGAGCGACATGGTTATTATCTCGTCCCCGGGTTGAATAAATACCGAACGGGCCCCTTTCTGATCAATCCTGGACTGTATATCCATGGAAAAATAATATCGCGCTCTTTCCGGTGCGGGAAAAAGATACAGTACCTCCTGGAGGATCGACTCGATAATTTCCTTTTTCTTTAAGGGATGTTTGATTGTCATCAGTTTTTCGCCGGCCTCGACAAACTCGCCCTCAAGCTCTTTCTGCAGGGAAGATATGATGCCGTTTGTCACTGACGTCACGACCTTTGCGTTACGCTCACGGGTAATCTCGTACAGCCCTGTACCAGATATGTGTTTCCATTCACCCGTTGGACCATTGACCTCTGAACCTTCCTCTAGCAAAAATCGAACCTGGCCGGCATGGATGGCATGAATATCGACATAATCAAAAGGATCAGAGCGATAACGGCTTATTATCTCATCAAAATGTATTTCTTGTTCTGACACGTTGAATAATATATGTTTGCAATAATTTAATCTTTATAAAAGGAATTAGGGACGGCGACTTCTTCAGTGGCCGCCGCTGAGTGGTTCGTCATGTCCCGTATCATGTGATTCTGCTTCACCGTGACCACCTGTGGAACGGTTCAGTTTGAAACCCGGATCTTTGGCTAACTGCAGGTCCACGATTCGACAATCCGATATGCCTTTCATATTGACGAAACGTTCAAGGACAGACGCGGACTTATGTTCCTCACCACTGGGAAATGTCTGGCTGAGAATCCATTCCTCACGGTCCAGATACACGCTATTTTCGTCGAAAAATTCACAAAAAACATGAATATTCTTTACATCCTGGTCAGAATTGTTCCGGATATAAAAATCAGCCGCAACCTTTTTATCCTTGTTCCGGTTAATACTGTATTGCGCTATCTCGATGTCCTTTAGCAAGGGTGCAGCCTCAGCCGACGGTTGCGGTTCATTGACAAGTAAGCCTTTCGGTGTGAGGGCCGACCCGATATGGGTTACCGCGAAAATCAAGAGAACAGCCAGTACAAAACAGAGAACTAAATTTGCCCAGAAATCCTTACCCATGGTCTCCTCCTCAAAACCATAATCAACGTTTACCTCAAAGTTAAATTTATACTTTCAGTTTGACAAGATAGCAAGGCTATTTTAAAGCAGTAGACACTGAAAAATCCCACAGGTGCAGAACAGTATGAAAAAGGACAAACTTTTCGATTTAAAATCGATCACCGAAGACTTCAACTTTAATGAGCAGGTTGCCGAAGTCTTTGACGATATGCTCAGCCGCTCTGTACCCTTCTACCCGGTGGTTATTGACTCCATTGCCGAATTGGTGCGGCGCAAGGTCCCTCTAGGATCACGGGTTTATGACCTTGGATGTTCAACCGGAACAACGCTGCTGGAGCTGTCCCGCCGCCTTGCAGACATGGAGCTTCATTTCATTGGCATAGATAACGCTCCCGCTATGATAGAGAAGGCCAGACGTAAAGTGGAGATGTACTCAAAATCCTCTGTCATCCAATTTGTTGAAGATGACATTACCACGTCCTTAACAGCTGATGCAGATGTCATCATCTGCAATTATACCATGCAGTTTATTCGCCCGCTGGCCCGGCCCAAATTTGTGAGACAAATTTATGACAGCCTACCGGTGGGAGGCCTTTTCTTTGCCAGTGAAAAAATCATCAACCATGATAAAAAATTGAACCGGGCATATATTGACATTTACCACCAGTTCAAAAAGCGACAGGGGTACTCAGAACTTGAAATTTCATCAAAGCGTGAAGCTTTGGAGAACGTTCTTGTCCCATTTTCCATACAGGAAAATGCCGACCTGATAAGACAGGCTGGATTTTCTGGTGTCGAAACTTTTTTTCAGTGGTTCAATTACGCGTCCTTTGTCGCTGTCAAATAAAACCTCCTCATGAGCTATCTCGACTATTTTCCTTCTGCACGTCATGATGAACTTGTCTCCCTGAGAAATGAAAAACACAAATGGGTTAATCAGACTAAAAAAGGATTCCTGCGTTTCAGAGGACCTTGCGAATCGGTCCGGCACCTTCGTGCATCATGGTGTGACTTTGCCGGAGATATTGTCCAGATCGGCAGGCCGTGTGATATCAGCCATGAGGATCGCGGCCAGGTCTATAAAGTTTTGCGCTCATTCATGCCCTGGCGAAAGGGTCCCTTCAGGGTTTTCGGAATAGATGTTGACGCGGAATGGCGCAGTGAACGCAAGTGGAACAGACTGCTCCCGGAGATGCCCGACCTTGAAAATAAAATTGTGGCAGATATCGGGTGCAATAACGGCTATTACATGTTCAGGGCAGCCCATCATCAGCCGAAACTGGTGCTTGGTTTTGAACCCTTTGTCCAGCATTACTACACCTTCCGTACCCTGAACGGCTTTGCCGACCGGAAAAACCTTGAAATTGACCTCCTTGGTGTGGAAGATACCCCCCTGTTCCCTGAATGCTTTGATGTCATTTTTCTGCTGGGTATTATATATCACAGGCCCTCTCCCATTGAAACCCTTCGCGATATACAGAACGCTCTGAAACCGGGCGGCACACTTCTTCTTGAAGCGCAAGCCATACCAGGAGAGGAACCCGTTGCCCTCTTTCCTGAAAAAACCTACGCCAAAGTGCCCGGCTCCTGGTTCATTCCTACCGGCCCATGCCTGGTAAACTGGCTGAAACGTACAGGTTTTAAAGGTATTAAACTCTTCTGCAGTCATCCCATGAGCTCTGAAGAACAGAGACGAACCGACTGGATGAATTTTGAATCATATGAAGATTTTATTGACAAGAACCACTCTGAGCTTACTATAGAGAAATATCCTGCTCCATGGCGGGTCTTTATCAAAGCGGAAAAGTAAATTTAATATTATCCAAAAAGGTGGAAAATTATGAATAGTGAAGGATGCACTCTTTACCATGGTGGCCTGAAGGGAGCAGAGTCAATATTTGGTAAAACAGCCGAGAAATACGGTGTAAAAGAAATGATATTCTCTTTTGAGGGACACAAGCTCAACAGGGATAATAATACTGTTATACTTTCAGAAAGTGAACTGGAACGCGGCGACATAAGCATGGAAATTGCCTCCAGGATGATGAACCGCACCTATTACGAAACAGAAAAAATCCGTAAGGTACTGCAGACTATATTTCACATGGTCAACAAAGGGCACCAGGTCTTTGTGGTCGGCAGCATCCTGGATGATAACTCAGTCAAGGGAGGCACAGGCTGGGCAGTTGAACTTGCCAAGCTTTTCAACAGGCCTCTGCACGTTTTCGATCAAAACAAGAACCAGTGGTACACCTGGAAAGACGGTTCCTGGCAGGAAGACAACCCGAAAATTGCCTATGACACTTTTGTCGGATCGGGAACACGCTACCTGAGTGATGAAGGAAGTGCTGCCATTGAAAAACTTTTTGCTGATTCATTTGAGTAAGGATCTGGATGTATTAGCCGGCAGCTGAAAGGTCCAGTTGCCGGTTTTCATTTTTGTTGGCGTTCCCATTTCTCAGTCCGGATTTTCCCTTCATATTTGCGCTCTCGACTCCGCGTAATGAATCTTATTGCAAAATTGTATTAAGACGGGTATATGATAGCCCAATATCTGGTACCGTTATCCATCCAGAGCAACTATTGATAACAATTTCATTGCTAAATCTTAGAAAACTTACCTTATGGCCGACAAAAAACTACATATTATCATAACCGGTGAGCATGGACAGGGTCGCAATTTTGCAATTCGCAAAAAGACTCTCCGCAACGCCATTATCACCTCATTGTTTATAACGCTCCTTTTGACAGTTGGTACAGTGGCAGGCATCAGGTATTTCAGCCAATCGTTGGAGCTTAAGACCACTGTTGTTTCACTTGACGGTCAACTTACCAGGACAATACAAGCTCTTGAAACCCTCCGAAGTGAAAAACAGCATCTCTCCGCGAAGTACAACAAGGAGATCACCCGTCTCGATGAACGGAGCAAAATAATCCAGTCATTAATGGACAATATCGGGGTTGAACTCCCGGTTGAAGATGACCCCGGACATAGTGGAGGCCCCTTCATAGAGATTAATGAAGAAGACAGCGATACCCTTATTTATCGTGCCGACCAGTACCTCGAAATATTACAAAAAATTCCTCTTGGCCGGCCTGTCCCAGGAAAAATCAGTTCTAAATTCGGTCGCCGTAAAGATCCCCTGGTCAAAAAGAAAGCACTTCACACAGGCATAGATTTTCGTGGACATACAGGTGACGAAATCAAATCCACTGCTGACGGTATTGTTAAAAAAGCGACCCGAAACAAAGTCCTTGGCAGATACATCATCCTCTCGCACGGCAACGGTTTCGAAACTGTTTTTGCACACATGCATAAAACTTTTGTCAAAAAGGGCGACAAGGTAAAGCGAGGCCAGATTATCGGTCTGATAGGCAATACGGGTCGCAGTACAGGTTCGCACCTGCACTACGGCATCCGTTACAACGACAAATCAATTGACCCCATGAAATATCTTCAGGTTGCTGACCTGTCCATTTCTCTCAATCAATAAAAGGCGCGGGATAGTTAGTCATGTCATTCTTCTCTAAAAAAGAACCTTACCCCCAGAGTAGTGTAAACAACTCAAAAGAGGCAATTTCTTCAATTATTTCAAAGGACATGCACGTTACAGGGGAAGTCCGCTTCACCGGCAAGGCCAGGATAGACGGAACTGTTGAAGGAAATGTCAAGGGGGAGCACCTCATCCTCAGTGAAGCAGGAAAAGTCTATGGGGACCTTGAGCTGACAAGCCTGGTCTGCCGCGGTTCAATAGAAGGAAACGTAAAGGCGCAGGAAGTTACAACCCATAGCACTGCAAATCTGCATGGAAATCTCTCTGCTGAAAACCTGACCGTGGAACCGGGTGCCAAGCTGTACGGTGAAATCTCGGCAGCAACCAAAAAGCAGCAACCAAAAGCCCCGTCATCAGCCACACCATCAACCCCGGCATCAACCCCGGCATCAGCCTCGGCACCTCAAGAGAAAAAACAGGAAAAATAACCTTTTCCTACTGATATTATTTACCGATACAGAACTCGGAAAATATCTTGTCCAGTACATCCTCTGTTGTGGTTAAACCAACTACATCCCCTAAACAATCAAGGACTGACTGGACTTCAACCGCAATAAGATCAACTGTCAAGCCGACGGACAAAGCCTCACGCAACCTCGCGCAGCCTGAAATTGCCTGATTAAGGACTGCCAGGTGCCGTACATTGGGGGCACAGGCCTCTCTTTCTGAGAGTGGAGGGGCCTCTCCCATTATTCTGTTATAAATTGTCTCCTGCAAATCAGAGAGTCCCGTGTGGTTCTTTGCTGAGATTTCCAGGATCTGTACATCTGGAAAGGCTGCCTTCATGGATGCCGCATTATCTTCCCCGGCAATATCAATCTTGTTCAGGGCAACTATTCTTTTAACATTGCCGATTGAACGATAAAGTTCCATGTCAGCTTCAGTTAAAGATGCAGAGGCATCGACCAGAAAAATAACCAGATCCGCCTCTCGCATTTTCCGGCGGGCTCTTTCTATGCCGAGCTCCTCCACTGATCCTGCATCAGAGCGTATTCCCGCTGTATCCACAATTCTGGCCGGGATTCCTTTAATGGAAATCATTTCTTCAATTGTATCCCGGGTGGTTCCCGGAACAGGAGTGACAAGGGCCCGGTCCTCCTGGAGGAAGGCATTCAGCAGGCTTGATTTGCCTACGTTAGGCAATCCGGCAATGACTATATTGACACCTTCCCGAATGAGTTTTCCCTGGTCAGCCATCTCAACAAGCCTGACCAGAGGAATTTCGACACTCTGTTCAATTTGCCTGAGAATCTCTACGGTATCTATAAGTTCCACATCGTCTTCAGGAAAATCAATCGCCACTTCCAGAACGGCCATGATGTTGACCAGACCATTCCTGACTTCTTCAATGCGGTGATAGAGTTGCCCCTGCATCTGGCCAACGGCAAGCTGGACACCTGTATCAGTTCTAGCCTGCAGCAGGTCAATCACAGCCTCGGCCCGGGTCAGGTCTATCCTGCCTGTCAGGAAGGCACGCTTGGTAAACTCACCCGGTTCAGCCAGCCTGGCACCACAATTCAGTACTTCGGAAAGTATGGAATTTAAGACAAGGAAACTGCCATGACTTTGCAGCTCGACGACATCTTCACGGGTATACGTATGAGGAGCCCGCATATATACCGCGAGAACTTCATCAAGAACTGTATTATCATGAGAGTTTACAGTTCCATAATAAAGCCTGTGGCTTGGGAAAGTTTCATGGGGCCGAAATGGCCTGAATAATGTTTGAAGAATTGTCAGGGACCTGGGCCCGCTGATGCGAATAATGCCTATACCGCCAACCCCCGGCGGAGTAGCAATGGCAGCTATGGTATCATTGTTGTGATGAACCACCGCTCTGGCGACCTCTACGTCTTCCTCCTGATTTCTTGCCCTTTCCAGGCTTATAAATCAGAATTTTTTTGAAGATACCTTCTCCAACGCTCCTGGACCGAACTCCTTTGTCATCCTGCAGCACGACATGAACTACCCTGCGTTCGGAAGGATTAAGGGCGGGAATAGCCATGGTTTTTCCGGTCTCCTTCACCTGTTCTGCCATTTCAACTGCCAGTTGCTGCAGTTCAACCGCTCTACGTTCACGAAAATTGCCGGCATCAAGGTCAATCATCATCTTCTCAGGCAATCTGCGGCTGGCCATTTTTCGCACAAGATATTGCAGACTGTCCAGTGATCTCCCTTCCGGACCGACAATGCTTTCTTCATGTTCCCCACTTATATCACATAATACGACCTGGTTGACAACCTTGACCCTCACTTCGGATTCAAACCCCATTAAACGTAAAATCTCGGAAAGGTCTGTTTTAATGGATTCAAGGACCTCATCTGATGGCATTGTGAATTCTACTTCACGAGATTGTTCTCGGGAAGAAGGCGCCGTTTCAGCTTTTGTTTTCTTTTCCTTTTTCTCAGGTGTCTCTTTATCAGATGAGTCACTGGTACTTTCTGCAACGAGCTCCCTATCACCTGTGCTGTGAGGTTTACTTGTATCCTTCTTTTTCCTAGGTTCAGTGACGTGGGAATCGAATGTACTGCCCTTTTTCAGGTTTACCCGGATATGGGCACGCTTTTTACACAACCCGAAAATCCCCTTGGAACCGGTCGCCACAACTTCAATATCAAGTTTCTCCTGAGGCGTACCAAAATCCGCACAAGCCTGACGGATTGCTCCCGTGACACTATTACTGTAGTAATCTTTCGCTTTAGACATGGGTTCTTCCTTTCTTCAAATTTTATGCCCTGGTTTGCCTATTTATCAGCTGCTGCTGTAAAATTGAGAGGAGATTGTTCACAAACCAGTATAAGACGAGTCCTGACGCAAAGTTCAGAAACATAAAGGTAAAAATAATAGGCAGCATCTGCATAATTCTTGCCTGCGTCGGGTCAGCAGTGGTCGGCGTCATTTTCTGCTGCAGATACATGGACGCTCCCATCAGAAGGGTCAGGACCGGAATACCATGGAGATATGGTATATCAAATCCTATCCATAACCGGTCAGGAGCCGACAGGTCATTAATCCAGAGCATGAATGGTGCATGACGCAGTTCGATGGACATCAGCAAAACCTTGTACAAAGCGAAGAAAAAAGGAATCTGCAGCAACATCGGCAGACAACCTCCCAGGGGATTGACCTTATAGCTCTTGTAGAGAGCCATCATCTCCTGGTTCATTCTCTGTGAATCATCCTTAAATTTTTCTTTAAGCTTAGCTACTTTAGGCTGCAGTTTCTGCATGTTTTTCATGGATTTCATACCCTTCTGGGTAATCGGCCAGAACACAGCCTTGATAAGGATTGTCAGCAGGATGATTGCTATACCGTAATTGTATATAAACGAATAGAAAAAGTTGAGCAGCCAGAGCATGGGTTTTGCCAGTACATCAAACCATCCGAAATTTATTGCCTTGGACAGATCGTGTCCCACCTGATCGAGTATTGACAGCTTTTTGGGACCGAAGTACATCGCATACTTGAATTCCTTACCCGTACCGGGTTCAAGTGTCACAGAACCCTCACCAATAACCGTCCGTACCAGATCGTCTACAGCACTCATTTTCACAATACGGTTGCCATCTGAATCCGGTATCAGAGCACTGATAAAATAATTGTCCTCATACGCAGCCCAACTGACATCACCCTGCAGGGTTTTCGGTCCATCATCCAGTTTTTTTCCTTTTACCTCTGAAAGTTCACCGTTCACAAGAGCAACCGGTCCGCTGAACATAAAACGGCTGGCGTAACTCCCTTTGGAAAAAGGTTTGTTATTCAGGGCCACTGCAGGAGTAGCTACCATCTGGTTTGAAGTAATATTTTTGAGCTGATAACTGATATCTATCAGGTAGGTCGCCGGATCAAAAACAAGGGTCTGAACTACTTCCAGCTGATCGGCAACGGCTGCCGTCATTTTCAGGCTCTGTTTACCGCCGCCTTCTTCAATGATTATTTTTTCCCGATCCGCCCGATACACAGGCACCCCCTGGTTCACGCCACTCCCGGGGTAAAAGATCATTGGAAGCTCTGCAGGCAACTTGGTCTGAACCAGCTCCAAAAAACCAGACTTCTCATCATTTTCTTTGCGGAATTTTTTCAGAACAAAACTCTTGAATCCTCCCCCCTGTTCATTAATTAACGCGGTAAAGAGGGGAGTCTCAACCCTGATCTCCCGTGCTGCCGGGTCAATCTTTACTTCCTGAACGGCTGGTGGTGCGGTAAGCGGTTGTTCAGCTGAGGGCGGTATTACGTTCTGGGAAACCTGGCCTCCCTGATCAGTCTGCTGCTGGGCCTGTTCTGTGGTTACAGGCTGCTGCACAGTGGGCTTAACAAAAAAGTACTGATATCCGACCAGGATAAGAAAGGAGATAATAATGGCCAGAAAGGCTCTGTACATATCCATGAATTTTTTTCCTCAATCAAATTGATATTGCAGCTGAAACGACATGTGCATTGTTTCACTTCCGACACGGAAAAGTGGGTGTCAGGGAAGCATCATTGTCATTCAACCGGATACAATCCGGAGTCATTTGACAGGATCATATCCCCCTTTTGCAAAGGGATGACAGCGAAGCAGGCGATAAACAGCCAGCAAAAGACCGCGGACAACTCCACGTTGTTGAACGGCCTCTATCGCGTACTCCGAGCAGGTGGGTGTAAATCTGCAGTTTGGAGGTAAAAGAGGAGATATAAATTTTTTATAGCTCCTGAGGATTGCTACGCAGAAACGGACAATAACACTGGATTTTACCTGACGTGAATTTTCAGCCGATTCAGAAACGGTCAACTTTGCACAATGACTATTCATGCCTGTTTTACCTGATACTGTGCTGCTAAACCGGCAACAGCCTGACGGACTGATTCAGTTGAAGAATGACGAAAATTCGGGCCAACAGTAATAACAATGTCGCATGCCTTGGGAAAAATATCCCGGTTAAGACGAAAAACTTCCCTGACAATCCTTTTGATTCTGTTTCGTCTTACCGCGCCACGAAGCATTCTGTGCACACTGATACCAAGCCTGCTGTCCGATAGTTCATTGGCCAGAAAAATCAGAGAAAAATCCGAACCTTTTACCCGCCTCCCCTGCTTGTACACCCGCATAAACTCCCCTGGTTTCCTGAGAAGGCTTGTTTTTGGGAGCTCAAAATTTTTCACAGGGTTATGCTGACAAACGTTTTCTACCTCTTGCCCTGCGGTTTTTGATCACTGCCTGGCCGGCCCGAGTACTCATACGAGAACGGAAACCATGTGTTCTTTTACGTTTAATATTGCTTGGCTGAAAAGTTCTTTTACTCATTATTCACATTCCTTTTAGATCTTTGACAAGGCGCGATATGGCTTGAAAATTGCCAAACTTTTATGCGCCGCTTACATGTTTGAAACCTGTCTCCTGACGTTCCTGCGATTTAGATAGCAATGAATGCAGGCCCCCAAGTATAAGCGATCGTAATTGCCACTTGCGCAAAGCTTGTCATTTACATTATGAAAATTTTGTATTTTAATCATAGGAGCTGTACTCTGTCAAACAATTTCACCGTGAAATCGACAAAGTTATGAAGGAAACTCAATTAAAAGATATTGACTGGAACCTCTTGTGGCAAAAAGCGAGAGAAGAAAAAACCAGGAGAAGCAAAGGGCCGGATGATTGGGACCGCAGAGCTGCTCCATTTTTCAAACGTAATATCCACTCAGTCTATAGTAAAAAATTCATTAAACTTCTAAAGCCGGAAAAATCATGGACTATTTTGGACATAGGCTGCGGCCCTGGTACTCTTGCCCTGCCCCTTGCCCGTCGAGTCAAAAAAGTAACCGCTCTGGATTTTTCACCAAAGATGCTTGCTATCCTGGAGCAGCAGGCCAGAAAAAAGGAAATACTGAACATCTCGACTCATAACCTTTCCTGGACTGATGCCTGGGGTGAAGGAGGAATCACCCCACATGATGTGACCATTGCATCCCGCTCAATTGCTGTTGAAGACCTCAGGTCAGCCTTGGAAAAAATGACAAAATACGCAAAAAAATCAGTAGTGATAGCTGATCGTGTGGGTCATGGGCCATTGGACCCTGAAGCATATAAAATTGTTGGAAGAGAATTAAAAACAGGTCCTGACTACATATATACTATCAACCTGCTCTACCAAATGGGTATCCAGGCAAAGATAGATTTTATCCCAATCGAGGACACTCAGAGCTACCCCTCCCTTAACGAAGCAGTGGAAAGTTACGAATGGATGTTTCACGACCTGACCGCGGACGAAAAAAATCGGTTAAAAAAATACGTTCAATCCATTACCACCACAACATCTGAAGGCAGATTTTCCATCCACCGAAAACACGTTCCGACCTGGGCATATATCTGGTGGCACCCCTGAGCGAGGTGCCTACAGGAAAACAGTACCAGGAGACCTAATAATTTGTTTACCTGCCAGATAAATAGTTGTTATATCAACATCGGTAACATTACCTGCAAACTAAAATTCAGGGCATAATTTTTAAAATTACCACCGTTCTCACTCACTCTTGTTAAATTTTACGAATTCATCATGTTTGGCAAAAAAGAAACACCTTCTGAAAGAATACTGATTCTGGGTCTTGGAGCCATAGGCCTTTACCTCGCGAAACGACTGGTACATGAAGGTTATGCTGTAACGGTAATCGAACCGGACAGTGAAATAATTCGTTATGCGGACGAAAGTCTTGATGCCCGTTTAATTATCGGAAGTGCATTGAGCATTGACAAATGGCTTGAAGCAAATGCGTCGCAAATGGACATTCTTATAGCAGTAACGAATAACGACGCTGTTAATATGCTTGCCGCAATGATCGGGGACCGGTTCGGTATACCGCAGAAAGTTGCCCGGGTCCGTTCCGGTGATTTTGGCAATGAAGACTCCGTTCTTAAAGGTGAAGACCTGAAAATTGATCTTGTTATTCATCCGGAAGAACTTGCCGCCCAGGAAATTGTCCGCCTGATAAAACGTACTGCCGGTGACGAAATAATCGATATCGCCCTTGGTCACATGAAGGTCCTGGCGAGCCGCATCAGTGACGAATCACCGCTGGCAAACAAAAATCTTATTGAAATTTCCAGGGAGCATAATGACTTTCCTTTCCGCGTTGTTGCTATTTCCCGTGGGATGACGACAATTATACCAGGAGGCCCTGACGAAATCCTGCCCCAGGACCAAATTCTCATTATGGCTCCAGCTGAGGACCTGCCAAAGCTAATGGAACTGACGGGCATCAGGCAGGAACTGCGTCAACGGGTGATGATCCTTGGAGGAGGTCTTGTTGGAAGCCGTGTTGCGGAGCTCCTTGGAAAAAGCGTTACCGTAAAGCTGTTAGAGGAAAATGAAAAACGAGCTGAAGAACTGTCCTCCCTGCTTCCGGACACGGAAATTCTACATGGTGACGGGTCGGACAGAGCTGTCCTTGAAGCAGCTGGACTTCCGAACATGGATACCTTTATTGCTTCAACCGGTGAAAATGAAACAAACATAATGAGCTGCATGCTGGCCAAAGAACTCATGACGGCAAAATGTGAAGGCTCGATGTGCAGCCTGAGGAAAACTATCTCCCTTGTAAGTAAAGAAGAATATGAGACCCTGGCTTCAAAAAGCGGGTCTGATATAGTTCTGAACAAAAAAACCCTGGCCAGTAACGAAATACTAACCTTTATACGCCAGACTGAAGTTATATCAGTCATGCATATGCATGGTTTTGATGCTGAGGTTGTGGACCTGCTTGCCGCTCCCGGCTCCCCCGTTACCAAAAAATCGCTGGACAAGCTCAGTAACCTGTCCGGCCATATCATTATCGGCAGTGTATTCAGGGACGGAACCTGGAGTACTGCCATTGGCAGCACGCATATCAAGGAAGGAGACAGGGCTCTCGTTTTCTGTAATGCCGATTACCTGAAAGAGGTTCGCAAACTCTTCTCAGCTTAAGGGTAACCAACTAACCAACAGGCACTTCACAGCTGCACTGAAACCTGCTCGTTCAAGCAGAAAACTACTTTTTCCAAAATGAAGGATAGAGGATAACCAGAGCAGAGAACATCTCCAGCCTGCCCACCATCATGTTCCAGGCCAGAAACCATTTTCCCGTATCTGAAATAAAGGCATAATTCTCAGAAGGACCTATTTCCCCGAAACCAGGGCCGATATTCATCAGCGCGGCAATAACGCTGCTCATTGCCGTCACATAATCCATATTGTCTGACAGAACCATAAAACACGCCCCTGCCAGTACCATGAAAATGTTGACGATGAAGTAGCAGATGGCAAGATCTATTGCTGACGAATCAATCGGCTTCCGGTTAAGCCGGACAGTGACGATGGACATGGGCCTGAAAAAAATCTTCCGTATGGTGGCATACATATATTTGCAGATGATCACGTAATGAACAACCTTGATGCCACTGGTGGTTGACCCGGCACAGGCACCGATGAAGCACACCAGATAGAGAAACATCTGTGCTGCCTGAGGCCATTGTTCATAATCGGCAGTGGTGAATCCCGTGGTGGTCAGAATCGACATGACCTGAAAAGTCCCGTACCTGAGAGAATCCAGCATGCTCCCGTACGTTTTGTCTTGCCACAGGATCAAGGAAACAACACCACAAAAAAAGAGCAGAAGACCTGCATACCACCTGAATTCAGAATTTAGCCAGAAGGCTTTCCAGTTCCCGAGCCGAATCTGATACATCAAAAGAAAGCTTGTCCCGCCCAGGAACATGAACAGAATGATGACCCAATCAATGTAGGCGCTGTTATAATAGGCTATACTTGCATTCTTTGTTGCATACCCTGAGGTTGATACTGTTCCGAAAGCAACGCATAACGAATCAAAAACCGGCATCCCGCCAAGATAAAGAAGTATTACCTGTATAAAGTTAAGCCCCAGGTATATCCACCAGAGCCTGACCATGGTGTCCCGGTTGCGGGCCTTGAATTTCTCACGGGTAATGACCTGACCTGGACTGGACTCCGCCCTGAATATACGAAGGCCTCCCATCCCGTGCGGAATAAAAATAATGGTCAATGTCAGAAACCCCATACCGCCCATTAAATGGGTCTGGCTGCGCCAGAACAGTAGACCTTGGGGAAGCGCTTCAATGTCAGTAAGGATTGTTGCGCCGGTGGTTGTATAGCCGGACATCATTTCAAAAAAGGCATCGGTGAAGGACGGGATTGCCCCGTGAATCATAAATGGCAAAGCGGAAAAGGCTGAGACCAGAAACCACCCGAAAACAGCTATGACAATGCCATCCTTTATCCCAAGTTCGTAATGTTTTCGACAATACAGCTTGACAGGAAGCCCGACACTCAGGGTGATGAGCCCGGAATAAAGAATGGGCAGCAGGTCCGACTCATGATAATACCAGGAACATAGCAGCGGCAGAGACATGGAACTGCCGGTTACGATGAGCAAAATGCCCAGGAGGTGTGCTATCGAAGCATAATTCATAGATATACCCGGCCAGAAGGCCGAAAAGTTGAACTTTTAATCAGGACCCTGTGTCGGCAGCACTTCTAACCCGACTAACAATGAATTGATGATAATGAAAGAACAACACGCACTCTAAACTCTAATTTTTCAAAACATACGAGAATAATATAGCATGACATAAACCGGCAAATTTCTTTTACCTGCAACCTTTCTCAAAGGTCAATGTATATTGTATTCCAGCTCAACATTCGAAGCAAGTGGTCCAGCACACCCTGTATCCATTGCAAATATGGGCCCATAGACTATAATACGCCTGTTTTACATTGAAAAACTAAAAGTACCGTATCTGTTTTCCGGTCAAGTCACATATAATAATTCTCGACAATTACGGAACTTCTGAAAAGTTTACACATATGGACAATAACCATGGAAATGCGGTGAGATACGCTATAGAACCACTTTTTTCAGATGGTACCAGTGCAATTCAAAACCGATTGATTAACCTATGACTGACTTTGATATTGCCATAATCGGAGCCGGACATGCAGGGTGTGAAGCTGCACTTGCCGCCGCACGAATGGGTCACAAGACCCTGGTCTGTATCATCAATGCAGACACCATTGGTGCCATGTCGTGCAATCCCGCAATCGGAGGCCTTGCCAAGGGACATCTCGTCAAGGAAATCGATGCACTGGGCGGTGAAATGGCTAAAAATATTGATGCTACCGGTATTCAGTTCCGCAGACTCAACACAAGCAAGGGCCCGGCCGTCAGATCTTCCCGCGCCCAGGCAGACCGGCTTCGGTATCGGCTGCGGATGAAAAATCTCCTTGAAAACCAGCCGAATCTTGAAATTCGCCAGACCGTAGTAGACGAAATTCTAGTAAATGACGATGGTGTCAGTGGCATTCGAACATCGCTGGACGAAATTATTTCTGTCCGCGCAGTTGTTGTCGCGACCGGTACTTTTTTAAACGGACTTATCCATATCGGGATGAAAAACTTTTCTGCCGGCAGAATGGGTGATGCACCCTCAACCCGACTGGCAGAGTGGTTCAAACATACAGGTTTTACAGTCGGCAGGATGAAAACAGGAACCGTGCCTCGCCTGGACGGAAACTCAATTGATTTCAGTACTCTCGAGCCTCAGCACAGCGACGATCCTCCCAATATGTTCTCGTTTTCCAGTAGTGGAATCCCAACGCTGGAACAGCGCCCCTGCTACATAACGTACACCAATGAAAAAACACACGAAGTCATCCGTAGTTCAATTGACCAGTCACCCATGTATGCCGGGATCATTGAAGGCATAGGGGCCCGCTACTGTCCTTCCATTGAAGACAAGGTGATGCGGTTTCCAGATAAGGGGCGCCACCAGATATTCCTGGAACCGGAAGGACTCGATACCGTGGAAATCTACCCCAACGGCATCCCGACCAGCCTTCCTCTCCAAACCCAGATCGATATGGTCCACTCTATTCCCGGGCTGGAAAAGGCAACAATTATCCGACCTGGTTATGCCATAGAGTATGATTATATCGACCCGCTGGAACTGAAACCTTCCCTTGAAACGAAAAAAGTGAAAGGTCTTTTTCTGGCCGGCCAGATCAACGGGACTTCAGGCTATGAAGAGGCCGCGGCCCAGGGACTGATGGCGGCAATCAATGGTGTTCTTTACGTAAGGGGAGAGGAACCTCTGGTCCTGGACCGGTCTCAAGCCTACACAGGCGTTCTCATTGACGACCTCATAACAAAAGGCACCAGGGAACCCTACAGGCTTTTTACCTCCAGGGCGGAGTACAGGCTGTTGCTTCGTGAAGACAACGCTGATCTGAGACTGCGGGAAACAGGCCATAAAATCGGTCTGGTAGACAAAGATACATGGGAGCATTTTCTCCATAAGAAGGAAACCATTGAACATACTGTTGCCCATTTGCACTCCGGACGAATTCGTCCCACCGATCAGGTAAATGATGCCCTTGCGCAACTTGGCAGTGTCAGGTTAAAACAACCCATGTCACTGGCAGGATTGCTCAGGAGACCTGAAATTACCCTTACTTCCATTAAAAAAATAGTTCAGCAGGCAGGCATACCGATGGAAGTCAACCTTGAAAACCTCTCCTACAGTGAGGAAGCAGAACTTCAGGTGAAATATGAGGGATATATAAAACGCCAGGAAGACCAGGTAACCCGCTTCAAAAAGCTAGAACGGACCCTCCTGCCGGCTGACATGATATATGATGGCCTGCCCGGCCTGTCAAACGAGGTAGTTGAAAAATTAAACAGGGTGCAACCGCTTTCCCTGGGACAGGCTTCCCGAATTTCAGGGATGACCCCGGCCGCCATCTCTGTTCTTCAAGTACACCTGAAAAAACAAGGATATATTTAAAAAAATACTGCTATGCTGAATTATCCAGAAATTGATCCGGTTATTATCTCTTTCGGCCAACTCAAAGTTCGCTGGTACGGACTCATGTATGTTATTGGTTTCGCAGCAACTTACTTCCTGGTCCGCTATCAGATCAAAAAATTTAACTGGCAGGAACTGGCTGAACGATTTGACAACCTCAACCTGTTTATTATTCTGGGGGTTATTCTGGGAGGGCGGCTTGGTTATGTTCTTTTTTATCAACCAGCTTACTATTTTGCGCATCCCCTTGAAATTCTTGCCACCTGGCAGGGCGGCATGTCATTTCACGGCGGATGCCTCGGCGTCATTCTTGCCGGGTATTCCTTCTGCCGCTATCATCATCTCAGTTTCTGGAAAACGGCAGACCTGTATGTCGTGACAGTCCCCATCGGGTTGGGTTTTGGGCGGATCGGCAACTTCATCAATAGCGAACTTTTCGGCAGAGTTGCCGATGTGCCCTGGGGCATGGTTTTTCCAAACGGCGGGCCATTGCCGCGACACCCTTCACAAATTTACGAAGCCCTTCTTGAGGGACTTCTCCTGTTCTGTATCCTCTGGGGCCTCAAACACAAACCGTGGCAAACGATACCATCCAAGTTCTGGCCCCACGGTTCAATGCTTGCCCTGTTTCTGATCCTCTACGGGGTTGTCAGGGTTCTTGGTGAATTTTTCAGGGAGCCTGACCCTCATCTCGGACAGATTTTTCTTGGATTAACCATGGGGCAGATCCTCAGCATAGTTATGATAATAATGGGATTTGTGCTCTGGTTTGTACGAATCCGAAAATAGGCGTTATTTTACAGATGGTAATAAATAAATTGGAACTGGAGGAGCAAGCATGAAAATTTTAAAGTCAATAGTGATCATTTTGATGTCAGCTGTTCTTTTATATTCATGTTCAGGCGATGATGAAAAAGGCCGAATCGAAACCAAAACCGAAGAAATCGGCAAGGAGGCTGTACGGATGATAAAAACCCCAATTGACAAGGCCCAGGCTGTTGCCGACAAAGAAGAAGAAAGAGCTAAAGAGATAGATGAACGAAACAAGGAATGATATTTAACTCTTCCCGTTACTTATTACGTTTCTGGGAGTCACAGTCTTTTACGTTTTATTATGAAATGCTACTTCTGGACCTTGTAACAATAAGAACCAGATATTTTTCCACCGGCTGAAAACACCATTAAAAGTAACCGGAGGTAAATAATGAAAAAATTACTGGTATTCTTTGCAGCCGGTTGTCTGGGGGCGCTTGCAAACAGTATAGCCCTCTGGCTCCTTGGCAATTTCGGGTTAACCCATGCAATGAGCGTCTCCATAGCCCCTAAGCTGTCACCGATGTGGCTCTACCCCAGAATTGTCTGGGGGGGTATCTGGGGCCTGGCCTTTGTCCTGCCGATACTTGATTCCAGGCTGCTGATGAAGGGCAGTGTTCTTAGCCTGCTGCCAACCCTGGTCCAGCTTTTTGTTGTTTTTCCCTATAAAGCGCATAAAGGAATTGCCGGTCTTGATCTCGGCATGCTTACACCTGTCCTGGTACTCTTCCTGAACTGGGTATGGGGTTTTGTCACCGCTCTGACAATTAAACTGGCAAAATAATTTCTTCAGCTTTTGGGGAAAATTTATGTATCTCCACTTTCACACCTTTTTCAATCATATCTCCCTGTTGCCTTGCATTCGAAAAATTACTGTCAACGCGCTGTTCCCTTGTCTGTTATACACCCTTGTTTTCATCAGGGCAGCGGGAGCGGCTACTGTCGAATATACCCTCACCATTGCCAAGCAGGATGTTAACATTACCGGTAAATCAACCGAGGCTATGACCATTAACGGCGATATTCCCGGACCTGTTCTCCGGTTCAGGGAAGGTGACCTTGCCCGAATCAATGTCAGAAACACCATGGATGTCGATTCCTCTATTCACTGGCACGGTATCCTTGTCCCGCCGGGTATGGACGGTGTGCCCTACATAAGTTTTCCTCCGATTGCGGCTGGCACTACCTTTACCTACGAATTTCCCATCCGCCAGTCCGGAACCTACTGGTATCACTCCCATACAGGGCTTCAGGAACAGAGAGGTGTGTACGGCTCCATCGTTATTGAGGCGCAAGATGGAGGGATGAAACATCACCGCGACCATGTCATCCTTTTTTCTGACTGGACAGACGAAAAACCTCAAAGTGTGAACAGGACTTTAAAACGCGGAAGTGAATGGTATGCCCTGGAAAAGGGAAGCGGGCAATCCATCCTGGGGGCAGCAAAGCTTGGCATGCTTGGCAGTTACTTCCAGAGAGAGTTTATGCGCATGCCGCCAATGGACATCTCGGATGTCGCCTATGACCGTTTTCTTGCCAACGGCAGTGTTGATGATACACTCCAGGCGGTTCCCGATGAAACAATTCGTCTGCGGATAATTAACGGATCAGCCACCACCTATTTCCATGTGGAATTCAGCGGCGGTCCGATGACCATTGTTGCTGCCGACGGCATTGACGTCAGTCCTGTGCAGGAAGAAAGGCTGCTTGTAGGGGTAGCAGAAACATATGATATGCTGATAACCCTTCCACCTTCAGGTTCCTGCGAGCTCAGGGCCACGGCCCATGACGGTTCCGGCCATGCCTCTGTCTGGCTTGGCGAGGGAATGCGCCACCCGGCCCGGGAGGTCCCAAAGCCTAACCTGTATCAGCCCATGCATCATGCAGGACTCAAGCAGGCATTTGCCCTTACCCCTGCGGGAAGCATGGGTATGCCTGACAATATGGTTGACATCGGAATGTTCGACAAGCCCGGCATGATGGACATGGGCCATGGAAGCATGCCGGAACATGAAATGAAAATGGAACATTCCGATACATCCCAAATGGATCATACGAATCAGATGGATCATTCCGCTGGCATGAAAAATGAAACCCATGAAACTCACATGCAGATGCCGGAGAGCATGAAAAAACATACCATGGAGTCAATGCAGACTGAAGTGCATTCAATGCCGGACCAGGTTTCAGCTGACAGGTCCGGCAGAAGATTCGGCACGAATTTCGGTTTTCTGGCTACCGATATTTCATCTCGTGAAAACCTCGCGGTTGATGGCATGGACCCTGAACGTCCCCTGCCACCGTATGCAAAACTGCGTGCAACACAACCAACTGCCTTTGGTGGAGACAGAAAGGTGCGGGAAATACGACTGGCCCTGGATGGAGACATGGAAAGGTATATCTGGTCTTTCAACAACAAAACCTTGGCGGAAAGCGACTCTATCCGTATCCGTGAAGGCGAGATCGCCAGGTTTATCATGATCAACAGGACCATGATGCATCATCCCATACACCTGCACGGTCACTTCTTCCGGGTTGTTAATGGTCAGGGAGACTTTGCCCCGCTCAAGCATACGGTTGATGTTGCCCCCATGTCCACCACGGTTATCGAATTTGATGCCAACGAGGTCGGTGACTGGTTCTTTCACTGTCACCTGCTCTATCACATGAAGGCCGGTATGACCCGGGTCGTTCATTATGAAGATTTTCCCATAACCCCTGAGTTAGAGGCCATCAGGCCAAAGGTTTACAAAGATCCGTGGTATTTCTGGGGAGAAGCGGACATCCTCAGCAACATGACTGAAGGTATGCTCACCCTCTCCAATACCCGCAATATTGTAACCGCTTTCTGGGAGGTCGGCTGGGAGAATGTTGACCAAACAGAATGGGAAGGGATACTCTCCTGGGACCGGTATTTCAACAGGTTCTTTACGCTCTTTGCCGGTGTGAATATGCATGGCGAGGAAAGCTCCACTGAAGAAACCCGCGGTGTTTTCGGTTTCCACTACCTTTTGCCGCTCAACTTTGAATCCCGAACCTGGATCGACACGGATGGCGGCTCCCGAGTCAGCCTGGAAAAATCTTTAGAACTGACTCCTCGCCTTTCCCTGGTCGGCGAGGTTCGCTATGATACCCATGACCTGTGGGAAGGAAAAGCAGGCCTGACGTACATGGTCCATAAAAACTTTTCCGTAAGCGCCCTCTGGCACTCTGATTATGCCTGGGGAGCCGGTCTCCAGATACGCTTTTAATAACTCAACAAGTTTGTTCGATGGCTGATAAGAATTCAAAACGGCTTAAAGCGCTTTTAAAAATCTACGACCATTTCGATACATGGGCGCAAGAGTTCGACTTTGCCTGCGAAAAGGGATGCTCGACCTGCTGTACCCAGAGCGTGACGATGACTACCCTGGAGGGTGAGCTGATTTATGAATATATAATGACTCGCAAGCCCGATCTGGTCACCCTCCTGGACAACCTGCCGGAAAATTCGCCAGCACCGTCAACAACGACCAACCAGTTTGCGGCTGCATGTTTCGCAGGCATTGATGTAGATCACGAAACAGCATGGAACCTGTCACCGTGCATTTTCCTGCAGGAAAACTTCTGCACCATATACCCGGTCCGCTCGTTCATGTGCCGGAGCTTCGGTTCGAGAATTCGTTGCGAAGATTCTGGAGAAGCCGTAGTAGACCCCGTGTTTCTGACACTTAACACAATCATTATGCAGAGCATGGAACATCTTGATCAGGGACATAGCTGGGGCAACTTGAATATGATCCTACGGTCCCTCGATGCACGAAAAAAGAATGTTGCAGAAGCTCAGAAAGTTTCAAAAACTCTCATATCCCAACCTGTACCGGGTTTTCTGATCCCGCCTGATGAAGCAGGTAAACTGCAAAATCAAGTCAACACTTTGAGGGATATCCTGAAAGGATCATCAAGGTAAGAAGAAGAACAACAACAGAGTGTTTAACAAAAAAAAAGGACGGGTCGTCAGTGACCCGTCCTTTTACAAAATATGTAGGTATTTTTTATCCGCAGTTACATCCTGATCCGCAATTAGTCTGCTCCTCGGGCTCACAGCCACAGCCGCAAGCGGCAGCCTGCTGGGCGAGCATTTCCTCTTCCTGGGCATTCGGCTCCCTGACTTCAACTACTTTTACAGCGAAGTGAAGCTGCTCTCCGGCAAGGGGATGGTTCAGGTCAACAACGACAGTATCGTCATCTTTCATCTCTTTAACGGTCATCATTATCGGGCCGTGAGGTCCCTGGGCCTGAAAGGTCATACCCGGTTCAATTTCAGTGCCTGCAGGAAACTGTTCCCGTTTAACTTCCTGGAACAGGTTGTCATTAACCGGTCCGTACCCTTCCTCCGATTCAATAACAAGAGTAGACTCGAACCCTGACACTTTGCCCCAGAGTCCTTTCTCCAGGCCGGGGATAACCTGCCCGGCTCCGGTTATAAAACCGAACGGCTGCCCTTCCGGGGAGCTGTCAACCTCTTCTCCTGAAGCAAGAGTAAGTTTGTAATCAATAGCAACGTACTTTCTTTCATCAATCTGCATAATATTCCTCTTAGAATAAAAAAAAACGATGAAGCCTGATGCATAGGCTTCATCGGGTTTCACTGTTACGGGTAAAATAAGTCATTGAACCTGAAAGTCAATAAGGTAATTCAAAATAGTGATAATCAGTAGTCTCGTTACTTTCACCCGTGTGCAGGAAAAACAAATCCCAACTCGAGTTGAATAGGGTATACTGACCTTAATTTAAAGGCATTCATATCTTTATACACGTCATCATAGAAGGCAAGGCACTATCATGATCAGCCAGGAACAGAAACCGATGCTCCGTTTTCTTTTTGTCCTGACCACAGCATCGGTTATCGGCCTGCAAACCTGGATGATCCTGCTCAACAACTTTGCCGTCGAGGTTGTGGGGCTCGAGGGCTTCCACATCGGTACGATCCAGTCCATTCGTGAGATCCCCGGCTTTCTTGCCCTCCTTGCTGTTTATGTCATGCTCATCATGCGCGAACACCGCCTCTCTGCCCTGTCCATAGTCTTTCTCGGGGTTGGAACTGCTGCAGCCGGATACTTTCCAACCTTTGGCGGACTGCTTGTGACAACCCTGGTCATGAGCTTCGGCTTTCACTATTATGAAACAACCAACCAGTCGCTCACCCTTCAGTACTTCGACAAAAACACCTCTCCGCTAGTATTCGGCCGGCTCAGAAGTCTGGCGGCCGCTGCAAGTATAGTGGCCGGCATCCTCATCTTTCTTCTTGGTCCCCTTCTCGGTTACAAATACATGTATCTATTGATGGGCGGGATGGTGGCAATTGCCGGTATATGGGCGCTTATGCAGGACCCGACCCACGAGAACATTGTACCGCAGCACAAGAAAATGATCCTTCGCCGCCGGTATTCACTCTATTATTTTCTCACGTTCATGGCCGGGGCAAGGCGACAGATATTCATCGCCTTCTCGGTCTTTCTCATGGTTAAGATTTTTCACTTCACTGTTCGCGAAGTGACCATCCTTTTTATTGTGAATAATATCATCAACTACTTTATCAGTCCCCTTATCGGTAAATCCATTGTCAGGTTCGGAGAAAGGAGGGTCCTGTCCCTTGAGTATGCCGGGCTGGTCCTGGTCTTTCTGACCTATGCCTTTACAGATTCAAAGATAGTGGTCACCATTATGTATATACTCGATCATATCCTGTTTAACTTTGCCATTGCCATCCGCACGTATTTTCAAAAGGTTGGCGACCCGAAGGATATCGCACCGAGCATGGCTGTCGGCTTCACAATCAACCATATTGCAGCCGTGGTCATGCCGGTTTTAGGAGGCATTGTCTGGATGATCGACTACCGTATTCCATTTGTGGCAGGAGCCTGCATGAGCCTGATTTCACTTGTTGCAGTTCAGCAGATACCGCTTTTTCACAAAGAAAAACACCAGAATATAACCCCATGACCTATCGTCTTATAACAGCTTTGAAATGGAAAATAACAGTGATATTCCCTGTGCTGATTTTTACAGTATTTCTCGCATCCCCTATTTCAGGCAAAGAAGCTGCTACAGAGATAAAGTCATCGCATCTGCCGGTATACCGTATTCCCCTCAGGGTCCATCTCGGAGACAGTAACAGAGTGCCAGCCGAATGGCCTCCCATTCTTGAAGAAATAAACACTATCTGGCTTTCCCAGGCTGGAATCTGTTTTGAAATGCACACCGTTGATCATGACGAACAGATGACAGATGGTCTTGACCTGTGGTTTGAGGCGACAATTCCCGTCTGGAACGGATATTACAGTGATGGAAACGACATACATGTGCGCGACGATCCCGACCTCCGGACTGCCCCGCATCCCGCAGCGTCTTCAGCAGCACGAACCGCGGCCCACGAACTTGGCCATGCCCTTGACCTCCGGCATCTTCAGGATTCGGACGACAACCTGATGCGCTCCAAAACCTATGGCTGGAAACTCCACCCCGATGAAATTAAAACAGCTCGGGAAAACGCAATGTACCTTGCCCTTCCGGATACGAATCCAGTACGGTGCAGCCGGATACAAACCCATAACAACCTGTAATCTTGTATAATTCCATGTACAACAAGGTGCAAAACGTGTCATAATATATGGAGACAATCCAAACACACCACCAGGATATCGGTTATGGAACATCCTTCACAAGAACCTGTCAATGACACCCTGAACAAACTGTTCAACCCCAAGGACAGAGAAGGAATCAGAAATGGTATTATCTCTCACCTGGTGAGCAGCAAGGGGCGGGACCCGGAACGCTCGAACAAGGCGGATGTATATCAGGCCCTTGCCTATACCATGCGGGATTTCCTTGTGAAAAAATGGATTGAAACCCAGAGATCATATTACTCCGGGGGAAAAAAAAGGGTCTATTACCTTTCCCTGGAATTTCTTATCGGCCGGTCTCTTGATAACAGCCTCATTAATCTTGACTGTCGGGATACGGTTGAGGATGTGCTGAGTGAATTGGGCTACAGGCTTGAGGACATTATAGACGAAGAGCAGGACGCTGCCCTTGGAAATGGTGGCCTGGGCAGGCTTGCCGCCTGTTTCATGGACTCTATAGCCAGCATGAACATCCCTGCTTACGGATACGGGATCAATTACGAATACGGGCTGTTTAACCAGAGAATTATAAACGGGTACCAGGTCGAAAGCCCGGACAACTGGCTCCGGTTCGGCACCCCATGGGAATATGAGCGGCGAATCCCTCTGTATCCAATACAGTTTTACGGCTCAGTCAATGCCAGCATGGATAAGAATGGCCATTTGCATCATGAATGGGTCGATACAGAAACGGTCATGGCCCTACCCTGTGATGTCCTTATTCCGGGCTACCTCAACGACAACGTTATCAATATGCGGCTATGGAAAGCCCGGGCTTCCCGTGAACTCGACCTCACCTACTTCGAACGGGGAGATTATATCGGCGCAGTACATACCAAGGTGCACTCGGAAACCATCTCCAAGGTGCTGTATCCACAGGACAAGCCCAGTGCCGGCCAGGAACTCCGGCTGAAACAGCAGTATTTCTTTGTTGCCGCTACCCTGCTCGATATCCTGCGGCGCTTTACCAAGCACAATGACGATTTTTCCATTTTCAGCGATCAGGTAGCTATCCAGCTCAATGATACCCATCCTGCCATCGCCATCCCGGAACTGATGCGCCTGTTCATGGATGAATGTGAATTAAGCTGGGAGGAAGCATGGGGTATCTGCACCAAAACTTTTGCCTACACCAACCATACACTGATGCCCGAGGCCCTGGAGACATGGCCGGTTGACCTTATCGGACGCCTGCTGCCGAGACATCTGCAGATAATCTACGAGATCAACCGCCGTTTCCTCGACCAGGTTCGCGCCGCCTACCCTGGTGATGAACTGAAGGTAAGGGAAATGTCGATGGTTGATGACGGTCCGCCCAAAAGAATAAGAATGGCAAACCTTGCCATTGTCGGCAGCCACTCCGTCAACGGTGTTGCCGCCCTGCATACTCAGTTATTGAAAAGCAGAATGTTCAGGCACTTCCATGAATTTTATCCGGACCGTATCAACAACAAAACCAATGGAATAACACCGAGACGATGGCTTTTTCAATGCAATAAGGCTTTGAGCAGGATTATCACCACTGAAATTGGTACTGACTGGATCGCGGATCTGGATCAACTGAAAAAACTCAAACCGCTCGCTGATAACAAAGACTTCCAGGCCCAGTTCCGTGGAGCCAAGAAAAGCAACAAAATCCGCCTGGCCCAGCTTATCAAAAGGAAATGTGGTGTCACTGTAGATCCGAATTCACTCTTTGATGTGCAGGTCAAACGGATTCATGAATACAAGAGACAGCTCTTGAACATATTGCATGTCATTCATCTCTACCACCGCCTCATCATCCGGCCTGAAACGGTAACGACTTCCAGGACTGTTGTGTTTGCCGGCAAATCAGCCCCTGGATACCGGAAGGCGAAACTTATCATCAAGCTGATCAACTCGGTGGCAGATACTGTTAATAATGATCCCCGCCTGAATGACCGGCTCAAAGTTGTTTTTATACCGAACTTTGGTGTCTCACAGGCCGAAAAAATCATCCCGGCGGCCGACCTGTCTGAACAGATCTCAACAGCCGGGACCGAGGCATCAGGGACAGGCAACATGAAATTCGCATTGAACGGTGCACTCACCATTGGCACATTGGACGGGGCCAATATAGAAATCCGTGAGGAGGTGGGTGAAGACAATATATTCATTTTCGGGCTCAACTCAGAGGAGGCGGAATGGGAAAGAAAGACCCCGCGGCGGACCCCCTCTATGATCTACGAGGGAAATCCGGAAATTCGTGAGATCATCGACAGCCTGCAGGACGGCTGTTTCAGCGATGGAGATCGTGCTCTCTTCCAGCCTATCGTGAATGACATACTCGATCACCAGCGAGATCCATACCTGCACCTGATCGACCTGGAAGATTACCTGCGCTGCCAGGAAGAGGTCAGCCAAACGTACCTGGACAAAGCTGAATGGTTCAAACGGACTATCCTTAATGTGGCCGGCATGGGGAAATTCTCCAGTGATCGCAGCATCAGGGAATATGCCCGTGATATCTGGGGAGTTCTGTAAAAAAGGGTTGGTCCTTACATTTATGTTCACTAACTTATTAACAACATTATCAAAAAAGCAGAGGAAAAACTGATTGATGAACCTGGATAATACATCAAACCTACCTTTCCCGAAAAATACACCCCTGTTAATTTTCCTTATCTGCCTGCTGGTATTCACGAGTGCGCTGACAACCAGCTGCAAAAAAGAACAGCATAACTTTTTCCAGGGTTATGTTGAAGGTGAATACCTCATGGTCGCCTCATCTTTGGCAGGCAGGCTCGAAACACTTTCCGTCAGTCGAGGCCAGAATGTAGCCAAAGGCAACCCTCTTTTCTCTCTTGACCAGATCTTCGAGACCGCGGCTGTTTCGGAAGCTCGACAAGGATTGCGCCGCGCGGAAAACCGGCTGGCTGACATTTCCAAGGGACTCAGGCCATCAGAGCTGGCAGCCCTGAGAGCAAAACTTGACCAGGCTGCTGCATCGCTAAACCTCTCCAGGGCCGAATTCGAACGCCGAAAAAAACTCCAGCAGCAGAAGGTCATTGCCCAGGAACAGCTTGACAGGACGCGCACCGAGATGGAACGAAATGCGGCAGCTGTCGAACAGCTAAAGGCCGAACTCGAAACTGCCCAGCTCGGGGCCCGCGCTGACGAAATAGAAGCCGTACGTGCTGAGGTGGAGGCTGCCCGTGATCGGCTGACCCAGGCCCAGTGGAGCCTGGCACAGAAAAACCAGTTCGCCCCCCAGGCCGGATTTGTGCATGACACTTTTTACGTGGAAGGAGAATTTATCCCGGCCGCACATCCGGTTGTCAGTATCCTGCCTCCCGGCAACATTAAAATACGTTTTTTTGTACCGGAAAACATGCTTGCTTCCATGAAATTGGGGCAGGAAGTATTCGTCCAGGCGGATGGCGTCGAAAAAACATACCAGGCATCAATATCCTATATCTCCCCACAGGCGGAATACACACCGCCTGTTATTTACAGCAGGGAAACCCGTTCCAAACTGGTTTATATGATCGAAGCCGCTGTCAGCGCCGCTGATGCTGCCATGCTGCATCCCGGCCAGCCGGTAGACGTCCGTCTGGAGATGCCGAATGCCTGAAAGTGCGCCGGTCATTGACGTACACAACCTGACCAAGTCATTCAGCGGAAAAACCGTTATCAACCAGCTTTCCCTGCAAATACAACCCGGTGAAATTTACGGTTTCCTCGGCCCCAACGGCAGCGGTAAAACAACTTTCATCAGAATGCTGTGCGGTCTTTTGCGCCCGGATTCAGGCAGCGGGGTCTGCCTCGGATTTGATATCCTGAAAGAGGCCAGAAAAATAAAACCCCTTATCGGTTACATGGCCCAGCATTTCAGCCTGTATGAAGACCTCAGCGTACGGGAGAACCTTACGTTCATGGCAAGGGTCTACAAGGTGAAAAATATCAGGTCAGTGGTGGATAATGCCATTGACAGAATGGGGCTTGCCCGTTTTGCCGACCAGCTGGCCGGTACCCTGTCCGGTGGCTGGAAACAACGCCTGGCCCTGGCAGCCTGTCTCCTGCATGAACCCAAGTTGCTGCTTCTCGATGAACCGACTGCCGGTGTTGACCCCAAGGCACGGCGCGATTTCTGGGATGACATCTACAACCTCGCGGCCGAGGGAATTTCTTCGCTTATCAGCACACACTACATGGATGAGGCTGAACGCTGCCACCGGCTCGCCTACCTTGCTTATGGCAGCCTCCTGGTCGCCGGCACTGCCGAAGAAGTAGTATCGTCATCCGGCCTTAAGACCTGGGCTCTGGCCGGCAAAAATGTTCATTTGATGAGCCCGGAACTCAAAAAAATGCCTGGAGTTGAACAGGTCGTGCCTTTCGGTAACATACTGCATATAAGCGGCCATGACGAAGAATTGCTTGGTGCCAGTCTCGCCTTTTTGAAAAATGGAGAGTACAGCCTGGAGAAAGTTGATGCCAACCTGGAAGAAGTCTTTATCAGTCTGATGCAGCAGCGCGAGGTACAGTGAAAATGGCTTTTGGCGACCTTTTTTCCTTCCGGCGTTTTCATGCCATCATCGGCAAAGAGTTTGTCCAGATGCGGCGGGACAGGGTAACCTTTGGCATGATGATAGGTATCCCCATCATGCAGATGGTCATTTTCGGCTTTGCAATCAACTCAGACCCCAAGCATCTGCCCACAGTCGTCCTGGCAGCAGACCACAGTGTCTTTTCCCGCACCATCGTCGCCGCCATGCAGAACAGCCGGTACTTCAAGGTGATCAAAACCGTGGCCACCGAAAAGGAGGCCGAGCAACTGATTGAAACCGGCGGGGTGCAGTTTGTCCTCTCCATTCCGGAACAGTTCTCACGCCGCCTGGTCCGTGGAGAAAACCCGGCCCTGCTTCTTACCGCTGATGCAACTGACCCGGCAGCAACAAGTAACGCCCTGTCGGCCTTTCGAATTGTTGCTGAAAGGGCTCTTACCAGGGATCTGTCAGGCCCTTTAAGCCACCTGCGGCGGGACGATCCACCCGTGGATGTCATCCTCCATCCCCAATTCAATCCCGAAGGGATTACCCAGTACAATATTGTCCCCGGCCTGATGGGAGTGGTGCTGACCATGACCCTGGTCATTATCACTGCCCTTGCCATCACCAGGGAACGGGAGCGCGGCACCATGGAGAACCTGCTTTCCACCCCGGTCAAGCCTTTTGAGGTCATGATCGGCAAGATCATTCCATATATTATTGTGGGATACGTGCAGATGGGCGTTATTCTTGCCGCGGCCTGGTTCCTCTTCAAAGTACCTATTATCGGCAACCTTTACCTTTTGCTTCTCGTCTCTCTGCTCTTTATCGCCGCCAACCTCGGCGTCGGCCTGACCTTCTCCACCCTGGCCCGCAACCAGTTGCAGGCAGTGCAGATGGCCTTTTTCTTTTTCCTGCCATCGATCCTGCTCTCCGGCTTCATGTTCCCCTTCCGTGGCATGCCGGTCTGGGCCCAGAAAATCGGCAGCATCCTCCCCCTTACCCATTATCTCCGGGTTGTCCGAGGAATTCTCCTCAAGGGCAACTCCATTGAACAGATCATCCCGCACCTCTGGCCCATCACCCTGTTCCTTATCGTTGCCCTGACCATCGGTTTGAAACGCTACCGCAGCACCCTTGATTAAGGTCTTCCGCAGGTATAATTACGAATGTTTAAATTCGAATTCCGAAACAATTTAAAATGACATAAATCCTAATGGCATACTGAATTTCACCAGAACAATCTTTTGATCATTTGGTCATTATCATTTCGTGTTTGTTTCTAAATTAGTGCTTCGTGCTTAGATTTTGTCATGTAGAGGATTGAGAACGTGCCGGGAAAAATTCCCCAGCCAGGAAATAAGTATATCCAGACCGGAATAAAAAAAAGATGCCATTCCAAAAACTCCCCGGCAAAAAGGGACAAATCTATATCCCTGAATATAAAAACCTGCCTAAAAAGCACCCCTGCCGGGACTGCTTTTCCTGCCAGTGGTGCAGCAACGATCGCTGCAATCGGTGCCGAGGGAAAAAAAGGGATTCGCGGATCACAAGGACGCGTTATAAACAAACAAAATAGTACTTAATCCGGTATTTCAATATCACAATGCTTGCACTCGGTACAGCGCAGCATGGGTTCATACTTTTCAAACGCTGCCCGCCACTCTTCTTTCTCGATCTGCTCCTCGAACTGCTTTGCGCATTCATCACAGAGCCATCGATCCCCATCCGGGGTTACCCATAATTTCATGATTATCTCCTGGCTGTATATCATTTGCTTTCATTCAACCTTCCGCTATATCCGGCACGGCAATCACTGTTACCAGACCATTTCAATTTGCTTATCAGTCATGCCGGATACGATCCGGCATACATTATGCTGCACTCCCGGCTGGATTCCGGTTCTCCGCTCCACTTCGGCCGGAATGACAGAAGGTTAAATCAAAAATACACCTGTTTAACAGAAAACAGCCAAGATTGACAGCAAAGTGTTTAGCTTGCCATGCACAGAATAATTTTGTTGGGTCTGCTACATCCATAGAGTAGTGTTGTCATGCTTAATCGACAGATCAGGCAGGAACATTTTAACAATATAATCATATATGAAAACAACTCCTCTGGACAGTCTGCAGCACATATTCGGCTACGATACCTTCCGCGAGCATCAGCAGGAAATCATCGATAAAATCATAAGCGGCCAGGACGCTTTTGTCCTTATGCCGACCGGCGGCGGCAAATCCCTTTGTTACCAGATACCGGCCCTGCATCGCAACGGCATCGGGATAGTCGTCTCTCCCCTGATCTCCCTGATGAAAGACCAGGTGGATGCTCTTAATGCCTGTGGTGTGCATGCAGCCTATTACAATTCTTCCCTCAAAAGCAGTGAAGCCCGTGAAGTGCTTGCCATGCTCCACCATGGAGAGCTTGACATTCTCTATGTTGCCCCGGAACGGTTAATGAATGATGATTTTGTTGAACGGCTCAGGGATATTCCCATATCTTTATTTGCCATTGACGAAGCACATTGCATTTCGCAGTGGGGCCATGATTTTCGTCCGGAGTATAGTAAACTAGGCAAGCTGCGAAAATTTTTCCCGGGCATTCCGGTCATTGCCCTTACCGCAACTGCAGAATCCCATACCCGTGGAGATATCCTAGACCGTCTTCACCTTAACCATGCCCCAAAGTATATTGCCGGATTTGATCGTCCCAACATCCGCTATACTGTTCTTGAAAAGCAGAAGCCCTTTGCCCAACTGACTGATTTCCTCCAGTCATGGAAAAATGAACCAGGAATTGTGTACTGCCTGAGCCGGAAACGGGTTGAAAAAGTGACGGCCCAACTGATAGAAGCAGGTTTCAAGGCAGCCAGCTATCACGCCGGCCTTTCAGCCTCACAGCGTAAGAAGGTACAGGAGGAATTCCTGCGGGACGATGTGCAGATAATTGTTGCAACCGTCGCCTTTGGCATGGGGATAGACAAATCAAACATCAGGTTTGTGGTGCATTTCGACATCCCGAAAAATATTGAAAGCTATTACCAGGAGACCGGGCGAGCCGGTCGTGACGGTATGGCTGCCGAAGCACTCCTGTTGTTCGGCTATGGTGATATTGCCCTTGCCCGCGGCCTGATAGAAAAATCAAACAACCCGGAGCAGAAAAGAATCGAGATCCATAAGCTTAATGCCATGGTGGGTTTTGCAGAAGCACTGAGCTGCCGCCGCAGGGTCCTGCTCGGTTATTTCGACGAAAACCTTACTGAGGACTGCGGCAACTGTGATATATGCCTTGATCCACCGGAACTCGTTGAAGCAACCGAAGACGCCCGCAAGGCCCTCTCCTGTGTCTACCGGGTAGGCCAGCGTTTTGGTATGGGCCACGTTATAGACGTTCTGAGGGGTTCACAAAAAGAACGGCTTCTAAAGCTCAGGCACGACAAACTTTCTACCTATGGCATAGGGAAAGAGCAAAGTCAGCAGTATTGGGGCAGCCTCCTGCGCCACCTGGTGCAATTGGGGTACCTGGAACAGGATGTGGGCAACTATTCCGTCCTCAAACTCACTGATACGTCCTGGCCGCTTCTGAGGGGAGAGCAGACACTGAAAATGGCCCTGCCGCGCGACAGGATACTTGCCAAAACAAAGAACCGTAAGCTAAAAAACAGCGACATTGATTATGACCCGGAACTGTTCGAAAAATTACGGGTTCTGCGAAAAACTCTCGCCGACGAAGCCGGGGTGCCGCCTTTTGTCATCTTCAATGATACAACCCTGGCCCAGATGTCTTCCTATCTGCCGACCGACAACACTGCCCTGATGTGTATCCATGGGGTTGGATTCAAAAAGCTTGAAAAATACGGCCCGGTGTTCCTCGGCGAGATCAGCAAGTTTATCAAAAATAAATGAAGTGGCGCTGCTTACAAGACCGATGTTTGTGATATATATTCGATAAATCTTCAGGCTTCAACATATCATCAAAGTTAATATTGCCCATGAAAATATTTATAATCAGAATATAATTAAGAGGTTATATGATTTTGCGGTTTTGATGTTGTCTCAATTTTTTTTGAAAACTTATTTAACTTTAAAATCTTTGAGTATAGCAAGAGTCTGCTCATCTTCAGCAATTTCTGTAACAGTGAATTTACCTAAATATTTGACACTTCTATCCGCACCGTTTTCAAGGAGTATTCTTACTATTTCCGAATAACCGTTCACAGAGGCAATGAGTAAAGGTGTTCCCATATCTTTTCTAGCCATTTCTTTAAAATCAATAAAATTGTAATATTGATTTTGCCCGCTTATGGTTCCAAAAAGACTGGGCTTTAATTTGTTAATCTTCTCTCTAGCTGTAGCAGATGAACGGGTTCTCGCATTAACATCAGCATTGTTCGCTACGAAAAGTTCTACCATTTCGACTGAGCCTTCCATGCATGCAGTCATCAGAGGTGTTTCCAGGTTTTTCTTATGCTTGGCATTGACATCTGCTCCATTTTCAACAAGTAACCTTACCATCCCTAGGTAACCCTTCCGGACTGCTGCCATTAATGGTGTTTCCCAATCCTTTGTCCGACTGTTAACATCCGCACCACTGTCAAGTAACAGTTTGACAATATCAAGTTGCCCATCACGGGATGCGCGGATCATGAGTGTTTCATGGTTCCGCTTGACCCTGACATTGACATCGGCGCCATTGTCAATAAGCAATCGGGCAATTTCCCATAACCCTTTATCTGTTGCACGCAAGAGGGGAGTTGAACCATCTTTTGCATCACGGGCATTCACATCGGCACCATGCTCAAGAAGCAAATTGATTATTGCTGGCTGTTTTTTTACTATGGCAAAGCTGAGTTCCGAGTCAGAACCATTATATCCATTTGTAATTACAGCACCCTTTTCAAGAAGTAACCGTGCTATTCTGACATTCCCGACGTTGATGGCATGCATCAACGCTGACCAGCCATTTTTTGCCCTGACATTGGCATTGGCAGCATGTTTGAGCAGCAGGTCAACTATTGTTGGATATTTTCTTTTTACAGCTACTATTAGGTCTGGTTCCAAAACACTGCCTCTGGTGGTAATTTCAGCTCCGTGTTCCAGTAAAAACCTGACACCTTCTATAGAGTTTGCCTGAATAGCAGCACTCAATGGGCCGATATTTTTGTGGTTTTTGCTATTGATATCTGCACGTTCATTGTAAAGAAGCCGAGTGATATCAACATGACCATTCTGCGATGCGAGAATTAATGCAGTTGTCCCGTTATTATCTTCGGCATTGACATCCGCACCACTTTCTAAAAAAAGTCGAACAAAGTTCATGTGGCCATTTTTTGAGGCAAGTAGCAAAGGTGTGGAGCCATTGTTGCCCCTGGCGTTCACATCCGCACCATTTTTCAACAGGAATCTCACAACTCCCGCATTACGCTTGGCTACTGCTATTGAAGGAATACTGACTGCCATTGATAACAGGGGCATTCCTGTACTGCTTTTAACATTCAAGTCAGCTCCATTTTCAAACAAAGTCTGCAGAACATCTAGCCGACCTTCCACAACAGCCCTGGAAAGAGCAGACCTGCCAAAGCCGTCCCCTTTACCGTCTTCAAAATACATATCTGCGCCATGTTGCAGGAATAGTTCAATCATTTGCGAATTCCCTATTCCTGAGGCAATACTTAATGGAGTTTTATTATTATTCTCCGCCATATTTACATCGGCACCATGGTTTAAAAGCAACTCAGCTGTTTGCAGGTGATTTCTGTGTGCGGCCAAGATCAATGCCGTGTCACCGGAAGAATAATCGGCAAAATTCACATCAGCACCATTCTCTATTAAGAGTTTTGCGATATTAGGGTAGTCTGTTACTGCATGCAGAGCAAAATTCAGGTTTTCCTCATTGAATTTTTCAGGTTGGATCATTTTGTCGATCAGCAGGCGGACGACCTCTATCTGTCCATTGTTTGCAGAAGAGACCAGGGCAGTTTTTCCCCTGTAGTCCTTTGCTGATATATCGGCTCCATTGGCAATTAACGAACCAACAACCTCAACGAGCCCTTTTTCAGATGCAATCAGTAAAGAGTTACGTCCCCTGCTGTCTCTGGCATGGATATCAGCGCCGTGTTCAATAAGTAACTGCACAATCTCTACCCACCCATTAGCAGCTGCTATCATCAGTGCTGTTCTATCATGAAAAACTTGCGGTTCTGTAGATCCTCTTTGAAGTGAGCCACCGACTTTCAAACCCATGCTGCGATTATTGAGTTCAGAAAGCGGGACTCTCTGTCGATATATGACATTTACATCCACACCTTTATTCAGAAAAAGTTTCACAATATCCACAAGTCCGTTTTCTACTGCTTTTAAAAAAGGATCAGCATGAAAATTGTCTTGTGCATTTATATCAGCACCATTGTTTAACAGAACATCTACAATTTCAGAGTATTTGCCATAAACAGCCTTTAACAGAGCTGTTGCCCCCTGCGGGTCTCGCACATTAATTTGTGCCCCTTTTTTTATGAGCAACTCAGTAGCCCCTAAATATCCTTTCTGGCTTACGATCATTAATGGTGTCGTACCTGTTGAACCTTCTGGAATATTTGGGTTTGCACCGTTTTCCAGGAGAAGTTTAAGAACCCAGATATGGTTATTTCGTGCGGCGCAATATAAAGCGGTTCTCCCAAAACGTATGGTTCTGCTATTAATATCCACTCCATGTTTTATAAGTATATCAACTGTTTTTACATACCCCTTTGTTGCAGCATTATTCAAAGCTGTACTACCATCATATTGGCTCTCAAAAAGAGTATCGGCGCCATGGTCCAAAAGAATTTTTACGACCTCAAGGTGCCCTTTACTTGCAGCAAGTATTAAAGGAGTCATTTGGTTTCTGTCGACCGTATCAATATAGACACCATCAGCCAACAACTGCTTAACAATCATTGTATTCCCTTCATCAGCAGCTTTCAGTAATGTTTGTTCCGGGAGCTCGACACAAGACAAGTTAGATGTGATTACAAATATACAATATGCAAACACAACAACAGTGATACAACTTTTTGCTAAACGCCTTGTATAATGGTTTCCTCTCTCCACATTTCTCTCCTTGAGATTGGCACTAAAAAGAAGTTTTGGGCATGGTATATCTAATTATCCGCTATCATATCAAAAAAAAACCCATTGTTTAAACAGATTGTCATCTTGAAGAAATGAAAACTAATACATTTATAGAATACGATTCGTGACATTTTCTACAAAATAACTATATTGAGGTTGCCAACACAAACCTCAAACGAACAGCAAATATCCCCAAGTTTGGATGTTCTGCGAGTATACGAACCAATTTATTGGTTAGCAGAGCGAGTGTATACTCCGTAAGTATACGTATCAAAAGCATTTAATAATTTGTTAAAATTCCTTGTTACGTATACTTACGATGAAACTCAACATTGAGAAATTTTGGTCAGGTTTATATTGCCTGAACGAATCTCGAAAATTGAGGAATAAAAATATACGCTACGGATATCCCCTCATTGACAAACTACAGAGTGGCACAATATTCTTATTATAACTGTTGTTATTTTAACAAAGATTAACGACAAATCTGATTTGAATAAAGCTGAAAATATAGCAGGTGATCAACTTTGTTCATGATAAATATGTGTTAAACTTGGAGGGCTTATGAAGAGTTTCAAGACAATTCTTGTTTTACTTGCAATGATGGCACTGGTACCACTTGCTGCAAACGCAAACAATATGAAAGTCTATGAACAGATGGTGGAGAATATTGATGCTGTCGAGGCAATGGCTTTCGCAAACCAGTGGAAATGGACCCAAAGCAACATAAAAACGTATGTAACTCCAAAAGAAGTGGTTTTTGAGTTTCCAAACAAAAAAACTAAAAAAGTACCTTTACCTAAAGATCAAATGGTAGTGGCTTTTGCACCTTATCTAACCTACACCCATGGGTGAGCGACCCATTATATGTCCTCCTGTCAGGGGGAATTGGCAAACGCAGAGGTTTATGTGAAAGCGGTAGGGCAAGATGGCACAGTGCTGGTAGACAAAACTGTTCAAACCATGGCAAATGGTTTTTTTGAACTGTGGCTGCCAAGAGATGACAACATTAAACTTACAATTCAGGGTTTTAATAAAACTGCTACCGGAATAATTGGCACATTTTCTAACAGCAAGACCTGCCTCACAACTTTTCAACTCAGGTAAGAGCGGCCTTGTCAACTTATTTTGTTGATTGTTGTTTCAAACAAGTAGCCCGTTTTCTTTCGAAATTTTCTAAGATAATGGACTATTTTGTTTTGCTTCCTGTCATGGACCAGATGCAAGAGGTAACGGCCATGTTGCAAATGCACTGAAAATAAAACCAACAGATCTTGCTTCAATGGCTGGACATCATCCTGATGGAGATTTCGCCTGGAAAATTACCAATGGCCGTGGACCTATGCCCGGATGGAAAGGGACTTTGACAGATGAGCAGATATGGAACGTAGTTAATTTTATCCAGAGTTTAGAAGGATCTGTGAAAAGTCAAAACCCTCGTAACGATTAAGAAACTCTACAACTTAAAATATTTTTGTGTCCTTCAGAGTAATAATTTCAACTCTTCCTCTTTCTTTAATCCTAAGAGAAAAATGAGTTTGATCTCAATCTTTATTGAGGAACAAATTATTCTGGTGTTCCATTTTTCGACTTCTGATGTTGCTCCATAAAATCATCATAGCAATCCTGACAAACTCCGTGAGTAAAGTCTGTGGCAGTGCGCTGTTTAATATATTCTTCAATTTCTATCCAATCACCCGTCCCTCTTTCCTTTCCTTCATCGTCCCTGATTTTTTTACAGTACGCACAGATGGGCAATAATCCCTCAAGCATTTTTACTTTCTCTTTCTCTCGTGATAACGCTGTCAGAAAAAATATGATTGTACAGCCCGTCACAAGTCCCAACAGGCCGAAGAAAAAGGCCATTGGCAAATGATGTAGATTAAAAGCATCTTTGAGAATTGCAAAATTAAGATTGAACGTTGGGTGAATCATTCCCTGGAAAAGCATTGAAAATGGGTGCAAGATAATGAAACCCAGCATAAATCCTCCAGCAGCACCAATCAGAATATTTCTTACAATAACTTTGCTCATATAGCACCTCCAGATTAAATCCTTTGGTATTATTAGTTATTGAACCATTTTAATCTATTCAATGCTTACTGTTTTCAACCTCAAAGCATTTCCCACAACCGATACAGAACTCAGGCTCATGGCCGCAGCTGCTATGATCGGGCTCAGCAGTATGCCAAATAATGGGTAGAGAACTCCTGCCGCGACAGGTACACCGAGCGAGTTGTAGATAAATGCGAAAAACAGGTTTTGCTTGATATTCGTCATTGTGGCACGGGACAGTTTTCTGGCCCGGACTATTCCTGTCAGATCACCTTTTACAAGGGTTACACCGGCACTTTCCATGGCAACATCGGTGCCAGTACCCATTGCTATTCCTACATGTGCCTGGGCAAGGGCAGGGGCATCATTTATGCCGTCACCGGCCATGGCGACCATTTTCCCTTCCTCCTGCAGACGTTTTACCTCTGCTGCCTTTTCATCCGGCAGCACCTCGGCCAAAACAACATCAATATTGAGTTTTGCAGCCACAGCTTCAGCAGTCACCCTGTTGTCGCCGGTAAGCATGACCACCCTCATGCCTTCATCATGCAATTGTTTTATTGCAACAGGTGTGGAGTCCTTTATCGGATCTGATACAGCCAGGATGCCTGCCAGTTTGCCATCCACTGCCACCAACATGACGGTCTGTCCCTCTTTGCGCATTGCTTCGGCTTGATCCTTGAGTTCAGCGATATCCACATCTGCATCATCCATCAGCTTTATGTTGCCGAGCAATACCTTGGACTTTTCAACGAAACCTGAAACACCTTTACCCGTTATGGAGTCAAAATCCGTAACCTCTGTCGGCAGAATATCACGCTCAGCAGCGCCTGATACTATGGCTGTGGCCAGTGGATGTTCACTTGCTTTTTCAAGTGTTGCCGCAAGACGAAGAAGTGTAACCTCTGACATGTCCCCGGCAGTAACAACACCGGTAAGCTTTGGTTTGCCAAGCGTAAGAGTACCGGTCTTATCCACCACCAGGGTGTTGATCTTGCGCATGGTCTCTATCGCTTCGGCATTCTTAAACAGAACGCCCATGGTAGCTCCCTTACCAGTGGACACCATGATCGACATGGGGGTAGCCAGTCCCAGGGCGCATGGACAGGCTATAATGAGGACAGATACTGCCACAATCAATGCGTATGCCAGCCGTGGGTCAGGTCCAAAGAAAAACCAGGTTCCAAAGGCCAGCAGGGCGACAGCAATAACTATCGGTACAAAATATCCGGCTACAAGATCGGCAAGTTTCTGGATGGGAGCTCGGCTGCGCTGTGCATCTGCTACCATCTGGACGATCTGTGCAAGCAGAGTGTCACTACCTACCTTTTCGGCCTGCATAGTCAGTGAACCTGTAGTATTAACTGTTGCACCAATAACTTTATCACCGGTCTGCTTTTTAACAGGTATCGGTTCGCCAGAAATCATTGATTCATCAATCGAGCTAGATCCTTCGACTACTTCTCCATCAACTGGAACTTTCTCTCCGGGCCTGATTCTGATGATGTCCCCAACCTGGACGTGTTCCAGGGGTATGTCGGTTTCACTGCTGTCTTCATTGATCTTGCGGGCAGTTTTAGGCGCAAGCCCCAACAGTGCTTTGATGGCCGCTCCGGTCTGGCTGCGCGCTTTCAGTTCCATTACCTGGCCCATTAGGATAAGTGTGACAATGACGGCCGCGGCTTCAAAATAAACACCCACTGAACCATCAGGCCCGCGCATGCCCTCAGGAAATATTCCAGGGAAAAGTACAGCGATCAGGCTGTAGAAATAGGCCACCGAAACACCCAGGCCGATCAGGGTGAACATGTTGAGGCTTCTGTTGATCACTGATTGCACTGCGCGGACATAAAAGACCCAGCCTGCCCAGAGTACTACCGGAGTTGCCAGGATGAGTTCCAGCCATCCAAGAGTGCGAGCGGAGGCAAGTTCACCTATGAAATGCCCTCCCGGCAGCATTTCCCGCATGGCAATGACAACCAGTGGTACAGTGAGAATGGCACCGAAGACAAACCGTTTAAGCATAAAGTCGTACTCAGGGTTTTTATCTTCATCTTCCAATGCAATCGTGACCGGTTCCAGAGCCATCCCGCACTGAGGACAGGAACCCGGTGTGTCCTGTATGATTTCAGGGTGCATGGGGCATGTGTATTGCCTGACTAAATCGGGTTCTTTTGCCTTTTCCTCTGCAGGGGCACCGGTCCCGTCTGACAAAAAGCTCTCAGGATCGCTTTTGAATTTTGTCAGGCAATGGTCACTGCAGAAATAATAAGTGTGTCCCTCATGCTCGTAAGATGTAAAGCCGTGCTCGTCATCAGTCGACATGCCACATACAAGATCAACATACGATTTTGCATGTTCGTGGTGATGATGATTATGCTCATGCATATGTGAGGTTGTCATGTCTTTCATTCTGCTCACCTCCCAGTTTTTCTACAAAGGGATACATAATTATTACTATTTCATTACGCTCCAGCATATTTGTTCGGATTCAAATCAAAGACCTTTCTGCATTGTTCAGAACAGAAGTGAAACGTTCGATCCAGATGTTTGCTTACAATCGAGTGATCTTTTACCTTCATTCCGCATACCGGATCTTTATCAGTTTCGTTTTCAGAAATTTCACTGTCAATGTGATGATGAGGGTGCTCAGTGCCTTTATTGTCTCCAGAACTACCGTGACCACAATGATCCTCTTTGCCTCCGTGATCATGCCCTCCACAGCAACCGCCACCGCTTTTCATCAACAGATAAAAAACCACACCGAAAATCAATATCATCAATAAAGTCGTAAGTGTCATGATGCACCTCCATGTTCACAATGTAGTTGTTTTGTGTCCTCGTCTCCGGTTAGAGACTGCAAAATAGGACATTCCTTAGCCGAACCATGCCCATCGCATAAGTCAACCAGGTGTTCAAGGGCTGCCAGTATCTTTGAGAGGTCTTTTATTTTTTGCCTTATGTTCTCAGCTTTTATCTGGGTGCGTTCTTTAACTTCAGCTTTTGTAGTATGGGGATCCTGGCTGAGTGCCAGTAAATCCTTGATCTCATTCAACGAGAATCCCAATTCCTTGGCCCGTTTGATAAAGCGTAAACGGTCAGCATCTTCCTCACGATATAACCGGTAGTTGGACTCACTTCTGCCGACAGGGTCCACTAATCCATATCGTTCATAGAAACGAACAGTATCATTTGTTACTCCTGCCATTTTCGACAATTTTCCAATGGTCAAACTTTTCATCGCTGTTATCCTCCAAACAGTGTTTTTTTCTTCTATCATAACTATAAACATTAGACCATAGTCCATGGTCAAGGGTTTGGCCTGAAAAATCAAACAAATATATATTCTCGTTTCAGGGAATTGATCACGATGGGTAAGGGACAAGAGGGAATATATATTAAATAGGGGCTTAACTGAATCAAAGTGGGAGGATGACGTAACCTGTGTTTAAATATTTGGTGAAAAGGATCCTTCCGGCTAAGGGGGTTGTTCATAGCCGGAAGGATTACAGTAGAACAGGTCAGTAAACTAAATTGTTAAAAATATCTTCGACAGTTTTTGGTGGGATATTGTTTTTGCCCAGGGTTTCGTTAACATGATCTGTAAAATTCATGCGTTTAACTGTACGGGAATCACCCGCAATACCATCGACAATATATGAATAAACGAGGTCCTCACGGGAAGTTTCATTGAACGAAGCAATTTTGTTGAGATCATCAACAATTTCTTTGGGCAATACTAACGTCACTTTTTCCAGAATAGTATCATTTATTGCGGTTTTAGTTTTCATATCGGCACCTCCTGTAAAATTTATTTCTCTCATACATATATTCTGCTGTCTTTGTACTAACCGTAAACATTGGACTTTGGTCCAGTGTCAATGGTGAGGAAATATTTTTTACAATACAGGTCCGCTTGATACTAACGGTTTTCCTTTGCAGCTAATCTTTGACTGTTACAATCTTTATGAAATGAACAGTCGGGAAATTACCAAAACGATTTCATTGTATGAGTTGAACCCGGTCTAGTATGAGAAGACTTTAGGAAAAATGCGTAAATTTAAGGAACTGAATGATGATGCCTTGAATGCGGGCAGAGAAAAATGATATAAATAATGAGGTAACAGGTAATTCGATGCGCTGCCATTTCTTCTTAGTTCCCTTGGAGGAAAATCCCCCTCACCTTACCTGCCCCACTCAACAATCTTAAAGGAGCATATCCATGAGCCGCAATATGAAACGATGGTTCACATGGTCCCTTGGCCTGGTTGTAGCCTTTGGCAGTATAGGCCAAGTACCTGTAACAACTGCCTCTGATACTGTAATGGATACAAAAGTTCCGGCACTTTCCTACGCATTCAACGACTCTCCTGAGCATAAAGCTATCGTAAAAATGCTCAGGGATACAGGGGAAGACCAGCTGCTTGAGACAGCTAACTCGGTCGCCATGTCAAAAGGTAAGGATTTCGCCTACATGAATATCTCATACTCCCGTCATGACGAACCCGCCGAAGCTGAACTCTTCCTGTTCAAAGAGGATGATGCGTGGGTGGCTTACCGTGAACTGCCTACGCAGAAAGATCACTCTGCTATATTCTCAACGCTGGCCCGGCGTTACTGCATGCCCCGATACAAATACCTTCAAAGTGCTTCTTTAATTGACGACACATGGCAGAGTAAAAACCCGCAAAAGCGCGTTATCAACATCGTTTGTTCGGAATTAATCAATAACCAATGGAAGAATCATCGATTAACTTTTGTCTTCGAATACGATGACGAGCAAGGATGGCACATCACCGGAGAGAGTGATACCAGGCAGCCCTCCGTAAAGGTTATCTGGGGTAATGCAAGGGAGGCTGTTGAACAAATTCTCCAGTTCATCGGCAGTAATCCAAAACCGGTGTTCATAATGTTCGGGACTACCGGACAGAATTTTATCCAATTCCATTACGTCACTGAAAACGGGAGTAAGGATATTCAAACCGTTGAGTGGCTTAACGGGAAATTAAGAGGTCCGAAAGCCAGCAGGCTGGCCCGGCCATGCCCTCCAATCCCTCTTGAAGAGCTCAATTTTGACCTTGTATCCATAATATTCGAGGACATGGGGAAAAAAGCAAAACCAGAGGATATGATCAATGTTAATATGAGCCGCCGTTTTGCCAACGGATGCCAGGAGCCGATGTGGCAGGGTATTGCTACATCTGCCAATCATTCCCTCACAGTCACATATTCCATTGATGGCAGGCAGACCGATATAAAAGAATATTCATTCTGAGTGACAGTTTGATCTCCGACAACAGGTAAGCGTGAGTACAAGGAGATATGTACATGACAGGAGAAACGTCACCGTTAAACAATGGTGGGTATCGAATATAATATTGCCAATACAAACCTGGCTCGAATAATGAATTTTTTCAAGTTGAGGTTGTCTTCAAGAATCTTCAATTTCAGATAAATTTTCTTTCTGCCTGAATATTGTTACAATGAACCTTCAGGTCTCAATATATTCCATAATTTGATATTCCCATTGGCAAGATCTCAGGTTTAATTTGACTGAAAAAACACTCTGTCTCTCTTTGTTGACAAATTCCATATTATAATTAAAACTGATGTATATATTAATAATAATTACCAACAAATATATAGTGATTGAATTACCATATATTTAATACAGAATTAAAATCACAGGAGAGTTACCATGAAAAAATCATTGATTATCCTGGCAGCACTCATGACATTCTCAGTCATGTCTACATTGCCGCAGGTGCAGGCAAATGAGGAGATTCCCTCGGAGGTTACGCTATTCAAGAACGTCAACATTTTTGACGGCAAGAGCGACAGTCTGATGATGGGTTACGACGTATTGGTGGTTAGGAATCTGATCAAGAAAATCGCCAAAGATATCCCGACTTCAGGTGTTTACGAAGTTGATGTAACAAGCGGGGGAGTAAAAAAGGTACATGTCCCTTCCGGGTACGATTCCAACACTTATACCATTAGCATTAAAGATGGAGAGGCAAAGACCGAGAAGAAGCAAATAAAGATAAACATCATAGATGGTGATGGACGAACATTAATGCCAGGTCTCATTGAGGGACATGGCCATTTGCAGATGAATGGCACCTCTCTGGCTGACATTGAAAACAATCGGAACTGGGAAGAACTGGCAATTCGTTCCGCAGCAAAGGCAAAAGCTGCCTTGATGGATGGTTTTACAACCTGGCGTGATGCCGGCGGAATGGGAGCTGGGCTGAAAAAAAGCATTGACGAAGGGGTGGTTGTCGGGCCACGTATCTATCCTGCAGGCGCATTTCTTGGGCCAACTGGCTCACATGCTGATTTTAGAAATTTTACTACACCCAATGAGACTGTTTACGGCGCTAATTCAGCTGGATCAAGGCTTGGAATGACTTTTACTGCCGACAGTGTTGATATGATCAAGACAGGTGCACGTCAGAATTTTATGCAGGGTGCAACGCAGATTAAGATCATGTCCAGTGGTGGAGTGGCGTCTGCTTTCGACCCATGGCAGCTCGATGCTTATTCTGCTGAAGAAATTCGTGCAGCTGTAGAGATTGCTGATGCTTATGGCTCTTACGTCATGTCACATGCCTATAGTAAAAAATCGATCATTCGCTGTTTAGAGAACGGTGTAAAGACACTAGAACACACATTTATGTTTGACGGTGATGTTGCAAAACTGATGAAGGAAAAAGGTGCGTACATGACAACAAATATGCATGCTTTTTCTCCTGAATTAGGGAAAATTGAAGCCATCAGTTCAAGCCCTGCATCTGCACGCAAAGCAGCCACTGCTCAGGCAGCTTTTGGGGATTTCATTGAAAATGTCAAAAAGTATCAACCAAAATTTGGCTTCAATGCTGATTGTGTCGGTTTTGGTGATTCTTGTAAAAAACAGACGGACCATGAAATTTATCTCAGTGCAAAATTCTTTGGCAACCACTTTGCGCTTAAATCTTTGACATCTGTTAACGGCGAAATGGTTGCACTCTCAGGCAACGTTCTTAACCCTTACTATGAAGGAAAAATTGGTGTGATTGAAGAGGGAGCCTATGCAGACATCCTGTTGGTCGACGGCAACCCGCTCGAAGATATTACCGTTATAGGCGGCAGCGAATTATGGTTTGACGCCCCAGCACGTGATGGCATTGATACCATGCGCATTATTATGAAAGACGGAAAAATCTACAAAAATACCCTTTAGGATAAAGGATGTTGCGGGGTGTTTAGGTACCCCGCAACTTAAAAAAATACAACTCCTCGTGAAGGGCAAAATGAAAAATTCAATGTTGATCATGTTTTGTTTCGTCATTTTCTGCCCCACGGGCAGTATGGCGATTGCAGACCAACAAAGTGACGAACCAGTGCCTGAAAAAAAACACACCGTCTGCACCGATCCCCGGCCACAGGTTTGCACCATGGATTATCGGCCGGTCTGCGGCGAACAGAGCAACGGCAGTTTCAAAACATATTCCAACGGCTGTACAGCCTGCTCTGATCAGGCAGTTATTGGTTACGTTGAAGGAGAATGCAAGGATTGAAATAATGAATCATTCAATATGATAACGAAATTAAAACTAAAAAGAGAGAGCAATGACCACTTACTTCAGTAAAACTTTCGTTCTAATCACCTTATTGGCACTATTATTTCCAGGTTTAATTCTGGCAAGTGTTGAATCGAAAACCTGGGAAGCATCGGACAATGCCAAGCAGTTCGTGAAAGACACGGTGGTGGTCGGATTCTTTGCGAGTCCATATGGTACCGGCTGGACCGAGCCCGAACATCTGCACGAGTATACGCAACGTTCCCGCGACGCTGGAATTACCGGGCATGACATGACGATTGCTGCAGGCAGCTATACCTGGGATCAATACCTGAACGAGCTCCAGATTTACCGCAAAGCCATGGCCGAGACTCCTGGGAAATATGTCTTTGTCCGCTCTACTCGTGACATTGAAGCCGCGCACATCCAGGGCAAGACAGCGGTTATCTGGAATACGCAGACTTCGACCATCCTGGACGGAGATCTCAAGAAGGTCGCCTTGCTCAAAGAAATGGGGATCGCCAGCATGATCCTCTCCTATAACGACCTTTTCAGGGCCGGATCAGGATCTCTGGCCGAATTTAATGGCAACACGACCGGCGTGACCGCATGGGGGTTGTCAATCGTGGATGAAATGGTGAAATACGGTATCGTGGTTGACCTGAGCCATATGGGTCCCAAGACCACGAACGGTGTTATGGATTACATGGATAAAAATTATCCTGGCGTGCCCTACATTTATTCCCATTCGCTACCCATCGGCCTCTATAAAGATGAGCCCAAAGCCACCAAGAGAGGCTGCTACCGCAATATTACGGACGAGGAGGCAATCCGCGCAGCCAAGTCCGGTGGTTTTGTCTCACCGACCTTCACCGAGTGGATGATGGACGGCATCTGGCCGGACGACATCACTCCTCAGCAAGCTGCAGATATGATTGATTACTATGTCAAGCTGGTCGGAGTCGACCATGTCGGTATAGCAAGTGACGATATGTTCACGACTGAACCGACGATGAATTTCGTGAATGCGAATCCAAACCTGTATAACGATGACGGATACATGGTGAAAGCATTTAAAAGCGGAGCAGATGGCTGCGGTGAGCTTGCCAAGATCCTGGCGGCAGTGACAGATGAATTGTGGAAGAGGGGGTATTCCAACGAAGACATCGCCAAGATCTACGGCGGCAACAAAATGCGTGTCTACCAACAGGTTTGGGAAGGAGTTCCACCTGAGCAGTTTGCCAAAGATTATGCAGAGCGTGTTCGGCTGCGCAATGAACTGCGGGAGCATTTTCAGGCACGTTAGATCCACTACGAGGGATCTGAAGAAAAGTCCATTCGGGCAATGAAACACCCTGAGTAATTTTTTTTCCAATAAGACAAACAAAGAGAGACGAAAGAATTGAAACCAAAAATATCCTTATTTCTGGCCGCAATACTATTAGGTTTTTCGCCAACATTGCAGGCGGCAAATTCCACAACAGAGAACACTGTCAGGCCGCGACTTTCTACTGATGAAGTTGAAAACCAGATCAACCTGGACCGGGAGGCGAATCCACTATATGAATCGCGCCTCTTTGCACCGATCAAGGAGTGGAAAAATGCTGTGGCAGAGAAGACCGGTTTTAACTGGAGCCTTGATTACAGCGCTTTTTTTGTCGGTGTAAGTGATAGTCCCGGTGAAGACAACGCCAGCAGCGGCATGGTTCGTTTCTTCGGTTTCTGGGACCTGGTGAACCGAGGAACACCAAACAAGGGAAGCCTGAACTGGAAAGTAGAAAACCGACACAGCTACACAGATGTCCCTCCAAGCGGTCTCGGTTTTGAAAGTGGATATGTGGGACTGTTCGAAGCACCATTCAGCGACCAGCAGACGCGCCTGACCAACCTGTACTGGAAGCAGTACTTTGCTGAAGGGACATGGGCTGCTGTAGCTGGCTTCCTTGATGCAACCGACTTCGTAGATGTCTACCTCCTTGCCAGCCCCTGGCTCGGTTTTACCAATTTCATGTTCTCAACAGGTTCGGCTGCCATGGACCTGACCAATGATGCTGCTCTCGGTGCTGGTATTGGCGGTATGATTGGAGAAAAAGTGTATGTTCAGGCCGGAATAGTTGACGCCAATTCAGATCCTGCCGATCCTTTCGATAACCTGATGGAGGGAAGCGATTTTTTCAAGTGGGTGGAGGTCGGCTTCACGCCGGGACAGGAAAAGCTCTACTTCGATAACATCCATCTCACCTTCTGGCATGTTGATGAGCGGGCCAACGGCACCCCTGACGGTTGGGGCCTAAACGCCTCATGGCACCAGTGGATAGATGACAAGTGGTTTCCCTTTATCCGCGGCGGCTACACAGAGGACAGCGGCAGCCTCCTGGAGCGTTCAATAACGGTCGGTATCGGATACCAGCCGGTCCCCATTCGCGGGGTGATCGGATTCGGCTTCAACTGGGGCAAACCCAATGAAACATCCTTCGGTGATCTGGACGACCAGTACACGACCGAGCTCTTCTGGCGCTACCAACTGACAAAAGAATTGGCCGTAACGCCAACCATTCAATACATCAAAGACCCGGCTTTAAACCCGGATGAAAGTAGCCTGTGGGCTTTCGGCCTGCGAGTGAGGGTAGTGCTGTAAAGGTGATCAACAGACTTCAAATATTCAATGATCTTGGAGGAATGTTGGATTGTATAACTTCAGAAAAAGAGCAAAAAACTCTTTATGAAATCGCCTAAAATTAAGTTCAATATTAACCCGAGCAAAAAATTGAGGCCCAAATGAATCAGTTTCAAGTAGATGAAGAGCGTTGCATCCAGTGTGGTGAATGTGTTGCTGAGTGTCCTGCAGGTGTTATCAATATGGATGACTACCCCGTCATCTATAAGGAGGGGTGTTACCAATGTCAGCATTGTCTTGCTGTATGTCCTACAGGTGCTGTATCGATCCTTGGGAGGGATCCCGATGCAAGCATTTTGCTGGACGGCAATATGCCTGATCCGGCAAAACTGGAGGTGCTTATCAAGGGGCGAAGGTCTGTACGTCGGTACACCGGCAAAGACCTGTCTCCTGCGTTAATTGACGAACTTCTGGATATTGCCAACCATTCCCCGACCGGTGTTAATGTGCAAGGGGTTCTTTTTACTGTGGTCAGGGAGGGTGCTGTCCTGAAGAAAATACTGGAAGAGGTGATGGATAAACTCGGAAAACTCCATGATGCAGGCGAGCTGCCGGAAGGCCTGGTGGCACAGTACATAGGTATGGCGGTCAGTGCATGGAAAAATGAGGGGCAGGATATAATTTGCAGAGGAGCTCCACATCTGCTCATTACAAGCGCTCCGAAAGATGCCCCCTGCCCGGCTCAGGACTCTCTTATCGCTCTGACGACTTTTCAGTTGATGGCGCATGCAAAAGGGGTTGGCACATTCTGGGATGGGATGTTTATGATGGCTCTTTCGCTTCTTCCCGATCTGGTAAAGAGGCTCGGAATTCCTGAAAACCATCTCCTGGGATATGCAATGGGTTTTGGAGAACCTGAGGTGGAATACCACCGAACAGTTCAGCGCGGGCCGGTAAAGGTTCATTTTGTAGATTGATGCGGTATACACGGTAAAAAAACACACATCGCAAGTGACTGGTATTTTAAGAAAGTTCCTCGCCTTCTCACCGCCGGTGAGGTGGCTGACCGATCCGGCCTTGAATTCTGAAGAAGATTCGCTGTGATTGTTTGGCCTGAGAATGCGGCTTACATTGTAACCAACAGGGTATCAGTTTTATAGAAACATCGTGAGTTTTTGTAAAATTGTAATCCAAAGGAATTATAGAAAAATCCCCATATGTGATGTAGGGAGGTGGAGGTCCCAAAATTTTAGAGGATGAGTCGATAAGTTCCTCTTTACCTGGAATTGTTTTATTTTTTCATGTGAGTATAAATACCTTACTGCCGCTAGAATAATTTAGGGGTGTACAATAATATAATTTAATGTAAATAACGTATTGTCAGTCAACTGGGGCTTATTTTCACCACATTGCTTCATTAACACAATTGTCGGAGGAAACATGAAAAGCTTGTCTAAAGGTATTATTTGGGGATGCATCACTGTACTTATTCTTTCAACCAGCGCCTGGGCTTTAGGTCGTGCAAAAGTCATCAAGGTCGGCATTAATGCCCCGATAACAGGTGATATTCCCAAGGTGGGCGAGGGCACAAAGTATGCGGCCCAGATGTGGCTCGCCGATATAAAGAAAGCAGGCGGCCTGGAAGTGGGTGGTAAAAAATATCCCGTCGAACTGGTTATTGAAGACAATGAGGCCAAGGCAGAGTCGGCTGTCAAAGCGAATACCAAGATGATCACCGAGGACGAAGTGCTGGTTATTGTCGGACCGCAGTCTTCCAAACAGGCGGTACCCGCCGGAGATGTGGCAAATAACTACAAAACGCCGATGATTACTCCCTGGTCCACCAATCCTGACTCCACCGCGAATCGTCCTTATGTTTTTCGCGGCTGCTTCCTCGATCCGTTCCAGGGACCAGTTCTGGCAAACTTCATTACCGAGGAATTCAAGTTCACCAAGGCGGCAGTGCTCTATGACGTGGCCAGCGATTACCCCAAGGGCCTTGCCGAGTTTTTTAAACAGGCCTGGGAGAAAATTCACGGTCCCGGCTCAGTGGTCGCATTTGAGAGCTTTACAACCAAGGACACTGATTTCAGTTCACAGTTGAGCAAAATTAACAAGTCCGGGGCACAGGTCCTTTTTACGCCCCAGTACTACAATGAAGTCGCCCTGATCGTCCAGCAGGCCCATGAACTTGGCTGGACAGGACCTATTGTAGGAAGCGACTCATGGGGTTCTGCCGAAACCGTCACTCTGTGCGGCAAAGACTGTTACGGCCTGTTCTTTTCCTCCCATTATGCGGCAGCCGGAGCCAAGGGAGCAACCAAGGAATTCATTGACCGTTACGAGAAAGAATATGGTTATACACCGGATGATGTTGCAGCTCTGACCTGGGATTCCCTGCGACTTGTGCAGGCTGCCATTGAAAATTCCGGCGAGATCACAGGCAAGGCCGATAAAGACCGTCAGGCAATCCGCAATGCGCTGGCTAATATCAAAAACTTCAAGGGTATCACCGGTGACATGACCTTTACCGAAGAGGGAGATCCAATAAAATGCGCTGTCATCGTCAGGATCAGCGACAAGGGGGAATACGAATTCTACAAGTCTGTTTGCCCCAATTAACAGGGCATGGATCTATTTCTCCAGAACATTGTCAATGGGTTGCAGTGGGGTAGTTTTTACGCCCTGATCGCCCTGGGGTACTCCATGGTGTACTCCATCCTGATGCTGTTCAACTTTGCCCACGGCGATATCTTCATGGTCGGGGCATATATCGGTTTCGGTGTGGCGACAGCCCTTCTCGGGCTTGTCGCCATGACCGGCATTCCCCTTCCCGGTTGGACGATCCTCATCCTGACCATTATTTTTTCGATGTTCTTTACCTCGTTTGTCGGGGTGTTTATTGAACGTGTCGGGTACAGGCCCCTGCGCGATGCACCACGTGCATCGGCAGCCATCACCGGGCTGATGATCGGCATCATTCTCGAGACCGGCAACCTTGCCATCCTGGGAGCGCGCCGGCTCAGTTTTCCGCAGCTCATTGAATCGACGACTTATGAGTTCGGCGGCGTATTTGTGACCAATAAAAAGATACTTATCGTCGGGGTTTCCCTGAGCCTCATGTTTTTGCTGCATCGTTTTATCCAGAAAAGTAAATGGGGTATGGCAATGCGGGCCATGTCCTTTGATTTCCAGGCTGTTCCGCTGATGGGTGTATCGATCAATAAAATTGCACCTCTCACCTTTGCCATCGGCTCCGGGCTGGCCGCTGCTGCAGGTATCCTGTACGGGCTTGCCTACCCTGTACTTGATCCCTACATGGGTGTTCTGCTTGGCTGGAAGGCTTTTGTAGCGGCTATCCTAGGCGGTCGCGGTTCTATTCTCGGCGCTGCACTGGCCGGCTTTATGCTTGGTTTTATCGAAATTTTTGTATCCTGGATATTTCCATCAACCCTTCGTGATATCATAGCCTACTCGATTATTCTGCTTATTCTGACACTGCGGCCGCATGGTTTTTTCGGACAGGCTCATTCAACCCAGCTCAGGCTGTGATCCTTAATACTGAGTAAAAAAACAAACAATACAGGATGGACACCAGGGAGCAGATAGCAACGCAGACAAAAAAAGGGTTTTGGGCATGGCTCAAATCCCTGACTGCCGGTATCCCGCTGATCGGCTGGCTGCTTGGTGTTTTTGGTGCCGTGCTGATCGAATATTTTCTGGGCGACCTTATATCCTACTATCTTGGTCTACCGAAGATTCCTGCACTGTTCGGTTTTCTGACCGTGCTCAAAAAACCAATGCTTGTACCGGGCACATTCGGCTACATGATTCTGGTGTACGGCCTGCCGGTCCTGATTATCAGCAAATCGTTGCGTAAACCAGCCAACAGGCTTGCTTCTTTACTCGACAGGGGACCTGTGTCCATAGCCGCAGTGATACATCTTGGCCTGTTCTACGGTGCCATTCACTTCTGGACCGATATCAGTGATTACCGGCTGCTGGTCATAAAGCTCACTATGATCGCCATCATGCTGACACTGAGCCTCAACGTTATTAATGGCTACATGGGTGAGTTCTCCTGTTCGCACCCGGGATTCATGGCTCTTGGCGCCTATGGCGCTTCGACAATTACCCTGCTGCTGTTCGCCAATGATAAGTTGTTCGGTGAACCCCTGTTGCCTGAAGCCCTGGGCCCATATTTTTTCCCCTTGGCGCTTATTGCCGGCGGCATGATTGCCGCATTGGGTGCACTGGTCATTGCCATACCGTCATTTCGTACCCGGGGAGATTACCTGGCAATCATATCACTGGCATTTCTGTTTATCGTTAAAAGCCTGATAGAGAACCTCGAAGTTGTCGGTGGTCCACGGGGCATGTCCAGCCAGCCCGATTATTCCAATCTGCCCATGGTCTTTATTGTCATGGTGCTCTGTATCTGGATTATCAATAATTTTGTGCGTTCCACCATGGGTAAAGCCCTGTGCGCAGTACGTGACAATGAACTGGCGGCTGAATCCATGACCGTGAATACCAGGAAGACAAAAATAATCGCCTTTATGTTCGGCGCCTTTTGGGCCGGGGTGGCAGGCGGCCTGTTCGCCCATGTCCTGCGTTATGTTAACCCGGGGTCCTTCGGCATCCAGCGGTTAGCAGAAATTCTCGCCATGCTTTATTTCGGAGGACTCAATTCAGTCACCGGCTCCATTGTCGGTGCGGTAAGTATTAACCTTTTAAGCGAGGCCCTGAGACCTTTGGAGATCTACAAGTGGATAATTATTCCGCTGCTGCTCATCATGGTCATGCTTTTCCGCCCCACCGGCCTTATCGCTTTTACAGAATTCAACCCAAAAGAACTCATGAAGCCAAAAAATGAAGAGAGTGAAAACATAAAGTCATGACATTACTCAGGGTTGATAACATGACGCATTTTTTCGGCGGATTACGGGCTGTTCACAGCTACAACCTTACACTCGAACCAGGCCATATTGTAGGCTTGATAGGACCCAATGGCGCCGGTAAAACAACCATCTTCAACCTCATTTCCGGCATTCATACGCCTACCCAGGGTAATATAGAACTGAACGGTCAAAATCTCATCGGACATCATCCCCATGAGATTGCCGCTATGGGACTTGGCCGGACATTCCAGAACCTGCTGCTCTGGAGGCATATGACCGTACTTGAACATGTCAAAATGGCTTGCTATTCGCAATTGGAATACGGTATTTGGGGAGCCTTTTTTGGGTCCAGGCTTTGCCACCAGGAAGAAAAACGACTGACCGCAAAGGCCATGCACCTGCTGGAAACGTTCAATGTTGCCCAATTCAGTTCCCAGCTGGCTGTCAGTCTGCCCTATGGTGCTCAGCGAAGGGTCGAGATGGCCCGCGCCATGGCGACCAACCCCAAGGTTCTTTTCCTGGATGAGCCGACAGCAGGCATGACCCCTGACGAACTGAACCGTATGATCTCCATAATCAGAAAGATACACGAGGATTTTGATGTTGCGATTCTTATGATAGAACACCGCTTAAAGTTTGTCATGGAGTTGTGTGAAAGAATCCAGACCCTCGTTTTTGGAGAGATCATAGCCGAAGGCAACCCCGAGGAAATCAAGAACAATCCCAAGGTGATCGAAGCCTATCTCGGCAAAGAGGATATCCACTGATGCAGTTGGTTATTGAAAACCTGCGTGTCTCCTATGACAAGATAAAAGCCCTTCACGGCATTGATTTCAATATTGCCAAGGGTGAGATTGTCTGCATCATTGGGGCCAATGGCGCCGGCAAAAGCACCACCCTGCGAGCCATATCCCGTTTGTTAATGGCAGACAGTGGATCACGCATGGAATTTGAAGGCAAGGACCTGCTCCAGTACCAACCTGACAAGGTGGTCAGTGAGCTGGGTATATCCCATGTGCCTGAAGGACGTCGGCTGTTCGGCAATCTTACAGTCATGGAAAACCTGAAGCTGGCGACCTTTGCCCGTAAAGACAGGGAAGAAATAAAGCGTGACACCGAACAGGTCTTTACCATTTTCCCCAGGCTCAAGGAACGTATATCTCAAATGGCCGGTACTCTCTCCGGTGGTGAGCAGCAGATGCTGGCCGTAGGGCGTGCCTACATGAGCGGCCGCAACATGATGCTGCTCGATGAACCATCCATGGGGCTGGCTCCGCTGCTCATGCTTTCCATGTTCGAAGCGCTCAAGGAAATTAATCGGGAAGGCACCACGATCCTGCTTGTCGAACAGAATGCCCGACTGGCCTTGAAGTTCGCCCAGCGAGCCTATGTCATCGAAAACGGTCACCTGGTTCTTGAAGGACCTTCGGAAGAGCTGCTTACTAATCCAGAGGTCAAAAAGGCATACCTGGGTGGCTGACCATCCTTTTTATTATCCACTGTTTTTTTACATCCTCTTTATTTTCACCTATTGTGATTCCTGTTCATTGAAACAGCAGTAAATTTAAAGTTTCCAATGGTAAGGTTTTGTTTTTTTTACATTGTTTCAGACTAAAGCTTATCTGTGAAAAGCTTCAATTTGAAACATTTTATTTGTGGCGGGGAAAATCATAGCTATACCGGTAGTAAAAAAAACTTACCGTACAATGCAGCATTGAATATGAAATTGAATGGCTTTTTGTTTGTTCCAAACCACACATACATTGAAGTCAAATTCTTCGATGTGCTGCAACACTCATGTCCCCTGTTTCCCTTGACAGGAAGAGTCCTGAATTGTAATGAAAATCCATGAAGGACGTATCCAACAAATACCAGGAAACAAATTACACTGGACCAGATCGGAATTCCAGTTACCAGGCAAATCGTCTGCAGCCCAAGGACACAGGGAAGAAGTAAAGAGACCGGTATGCTGCTCTCCTTTCACCCGGTCATTGAAGGCGATCTCTTCCTCTGGGAACGGGCTCCCTGGAACTCTGATATTCTGCACGCCATTCGAAAGGCCAGGGCTGTTGTCCTTCCCCAAACCGTAACCCGTGAATTTTACAAGCTGTGCAGAAATAACTGCCCCAGTGTCTTTCCCAACTATGACCTGCGGTTCTGCTGGGAAGGCAAAGTCGGTGACACCCTTCTCTTCTGGAGTTACGGTGCTGCCCACCCCAGAACTGTCGTGTTTCCCAAAGTGGAATCACTGGTGGGAGACCATCCCGACATGATGGAGCAACCGAACCTCCCTGATTTTCCTTTTGTACTTAAAAGTGCTTTAGGTGGCGAAGGAAGCGGCATCTGGCTTATCAAGGACCGGGAGAATCTTGACACAACCCTGGGCTTTCTTCTCAAAAGGGAACTTACCGGTTTTAGCGGCTTTGTTATCCAGGAGTTCATACCCGGCCTTAAACGGGACCTGCGGGTGGTGGTGATCGGGGATGAGGTTATCAGTTACTGGCGCAGGAACGATGGTTTCTTGCATAACATTGCCCAGGGTGGCGAGGTCGACCTGGAATCAGACCCCCTTCTTCAGAAAAAGGGGCAAGAGGCTGTACGCAAACTCTGTGCTCAAACCGGTATCAACCTGGCCGGATTTGACCTTATATTTCCGGAACCATCCGGGGACCCGCTTTTCCTTGAGATCAACTATACCTTTGGCCGCACAGGCCTGGGTGACAGCGAGGCATTTTACTCGCTGCTTAAAAGTGCAGTTGACGACTGGCTGAAAATACTTTGAGGTTCATCTTCTTTTTTTGATATACTTAAAGAATAGATGCCCGGTGTGATAAAAAATTCCGAATTACATGATCATTCTTTTTAACAGCCACCTTTATAATTTAATTAAGGAGAGGCCCCATGAGAAAAACCACCGTCTTCACCCTGCTCATATTTATTGTCTTTATCTCCTTCATCTGCATCGCCGCAGAAACAAAACCTGAAACTGAACCGCTCCCCGACATTACCCTGACTGTTCCTGACAACAAGGAACATATCCAGTACATGGGACTGAAAGGAGAGCCGGGCACACCATTCAAGCTCAGTGATATTGATGCTGATATCCTGATGATAGAACTGTTCAGCATGTACTGTCCTTACTGTCAGAATGCTGCGCCTGCTGTTAATGAACTTTATGACAAGATGGAAGAGTTGAAACGACCCGATTTGAAACTTGTGATCATCGGCATTGGAGCAAATAATACAGACCTTGAAGTTGATACCTTTCGCCAGGGATTCAGCATTAAATTTCCACTCTTTTCCGACTCGGACATGTCCATATACAAAGCTCTGGCCGGTGCGGGGACACCGACTTTTATCGGATGCAAGAGAGACGAAAAAAATAAAAGTGTTGTTTTTTTCAGGAAATCAGGTGGATTCACCAATCCCCCTGAATTTCTCGAGAAGCTGATTAATAGTGCCGGATTGAAATAGGTGCGCCATGGTAATCAGACGATTTGCAGTATCAGTATTTATAGCCATGATGTTCTTTGTCCATGCGGAAATAGTTCGCGCTGATGAACCGAAGAACTACCGTGAACTGATCTTCGAACCAGGCCAACTCAAGCCCCTTGACAGTGAACTGAAGGTGAGGATCGGCGAAGCTGCACCGGAGTTCACCCTGCCATCCATTCAGGGAGAGAAAGTCTCTTTGAGCCAGTTCAGGGGCAAGAAAAATGTTGTGCTCTCCTTTGTTCCGGCAGCATGGACACCTGTCTGCTCTGATCAGTGGCCCGGCTACGTATTCGCGAGAAAACTGTTCGAAAAAAACGATGCCATTATTTTAGGCATTACTGTGGACAATGTTCCAACGCTTCATTCCTGGACCAGGCAGATGGGAGATCTCTGGTTCCCGGTACTCTCAGATTTCTGGCCCCATGGAGCCGTAGCAGAGACTTATGGGGTGTTACGCTCCAATGGAACCACTGAGCGTGCACTGTTCATAATTGACAAACAGGGGATTATCCGCAACATACATGTTGAAGACATCAACGTCCGACCACCTCTCGATTTCATTGTCGAATCTCTGGCCCAACTTAATAACAAGTAAAATCTACCGGTTAGAAATCTTAAGATTTTACCAATTCTACTTGTCATTTCGTACATTTCATTAACAGGAGGTAATCTTGCAGACATTCTTTAACAATAAGACTGCCATCGTGACAGGTGCCTCCCGTGGCATAGGAAGAGAAATAGCCTTGAAGCTTGGTCAGCTTGGTGCTTCTGTAGTGGTCAACTATGTAAACAATGTCCAACAGGCTGACAATGTTGTCGCGGAAATAACCAATATGGGAGGTCAAGCCATAGCGGTTAAGGCTGATATGAGAAGAGTAAACGAAATTGAAACACTGTTTGAGAATGCCATCGGAAAATTCGGGACACTGGATATCCTTATCAATAATGCCGGCACAGTTATTTACAAAAAAATTGAAGACGTAACAGAAGAAGAATTTGACAATATCTTCGCATGTAATGTCAAAGGCCTGTTTTTTGCCTGCCAACTGGCGGCCAAAAAGATGGCAGAGGGCGGAAAAATCATCAATATCTCATCATCGGTCACCAAGGTGATGATGCCAACCTATGGCGCCTACGCTGAAACAAAAGGCGCCGTCGAACAGATAACAAAAGTCCTGGCCAAGGAACTCGGTCATAAACGAATAGCAGTAAATACAATCTCTCCCGGACCTGTTGATACAGAACTGTTCAGGCAGGGTAAATCAGATGAGCAGATACAGTCCCTTGCTGACATGGCCGCTTTCGGGCGTATCGGAACTCCCCGGGACATTGCTGATGCTGTAGCAATTCTGGTAAGCGGGGAAGCAGGATGGATATCCGGCCAGAACCTGTGTGCCAATGGCGGGTTTATCGCTTAATTCGTTAAGGAGATCCGGTAAATCAACTGTAAATCATCTTAATCTGTCATACTTTTTTTTCTCTTTACACTTCGCACAAACTCATTTTTGTATTTTATACAAGAAAATTGATTAATGAGAACATGAGACAGACTAAACTATACCTGTATGATTTTCGAAGATTTACCCTTTTGAAAAACAACAAGTATTATTAATGAATATCAAACAAATTGCCCGAAAAGCTGGACCCATTATTTCCCAGACGGCTATTATATTGCTTGTAACCATACTCTTAGGGGAAATTTCGCTCCGGGTATTTAATCATTACAGGCCGACATACATATTTTTCACCGATTCATACAACAGATTCCGGGGCAAACCTTATTCTGACAACGGGAATTTCAAACTCAACTCACATGGCTTTAAGGATGTAGAATTCCCTGATAAAAGAGAAAATGTTTATCGCATTCTCGGTATTGGAGATTCTTATGCATTTGGGGTTGTACCTTACGAGCATAATTATCTGACACTGATTGAATCCCAGCTTCAATCGGGAAACCTGGAAGTTGAACTGTTCAATATGGGGATCCCAAGCATTGGCCCTCAGGATTACCTGTCATTGATCGTAAGGGAAGGGTTATCATTTCAACCCGAGATGATCCTGTTATCCTTTTTCATTGGTAATGATTTTACAGAAAGTAAGAAACCGAAATTTTATGAAAAATCCTATCTCCTTTCTTTCTTTAACTTCATTTTGAATATTCGACCCGAATATGAAAACATGGTAATTTTAGGAAAAGGTGAATACTGTGATGGCTGCCCAACCTTAAAGCCCGAACAATACCTTGATGTAGAATACAAAAGGAGTTCTATTTACCTGACAGACGACAACCGTTTTAATGAGCAGCTTGAATTTAGCCTCTATTGCCTGAAACAAATCAGGAATATATGTCAAAAGCTAGACATCGAACTGGTCGTAGTTATTTTTCCGGACGAATTACAAATAAACAAAGAACTCCAGACAAAAGTCAAAGACACGTATTATCCTGATCTGGATCAAAGAAAGTGGGATATTACCCTTCCCAACAGAATGCTGTCGGAGAGGCTAAAATCTTTGGGGATCAATCATCTCGACTTATATGAATATTTTGCAGATATCTCTTCACAAGCACTGTATAAACCTATGGATTCACACCTGAATATTGCAGGAAACCAATTAGCTGCCAATATCATTCAACAATACATCCAGAAATATTTTAAACATGAAGCGGAATAAAAAATTTCATCAACAAGGCCTTAAACCCAGCCTCTCTTCTGCCGCGAACAATGGAGAAATAAATTTGTCACTCTTCATCAACATCCTGACATCTTCGCCACATCATTTCTTCGCACAGACCTGCCTCACCATACTTCACGTAAGTATACAGTATATACTAAATCCCAGGTTAGGAACCGGTGAGTTACGGCTGAAGCAACCCGTAACTCACCGGTTCCTAACCTGTTGATATTAAATGGATGTCATGTTGGTGTCGTAATAATGTCGTAGACATGCCATGGTCCTGTCGTGGTCTTCCTGTCCACTTACTGATATCGTAGTCTCCAACAGTAACCAAAAAGGAATACGTATGATTATTCGCAAACTTCGACTTGAAAGGGGCTGGTCCCAGGAACAATTAGCTGAGCTAAGCGGTCTTAGCGTGCGAACCATCCAGCGTATAGAGAGAGGCCAAAAACCAAGCCTGGAGACACTCAAGTCTCTGGCTGCTGTTTTTGACCTCGAAGTATCTGAACTTACAACGGAGGCTGATATGTCAAGTCAAGTAAACATCTCGACTGAGGAAGAACAGGCTATTATGTATGTGCGTGACATTAAGGGGTTCTATACCCATCTGATCATATATGTACTTGTAATTGCTATTCTGTTTGTGTTGAACCTTATCAGAAAACCAGACCATTTCTGGGTCATCTGGCCGGCAATCGGCTGGGGCATCGGTATCTTGTTCCACGGCTTAAACGTTTTTGAGGTCTTCAACTTCTTCGGGCCCAAGTGGGAAAAGCATCAAATTGATAAACGATTACGACGTGACTCATGATATACTAATTATATAAGTTGTACTTAAACATGTGTACTGAGGTACCTTTCAGCACTCTGAAGTACCCTTTTCCATGCTTTAATTTTATGTTTTGCTTTATTCATATGTAGTTCATTTTCCGGAAATAAAAAACTATAGTAATGCTTGGCCCATATGTTCATAATATCGACCCCATATTCGGGAAGATTGGAGGCTTTTACCTCTGGTGGTATGGACTGAGCTATACACTGGGTTTCTTAGGTGTTTTTTTCTGGCTCCGCAGAAACCGGGAAACCCTGGCGATGAATATGAGCCAGGTCTACAATCTGACCATATTCATCGCGACAGGAGTTCTCCTCGGGGGACGCTTTGTTGAAGTGATTTTTTATGAATGGGCCTATTACGGGTCACATGTCTGGCACATTCCGGCTGTCTGGTTGGGAGGGATGTCAACTCATGGTATCCTGCTTGGCGGAATCATTGGAATTCTACTGTTCTGCAGACTCTACCGGAGAAATTTTTTCGAGATCGGTGATGTTCTTGCCATTGCTGCGGCCTACATCATGGGAGTCGGCCGGATTGGCAACTTCATAGATGGTCAGATTGTCGGTAGTCTGACAGAGATGCCATGGGGCGTCAAATTTCCTGATGTAGAAGGATTCAGGCACCCCGTCGTTCTTTATGACGGTATAAAAAACCTGCTGCTGATTCCCTTCCTGCTCCTCATCAGAAGAACCAATCCGCCCCGCGGGGTCATAGTGGCCCACTTTATTCTCTGGTACGGCTTCCTGCGAATTTTTGTTGATTTCTTCCGCGAGTACAGAACAGATTTTTTTGGTTTCCCTCCTGGACAGGAATTCAATATTTTTATGACAGTGGCTGGCGTATTTCTCCTGTTCTGGTTTTACAGGAAAGGAAGGGATACTTTCACTGTCCCTCCTGCTTATATCTTTCTTCCGCCTGATGAACCGGAACGTTGCATCTGGTTTCAACGAGCAGCTCTGATTTTTCTTTTAATTCTGCCAATGGTGATCCCGAGCGATTGGACACAGGATGTTCCGGAACGGTACGGAAATCGTCATCCCGGCCTGATTCATTCCACCTTGTATCCCGAAATATTGTTTCCTGGAGCAACAGGGTTACCTGAAAACACAGATCAGTATCAAACAAGGGATCCTGAACAATACAAACCCGTCAATTCCAAAGCTGAAGGCTCGTAAACAAATCGACATAATGGTGCTTTGAAACCCCTTGATTTTTCAAAGTTCATGTACGATAATGTTAATATAATCAAGACCTTTGGACATGGAGGAGGTTTATGACTGAAGCAACCCGTATATCACCCGAGGAAGCGAGGAGAAAGGTTATGCTGGGCCAGGCTTTACTCGTCTGTGCCTATACAGACGATGCAAAATTAGCGCAGTATCATCTTGAGGGAGCAATTACGCTTTCAGCTTTACAGGCTCAAACAGGAGAGCTATCGAAAGACCAGGAAATAATTTTTTACTGAAACTGAAACGCGGAGCACAGCGCTGCCAGTCTGGCAAGCCAATACAACGAACTGGGTTTCCCGAATGCCAAGGCCTTGCAGGATGGCGTCGAGGGATGGAAGAAAGCGGGTTTCCCGATTATATAATTTAACAGTGGTTTACAAAGAAATAGTTTCCGAGACTACCTGGTTGCGACCATATTGTTTGGCCCGGTAGAGCCTTCGGTCGGCTGTCTCAATCAGGTCTTCCTCTATGAGGTTGCCGAGTTCACTTGCCGCGACAACCCCTATCGATATGGTCAGGGGAATCATCTGTTCATCAAAAACAAAAGGTGTAACTTCCACCCGTCGCCGTACACGCTCGGCAAACTCCCGGCCCTCATAAATATCACCGATAGCAACTCCGTAAAACTCTTCTCCCCCGAAACGTCCGACTTCATCGGAACGTCTCCTGACATCGTTCAGAACCTGGGCAAGAGTAGAGAGTATATAGTCTCCTGCACGGTGACCGTAACTGTCGTTCACTACTTTGAAGTGATCAATATCCATCATCAGGAAAACAAAATCATCAATCTGGTTGCGCTCATACTCTGCGATTTTGAGCTCAAGGCTTCTGTGCATGATCACACGGTTGGGGAGATTGGTAAGCTGGTCAAAATAACCAATCTGTTCGAGCAGGTCCTTATGCACCATTTCATTTGTGACGTCGGTAAGGAAACCGAATGAAATGGAAATCTGCTCTTTGGAAAATGTTTCTACCCGGGCCCGGTCTTTAAACCAGACGTGATCCAATTCCTCTGAAAGGGATACCTTGTAATCAGCCTCTACATGTCCCTTTTCGGTGACCTCAGCCCGCATACCACTTCGTACACCCGAGAGTTCCTCAGGGTTGCGGACAGTTTCACTCACGCCCGCTTCAACCTCGGTCCGGTGAAAAATCCTGTGATCAACTACCGCCTCCCGGAACACTGCCGGAAGTTCCTGGGCACTGCACCCGAAAAGCCCGGTGAACTTTCGCCCGGCAAACTCGTACCACATGACATTGTCATTATGACTCCAGGCTGTAATATACGGGATCCCGGGCACCCCTGTCCGATCAAATTCTGAAAAAGCCGCAACGAGTTCCGCCACTCTTTTTTTCAGGGAAGTACTGTACTCCTCGTATAAAATCCGGCCGGTGTATTGTGCAAGCCCATATTCTTTTTCCAGATCACTCATCTTCATATCTTGTACTGGTTGATACAGATAAAAGTATAAGCATTCTCTGTAAAATATAAATATTCAGTCTCTTTTATCGGGTGCATCCAACCCCAAAGGCACCAGAATTTCATCATTAAAGCGATCCTGAACCTGCTCGGCAGGGTCCTGGCCAATAAATTGGGCAATATCGGTAATTTTTTCGGCAAGGTGATGGTTGTTTTCAATACACTGCAGTCTCGCATTCTCTATCAGGTCCCAATTTTTTTCTTTAAGAAACTCCTCAAAAGCAATGCTAATCTGCGGGAAGAGTTCTCTGCGTAATCCTGCCAGAAAACCAACATAAAAACCGAGGGAAGCTTCTCTCTGTTCCCTGATGATATAACTGATCATGCCTTTCTCATGGGTATCGGCAAGCACGTCTTTCACCGCCCGGCTTACATATTCTATGGCTGAATCTGGAAAGGCTGAGATTATTTTCCTGAGAGTATGGCTGTTAAAGGTTTCCTGCAGCATCTCTCCCACTTCATGATAAATGAATATGGGAATTTCCCCATCAACTATGTTGTCCAACCGACTCCTTAGAGAGTCCTGGTTGAGACGTCCTTTTGAAAGTATGCCGTAACTGTCGAGTGCGTGGTAGAGAGATTTTTTTGCTGACGAACGGACTTCCTGGATATGATCCCAGAAAAAATAGCGCAGTGGATCTCGCCGGATGGTAATGATGCCGGCCTGCAGCATGGCAAAGGGGCTGGAGAGCTCTTTCGCCTTTTCCTTTCCGAGAATCACCACGGGACAGCCCTCAACCGAATCTTCCCTTATTTTTTCGGCAAGAAAAAAAATTGATTTTAAGGAACGCCCGTAACCGGCGCCGTAGACAAGCTCATTACTGTTAATGAGTTTATTGGCAGTGGTAACATCATAGGGATCAACCCTGGAACCGTTCCTGTTAAACGGCTGATAGGGCTCATCAATAATCTTTTCCCAGTAATTTTCTTTGGTATCTATCCAGTGAAGAAGGTCTTTGGACTCCGGTTCTTCCCAGGGCTCAATATTATGCTCCCATTTATAGAGATTTCTGAGCTTAAGTACAAGCATGCATATTGAATACATGCCATTGTCCCTGGCATCCGATATATCACAATTGTCCTGAACTGTCCTGATAAAGTCCGTATCGGTCATTGTCTGCCCGCCTGCGAAAGAGTAATTCAGCCGTTCCGGCATAGAGTATCCGTTCACTTCCTGATACCACTGTAGCTTATTTTTGTCTACACTGTTATGTACAAGAGATCTTCATGTCTGGAACCTGAAGCGTTTCAATTATTTTGCCTGTATAGTATTATTTTAACATGAACGGACTGCGGATCATATTCCTGTCATTTCTGTTATTCTGTTTTCAGACAATAAGAAGAGTGTAATTTGATGTTAGATCGATCGTTGCCCAACGGGGTAATGTTCAATGCTTACCCTGACAGCATTGGCGCCAAATTGAGTGATACCATAGCGCTTTTGCAGCGCCCCGAGTTCCACAGCGTCTTCTCCCTCTTCTACATCCTACCCACCTTCTTTTCAAGCGATCTGGATCGCGGTTTCTCTATAAACCGCTACGAGCTTAATGACAAACTGGTGTCAGAGGAGGACCTGCTGGCACTGAAGCAGCTGAATATCGCCCTCAAGTTCGACCTGGTGCTGAATCACCTCTCGGTGCGTTCCCCTCAATTTCTGGACATGCTGCAAAAGGGGGATCAATCGCGCTATCGCGACTTTTTCATCGATTGGAACAATTTTTGGGAAGGTGAAGGCGAAATGTGTGATGATGGCTACATCATCCCGGATGAGGTCCACCTCAATCGTCTCTTCATGCGTAAACCGGGACTCCCCATCCTGTTTGTCCGCTTCCCCGATGGCTCTGAGCGGCCCTACTGGAACACCTTCTATCAGCAGATCAACTACCGGGGATTGGAAACCGTTGACCTCAAACACCTTCGCATCATCCCATCCGAGGGTATTCAAAATATCATCAACCAGGTCAATGCCAAGATCGCTGCTGGTGAGGACTTTCGTGACGTCGATTTAGGCCCCTATCAGGATTACCTGGCCCATGTGGCCGACATTGTCGAATCCAAGCGACGCTACCTGGGCCAGATGGACCTCAATGCCGAATCAGAAGTGGTGTGGGAGTTCTATGAAGATACCCTCAAACGGTTGGCTGATTTTGGCGGCAAGTTGATTCGACTTGATGCCTTTGCTTATCTACACAAAAAGCCTGGGTTGACCAATTTCTTTAACACACCCGGTACCTGGGATTATCTCGATCGCCTCAAGATCATTGCCGAAGCGAACCAGCTGACTCTGTTGCCCGAGATCCACGCCCAATATGGTAAACAGCTGCACTCCGCCGTCGCGGAAGCCGGCTACCCCATTTACGACTTTTTCCTCCCCGGCCTGCTACTGGATGCGCTGGATCAGGGGCGCAACACCTACCTTTTGCGCTGGATCGATGAGATCCAGACGCAGTCCATTCGCACGGTCAACATGCTGGGCTGCCACGACGGCATCCCTGTACTTGATCTGGACGGTTTTGCAACCGAGGCGGGTTATCAGGCGGGGCTCCTCGAAACAACAGAGATCGAGGCCATTATCGAACGTGTGCTCGAGCGCGGTGGACAGGTGAAGAATCTCTTTGGGGCAGACGGCAAGAAAATCGCCTATTACCAGGTCAATGCCACCTACTTCAGTGCATTGGGCGAGGACGAACAGAAGTTGCGTCTAGCGCGTGCCATACAGCTCTTTATGCCCGGTATTCCACAAGTCTGGTATCTGGATCTTTTCGCCGGCAAGAACGACTATGCCGCTACCGACAAGGGCGGCACGGCCGGCCACAAAGAGATCAATCGTACCACGCTAACCAACGAGATGGTAGCCGCGGGACTGCAAAATCCCGTGGTGCTCGATCAATTGGAGATGATGCGCCTTCGAAACACCGCAGCTGCCTTCAATGGAACCCTGCAGATCGCCGATACCCCGCCGAATGAATTGGAGATGATCTGGACACAAGAGGATGACACCATCTCCTTAAAGGCCAATCTCGAGAACCATGGGTTCAGTATTAACCATAGTCCCGCAGGGGTGGACGCGCAGATCTACACCTACCCCAAACCCTGAAATGCGCCTTGCTGATGAGAGCTTGATATGAAAATACTCGCCACCGATCTTGATCGCACCCTGCTCCCCAACGGTTCCTGGCCTGCGGATGAGAACGCCATTCCTCTCTTTAACGAGTGGACCACCAAGCAAGGAGTGCTGCTGGTCTATATAACCGGGCGTAATCTTAATCTGACCGAAAAAGCGATTCGCGAATATGGCGTGCGCTTTCCAGATATCCTTTGCGGTGATGTGGGCACAACTATTCGACACTATAAAAACGGTGCCTGGTCGATGGACCAGGGCTGGATCGATCACGTCCATGCCATGAGCCCGCGCTGGGACAATCCGGCCATTCGTAATCTTTTGGCGCAAATCGACGGCATGCGTGAACAGGAGGCCGAACACCAGAATGAGTTCAAACAGAGTTACTACGTAGACCATCAAAACCGCGATCCCATTCTGGCCGAAGTGGAAGGTTTAATCGACGGTAAATTTGATGAGGTATTGGTCTACAGTTTTGACTCCAATAACGGCAATGGCCTTTTGGATGTGCTCCCCGACAGCGCTACCAAACAGACCTCATTGGAGTATGTCGCCAAAGTCTATAAAGCAGGCAAAGATATCGTCTTTTGTGGCGACAGCGGTAACGATATCTTTCCCCTCACTGCAGGCTTTCTTGGTGTAATGGTGCGTAATGCGGATGAACAGTTAGTCCAACAAGTCACCGAGGCCAAGCAGAAAAACGACGCCATACAGATCTATCATGCGCAGGGGGGATTTAAAGGTCTCAATGGCTACTATGTGAGTGGTGTGCTTGAAGGCGCCTACCATTACGGCCTGTTGGATGAAACGGTGGAACTTACCACCCCTCTGCCATAGAAACGGACTGTCTCCTTTGCCCATTTTGACTCACTGCATTCTTGCCCTCGCAGGCAGCAAACTTCCTCGGAAGAATTTGCAGATCCGACCAACGACATCCTGCTCGTTGCCCTCAACGAGGTCGATGTTGTCTATGCACTGGGACAAGTGGGTTCAGAAGGAAATTTCCAGAGACCCAAGCATGACGTCTAACCAGTTCATCAAGATCGCTCGCTCTCGTTCACTGGGACGCCGCTACCTCGGTGCCCCTTATGCAGATTGTTAACATCCATCCGGAGAGGAGACCTCGGTGACAAATAAACCTCGTGTATTATTTTTGTCTCATGGTGGAGGACCTATGCCCCTTCTTGGGGATGAAGGGCATAAAGAGATGGTTGATTGTTTGAAAGAAATTACAGCTAGTATAAAAAAACCATCGGCCATCATTGTAGTAAGCGCGCATTGGGAAGAAAATATCCCCACCATCACTTCGGGATCAAATCCGCCTCTTATCTACGATTATTACGGATTTCCAGAAGAATCTTACAATATTAAATATCCCTGTCCGGGAGAGCAATTGCTGGCCAGCCGAATCCACAGTCTACTAGAAAATGCAGGTATTGCATCCAAACTCGATGATCAGCGAGGTTTTGATCATGGCCTGTTTGTGCCGCTAATAATTATGTATCCAGATGCTGATATTCCGTGTGTTCAGTTGTCCCTTGTTAACAGTCTCGATCCTGCAGAGCACATAAAGATAGGCCAAATTCTTCAAGATTTGGATTATGAGAATATACTCGTCATAGGCTCGGGATTTTCCTTCCATAATATGAAGGCTTTTTTTGCACCGGAAACCAGCGAATCGAAAGCGATGAATGAATCTTTTGAGAAATGGTTGTTGGCGACCTGTTCTAGCTCGGATATTGATGAAGAGGAGAGGTCTCAAAGACTCATCCAGTGGACAAAAGCCCCTTCTGCCCGCTTTTGTCACCCTAGAGAAGAGCATTTGTTGCCATTACATGTCTGTTACGGCATTGCTCACACTACATGTTCCGAGTTTTTTGAACTGCGGATTTTGAACAAGAAGTCGAGTATGTATCTTTGGCAAACAGAATGCTAACAACGCACTGCCGTGGACAAACCTACGCTTCGGTTTGCCCCAGAGCGTGGCGTTCGTGTGTAATTCCAACCTCTCACAAATCTATTTGTTAGAGTCAATATATGTATATTAAGGCTGCCCCGATAGATCGAACCTTTTACTGAGTATACGAACCAATTTATTGGTTAGCAGAGCGGGTGTATACTCAGTAAGTATACGTATCAAAAGCGTTTAAAAATTTGTTAAAATTCCTTGTTACGTATACTACGATGAATCTACTATTCTATAAGAGTTAATCAAGTTGAGGTTGCCAATGTTTATATCCACCCACTTTGACTTTCATTTTTTTGAAATGGTATAATTAATCACGAAGGAGCATATATATTGGACTAAGAAAAAGCCAAACCTGGGTGTGGACGGGTACGGAAAGCCACGGGTCTAATGAGATAGCCGAGCTACCTTTTTTTGAAAATAGTTCGGTTTTTTTTATTGGTAAACTTTACCGGTGGCTGGTTAGCTAGGCGTTAGGCTAAGGTCATAAAATTAGATGAAGAAATATTTATTAGCAGTTTTTGTTTCCGGTATCTGGATAAATATCTCTGAATTTATCCGCAACGAGTTAGTTATAAAAGAGTTGTGGATAAATGGTTTTCATGAAATTGGCTTGGCTTTTCCTTCGGCACCCCTGAACGGAGCTGTTTGGGGTTTATGGGCTTTTATCTTTGCCAGTATCTTAGCGTGGCTTTGCACAAGATTTAGCACTCTTAGCAGTTCATTAATAGCTTGGATAATTGGCTTCGTGTTACTGTGGGTTGCCATGTGGAATATGGGAATTTTGCCTTCAAAAATTATCTACTGGGCCGTTCCGTGGAGTTTAGCCGAGGTCTTTGTTGCGGCATTTATTTGCGCACGAATTTTGAAAATTAATCGCCTAACCAATCACTACCGGACCGCCCAACCTAGGCGCCTTTTTTATTAAGATTGCCAGTACACACCTCAACAAAACTGGAAATCCTCTCATGTTGACCTTCTCTGCGTGAACCTATAATCTAACCCCCATCCGAGAAATCGGTTGGGGGGGGTCATTTAGCCAGACCTGAAGGTTTATTAACGATAAATCTTCCCCCTTCATTTCTACTCGTTTCCCTTTCTGACCAGACAACAGCTTATGAAATGAGCGATTTTAACAAGTCACGTGATGATACAGTTCCATAAACATCTTTACCAGAACCTATAACAACAATATTATGGGTACCTGATGCAGACAAAAGCTTGATTGCATTCTCAACACTTTCATTTTCATCAAGCTGTACACATGGACTCGTAATGGATTGGCCGGTTAACAATTCACAGGCACTTAAAAATTCGGAAACTTTTGTCTCATCCAAGTCGCCCTGCGAGGTAACACTTTCCAGCACATCCAGGTCGCTTACAACACCTGCAACAGAATCATCAGCTTTCACAATGAGGGCTGATGTATTGTGCTTCACCATTAATTCAATAACCTCACGCAAACTCGTATGTAAGCTAATTGCTGGCGTATCCCAACATACTGCGTCTTTTATTTCTGTTTGAAGTCCCATCTTTCCCTCCTCCGGATTAAGTTAATAAATTGCACGGATAAATTTTATCCTGGTAAACAATATATTTAAATGCACTGGAGCGATTAAAGGTCTTCTGTATACTTGGTGAAATTTCCTCTCCTTATTAAAAGTTAAGTAGGCACAAATTGACAGTCAAGAAAAATATACCACAATGAGATCTCTTATTGTTATGGATCACTTAGTTGTTTGGCAGAGAGTAAAATGTGTTTATGTAAAATATAGCCATTCTCATCAGCTTGATGTTTGCCACTGGAAAGTCTGTGAAAACTATCCCCTGTAAACTTATTCGTTTATTTCGTTTCTTTGGACTATTCATTACAGCACTTATTGATAATGATTGCCAATGACAGTAAGTGCAAGGCTACATAGTTTTTCACCTATACAATGTAACAGGTCATGAATTGATTGCTGGTCCTGTTGACTCTTCGGTCAAGTGTTTGTGTATCTCATATATTATGTATCATTTTATCACAGGGGAGGTAATTATGAATAAAAATAGGAGCTTACTGCGAATTATAGCAGCAATCTCTTTGTTACTCACATTAACATCTGGTCTTGCCTATGCAGGTGCAACAGATGCACCTCCAATACAAAAGCCTTCATCTGAAGAGGAAATAAAGGCAGCACTATTTGGAGGTGTTCCCATGGATCGTTGGAAAGAAGGGCTCCTCTTTGAAGGGATAAATCCACAACCATGGTTAAAAAGTGCTGCAAACTGGTTCCCTAACACGGAAGAAATCCAACCCAACGAAATGCGTGTCATATTTATGGGTACATCAACCAGTATTCGTCCAGGGCAGATGAATACCTCGATACTTGTTCAGCTTGGTAATGGTGAAAACTTTGTATTCGACTTAGGCGAGGGCTCAATTTCTAATTTTGTTGCCGCTGGTATTGCCCTGAATCAAATTGACAAAGTTTTCATTACTCACTTACATATTGATCATTTTGGTTCGTTACCCTACCTATGGATGTTTGGCACTTGGGCAGGAGGTTGGCATCAACATCTTCTCTCAAGTTGAGGTTATCTGCAACCTTTAATTCCGTATCAATATTTCAACGGTAGGCGATTGAGCGTAATGGGTTAAATCACTTATAACATCATATCATTGCTCCCCCCGGAAACGCATACGCAAAACGTCTTAAACTGCAGCTGCAGGGAAAAGCGCAGCCCATCGAAAAAATTCAAAAAAATATCCTGAATAAGTTGCTCGATTTTTTCCGTGGCCTCTTTGTTTTCCTGGATAAATAATTCCAAGATCTGGTGAGCTGGATGAAGGACAGGTAACCTACCGAATTTCTAATAAGAATATTGATATTATAATCAAAGTAGATTATCAAAATATATACTCATGTTAATTCTCCAGTAAACACCAGGAGCCATGAAAACTCAGCCTGTCCGTAACCTGAACATTGTTGGGGACTTCCTCAAGTATACAGGTATTCTGTTCGTACCCTTCTTTTTAATAGGTTCAATTTACGGTTTTATATACAACTGCTATATTACATGTTTTATTTTAAACCCTTTGATTTACAGTATCGGCATAAGTCTGATCATTATTGTCATTACATATGATGCGAATTCGATCCTCGACCTTTTCGGCATGGCAAAAGAGCCCCAGTTGGCCCTCCACGTCAAACATGCAAAGGCTGTCCAGGAAATCGGATTGCTCATGGGTGCATCCGACTTTAAAACAGCTCTCCAAAAGGTTGAGGGACTCGTAAAAATCGAACCGAAGTTCACCTCTGCCCTGAATATGAAAGGTGAGATCCTGCTTGATGGATTTCAGAAGTATGAGGAAGCCCGGGCTTGTTTTGACATGGTTCTTAAATTATCAGATCCGGGCGATGAACAATATAAGCTGGCTGAATCTTTAAAGGCAGGAACCTATGCTGCCGAGGAAGCCTGAAAGCAGTCGGAATCCTTAAACGGGATATTAAATCACGAGCAAGGTGGGTGTAATGAAGCAACATGCCGGAACTTCTCCAAGAATAGGACGCCGCAGGTTTTTACAGATTATCGCCGTGACCGGCGCGTCAGGAGCTTTGTGGCAACTTGGACTGAGGGATAAAATCATGACCGGCCATGCCGTTCGACAAAGCCGGGCTATGATGGGAACCCAGATCAATCTCATTGTGTACGGTCCGGATCGTGACACCTGTGAAGATGCCATCCAGTCGACCTTTACCAGGATGGAGGAACTCATCGCCATGCTGAGCAGGCATAATTCGGAAAGTAAGCTCTCCGTCCTCAATCAAACAGGTGCCCTTGAGCGTCCAGCAAATGATATCCAGAAAGTTCTCCTTCTTGCAAGCGAGATAAGCAAAGCAACAGAAGGAGCTTTCGATGTTACCATGCTCCCGCTACAGGATCTCTATAACCACAGTAATGGGGGAAAAACCCTCCCTTCGAAAGAAACCCTGAATTCAGCTCTGGAGTTGGTCGACTACCGGGAAATCGTCATAATGAATGATGCAATAAAACTTGGGAAAGAGGGAATGGCCGTCACCCTCGACGGTATCGGCAAGGGGTATATTGTAGATCAGGGTGTTGCTGCTCTCAAGGCAAAGGGCTTTGATAATGTCTATGTAGAGGCTGGAGGTGACCTGATGGTTTCCGGTGCCAAGGCAGGAAGCAAGCCCTGGCAGATAGGTATTCGCAATCCCCGACATGAACAGTCGCAAAAACTTTTGGTACTGGAACTGACCGACAGGGCAGTGGCGACATCCGGTGACTATATGCAGCCGTTCACACCAGATCTGCGCCACCATCATATAATTGATCCACGTACCGGCATCTCGCCACCCGAGCTTGCCAGTGCTACAGTAACAGCACCCACCGTTGCCCTTGCTGACGGCCTTGCGACGGCTGCCATGGTTATGGGTCCTGAAAAAACCATGGATATTTTTGGATCACTTTCTGACTGTGAATGTTTATTGATCGGTAAAAACCTCAAACAATACCAATCTTCAGGGTTCAACAGTTAGGATGCAGAAATTCCACCTCAAAAAAGGCCTTAACATCCCGCTGCAGGGTACTCCAGAACAGGTTATCAAACCTGGCCCTTACATAAGTCAGGTGGCACTGGTTGCCGACGACTATATAGGTCTTAAACCCACCATGCTGGTTAAAGTTGGAGATAAGGTCAAAGCGGGCCAGAAAGTGTTCACGGACAAAAAAAATCCGGGTGTTTTTTACACAGCTCCAGGGTGCGGAACAGTAAAAGAAATCAAGCGCGGCCTGAAAAGAAAATTTGAGGAACTGGTCATTGATCTTGAGGGTGATGAGGCTGTTAAATTTAGTGGATTGGATGGCCGTACTCCATCTGAGATCCCGGCAGAAGAGATTCGACAGACCCTGCAGGAATCAGGTCTTTGGTGCAGTTTCAGGACACGGCCCTACGGCAAAATTCCGGCTGTTGGGAAAAGCCCGTCTTCACTCTTTGTAACGGCGATTGACACGGAACCTCTGGCAGCAGATCCGACCGTTATCATTAACGAGTATAAAGATGATTTCTGCTTGGGCCTGGAAGTTCTGCGGCAGTTCCTGCCCGTACCACTCAACCTGTGTGTGGCTGATGGGTCAGACATCTCCGGGTTGCCGAATGAAGGTATCAATTGTTACTCCTTCAGCGGACCTCATCCAGCTGGCCTGCCGTCCACCCATATCCATTTCATCGACCCGGCTCACGCAAAAAAGCAGGTCTGGCACATCTGTTATCAGGATGTTATCAGTGTCGGCCATCTTTTCCGGACCAACAGGGTGATGAATGAACGGATTGTCGCTGTGGTCGGCCCGGGGGTAAGGGAACCGACGTTGCGCCGCACCCATAACGGTGCCCTTATCGAGCAACTCTGCACAGGCCAGCTTGTCCATAGAGAAGTGCATAGATTTATCTCCGGTTCTGTCTTGGAAGGTCGGCATGCTACCGGTATTTATGCTTATCTTGGCCGATATCACCGGCAAGTAACAGTGATCAAGGAGCAAAACGGGCGGGCCTTCCTGAACTGGTTGATGCCGGGAAAAGACCGTTTTTCAACCACCGGCCTTTTTCTTTCATCATTATTACCTGAAAAAACATTTTCCATGATAACTGCGTCCTGGGGTGGACAACGGGCCATTTTTCCACTCGGCACATATGAAAAGGTTATGCCGCTTGATATCGTGGCCACGACTCTTCTTAAAAGTCTGGCTGTAGGAGACACAGAAAAATCATCTGCCCTGGGCTGCCTCGAACTCATCGAGGAGGACCTGGCCCTCTGTACTTTTGTCTGCCCGGGAAAAAATGACTATGGCCCCATGCTGCGTGATATTTTGACAACCATTGAAAAAGAAGGCTGACCCGACCCGGTGCATTTATGAAAATTTTCGGCAAATTTCTCGATAGAATAGCCCCAAAATTTCTCAAGGGCGGCTCCCTGGAACGCCTGTACCCGTTATACGAAGCACTTGACACCTTTCTTTTTGCCAGTAACCGGGTAACCGAGAAAGCACCGCATGTGCGTGATGCCGTGGACATGAAGCGGATCATGATCACGGTTCTTATTTCACTTGTCCCCTGTGTCATTATGGCTATGTGGAATACAGGACTCCAGGCCAATTCAGCCTTGCAGGCTATGGGTATTGATGTACCCACGGGATGGCGGGGAGCGATCATGGCATCAGTCGGATGTGACCCGGAAAGCCTCGTTTCCAACCTGCTGCACGGCAGCCTCTACTTTCTGCCAATTTATTTGGTGACCATGCTTGTTGGTGGTATATGGGAATTAGTGTTCAACCTGGTACGCGGCCATGAGATGTCCGAAGCGTTTCTTGTAACCGGCCTGCTGTTCCCCCTGACCCTCCCCCCTACCATCCCGCTCTGGCAGGTTGCAGGCGGCATCTCTTTCGGAATCATTTTCGGGAAAGAGGTATTCGGCGGGGTCGGCCGCAACTTTATGAATCCCGCCCTTGTTTCCAGAGCATTTGTCTATTTTGCCTATCCTGTGCAGATGAGCGGTGACCGGGTATGGACAGCAGTTGACGGTTTCACCGAGGCAACAGCCTTGGGCGCCCTTGCAACCGCCGAACCCGGAAAGGCCATGCAGGCCCTTGACATAACCTGGACCCAGGCCTTTTTGGGGACAATACCAGGCTCTCTCGGAGAAACATCAGCCCTTGCCTGCCTTCTGGGTGCCGGTATCCTGCTCTTGACAGGTATCGCCTCCTGGAGGATCATGGCTTCGATGCTTATCGGCGGGCTTGGCATCAGTCTTGTTTTCTGGCTTGTCGGCAGTTCGACCAACCCCTTGTTCGGTGTACCCCCTCACTGGCACCTGGTTCTCGGCGGCTTTGCCTTTGGTCTGGTATTCATGGCCACTGACCCGGTTTCCGCAGCCAACACGCTCACGGGTCAATGGATATACGGTGTTCTCATCGGTGTGCTGGCCATAGTAATCAGAGTAGCCAACCCGGCATTTCCCGAAGGTGTAATGCTCGCAATTTTACTGGGCAATGTACTGGCACCTCTTATCGACCATTTTGTTATCCAGGCTAACATTAAACGTAGGGTACTCCGTCATGGGTAAAGAGCCGGCAGCCAAACCTTTTTATTCCGTCCTGGTACTGGCCTTTGTCTGCTCAGCGCTTGTTGCCGGTGCCGCAGTTGGTCTGCGACCCCTCCAGGAGGCGAACCGTCAGCAAGACCAGAGGAAAAACATCCTGCGCGCGGCCGGCCTGTACGACAAAGACAAACCGGTTGACAGCCAATTCTCTAATATAAAAACGAAAATCGTTGAACTGGCCACCGGGGAATTCGTTCCCGAAAGTCAGGTTTCTCCTGAATCCTACAACCAGCTGAAGGCAGCACTCAGTGCTGACCTTGGCCGCCCTCTGAACGCTGAAGATGACCTTGCAGGACTGCGGCGGCTTGAAAAATATTCACTGGTCTACCAGGTCAAGGATGACGATGAAACCGTCCAGATCATTCTGCCCGTCCGCGGGAAAGGATTGTGGTCAACCATGTACGGTTATGTCTCCCTGGATGCAGATCTCACAACCATCCGCGGTATCAGTTTTTATGAACATGGTGAAACCCCGGGGCTTGGTGGCGAGATAGAGAACGAAAAATGGCTGGCCGGCTGGCAGGGTAAGAAAATGTATAGTCCCGAACAGACGCTCGCTCTCGCTGTGGTCAAAGGAAAGGCACCTACCACAGGAGAGGAGGCCCAGTATCAGGTTGACGGTCTTTCGGGAGCCACCATGACCGCAGACGGCGTCAATGACCTTATGCATTTCTGGTTTGGGGATCATGGTTTCAAACCATTTCTCCTCCGTCTTCATAACAAGGGAGACAACAATGGCTGAATCCAACAGAGAACTGCTGACCCTTTCAATCTTTCGCCGCAACCCCATCGCGCTGCTTGTTCTTGGTGTGTGTTCTGCCCTGGCGGTTACTTCCCAGATGATAACCGCCCTGGTTATGTCCATCTGTGTGATCCTGGTCATTGCCTTTTCCAGCCTCACCATCAGTATTGTCCGTTTCCAGATACCTAATACTGTCAGGATCGGTATCCAGATAACAGTTATCGCGACCCTGGTTATCCTCATAGATCAGTTTCTCAGGGCTTTTTATTTTGACCTCTCCAAACAGCTTTCCATCTATGTGGGGCTCATCATCACCAACTGTATTGTCATGGGCCGGGCGGAGGGTTTTGCCATGAGCAATCCTCCCGTCCCAAGTTTCATTGACGGAATCGGCAACGGCCTTGGCTATAGTCTTGTTTTGATGTTCGTTGCCTTTTTCCGTGAACTGCTGGGTTCCGGTTCTCTTTTCGGTTACGAAATACTGAAACTTTCTTCAGAAGGCGGCTGGTATCCCAGAAACGGTCTCTTTATTCTACCGGTCAGTGCTTTTTTTCTTATTGCCGCGCTTATCTGGCTGTTCAGGACTGTTGACCCTGAGCAACAGGAGAAAAACTGATGGGTAAGTGGTCTTGTGCACCACATCTTTGTGGAATCGCGCCTGTCTGCATAACTGGCTATTACAGACAATCGCGATTGCTCAAATCTGCAGCACTCAAGCCCACTTACAAACATGGAGCAGGTGATACCTGTAAATATATAAACCCTTTGAGTAGCTGAACTGATGGGCCATTATTTTGATATCATATTCAGGTCTGTTTTTATTGAAAACCTGCCGCTGACCTTTTTCCTTGGAATGTGTACCTTCCTGGCTATTTCCAGGAAGGTTTCGACCGCGATCGGTCTTGGTTTTGCAGTTATTGTCCTCCTCGCTATTACAGTGCCGATTAACAACCTGATCCTCAACTTCGTATTAAAACCTGGGGCTCTTGCCTGGGCCGGGCAGCCGAATCTTGATCTCACCTTTATCGGCCTGCTTTCATACATCGGCGTCATTGCTGCAGTAGTCCAGATCCTGGAAATGTTTTTGGACCGCTTCTCACCAGCTCTGTACAACACACTGGGCATCTTTCTACCGTTACTTACAGTCAACTGCGCTATCTTCGGCGGATCACTGTTCATGGTTGAACGCGACTATACTTTCCTGGAGAGTGTGGCTTACGGTTTTGGGGCCGGGGCCGGATTTTTCCTGGCCGTAGTACTACTGGCAGGCATCAGAGAAAAACTTGAATATGCTGATCCCCCAGCCGGACTGCGGGGACTTGGCCTGACCTTTATATGTGCAGGCCTTATGGCCCTTGCGTTCATGGGACTGGCAGGATTTTAGTAACAATAATCAGTTCAGGCAGTAAAGCCTGTATAAAAAACAAATACTGTAAAAATGAATGAAATCATCTTCGGCGTAACCTGCTTTCTTATCATTCAACTGATTCTGGTCACCCTGATCGTTCTGGCCAAGAAGACACTTGTTCCCAGTGGAGACATTTCCATCCTGATCAATGATGACAAAAAAGTTTCCACCGTGCCGGGTGGAAAACTCCTGACAGCTTTGGCCGAACAGGAAATTTATCTTTCCTCTGCCTGCGGTGGTGGTGGAACCTGCGGCCAATGCAGGGTTGTGGTTGACGAAGGCGGGGGAGCAATCCTGCCGACTGAACGCTCCCTGATTAATAATGTCGAAGCCAGATCCGGAGTCCGATTATCCTGCCAGGTACCGGTAAAACAAGACCTTAAAATACATGTCCCGGCAGAAATGATGGACGCAAGAAAATGGTCTTGTAAGGTCCGGTCCAATAACAACGTGGCAACATTTATCAAGGAACTTGTTCTGGAACTGCCTCCCGGTGAAGAGGTCAATTTTAAGCCGGGCGGTTTCATCCAGATTGAGGTACCTCCCCATGCTCTCTCCTATTCCAGCTTTGACATAGATGAACGGTTTCTGGCAGACTGGAAGAAATTCAAAATGTTCCAATATACATCCCATGTACACACTCCAGTGACAAGAGCCTACTCCATGGCCAACTATCCTGGTGAAAAAGGAATTATCAAACTCAATATCAGGATTGCCAGTCCTCCGCCCGGCGGTCCTGTTGATATCCCGCCGGGTCAGGTTTCATCGTATATTTTCAATCTGAAACCCGGTGACGAGGTCATCATATCCGGGCCATTCGGTGAATTCTTCATCGAAGAAAGCGATTCGGAAATGGTGTACATAGGAGGAGGTGCCGGCATGGCCCCGCTTCGGAGTCATATCTTTGACCTTTTCAAGGCCCGTGATACAAAACGTAGGGTTTCTTACTGGTACGGAGGGAGAAGCATGCAGGAAGTTTTTTACGACGATGAGTTCGAGAAACTTGCCAGTGAACACGAAAACTTTTCATTCCACCTGGCCCTTTCAGAGCCTCTACCTGAGGACAACTGGCAGGGTTTGACCGGATTTATTCACCAGGTTCTTCTTGACAATTATCTGCAGGACCACCCGGCCCCGGAAGATATCAACTATTACATGTGCGGCCCGCCCATGATGGCCAAAGCTGCGCTGGAGATGCTCGACAACCTGGGAGTTGAGCAGGAAAACATCCACTTTGACGATTTTGGCGGCTGAAAGTATAGAAATGTCTGAATTTCTCACCACCTTCTTTATTTCCTTTATTGCCATTACAGCCATTGCTTTTCTCATCAATTACTGCCGCCGTCGACTCAGGAAAACCCCGCACGGGCTGACCGGAATGTGCCACAAAGATGGTGGAACCATGTGTTCCTCTTGTCAGGATAATATCAAGAAAAAAAACAGCTCCTCTCATTCAATTTAATCCGGCACCAAAACTCCCCTTGACATCGCCTCCTTTATCGTCTATCGTAGATCAACGATAAAGGAGCAGATATGAGCTATCAGTCTTCACTGGATATGGACTCTGACACAGAACAGATAGATACGGACGAACTGGCAATGATGTTCAAAGCACTTGCACATCCGGCCCGTATTACAATTTTCAAACATCTGCTTGATGAAGACCGATGCGTCTGCGGACGAATTGTTGAGGTTCTGCCACTGGCGCAATCAACCGTAAGTCAGCATTTAAAAATTCTCAAGGAATCAGGTCTGGTCCAGGGTGAAGTTGAAGGCCCCAAAACCTGCTACTGTATAGACAAAAAAAGGCTGGCTTCGGTATGCAAATCCATGTACGCCTTGTTGAACTGTGAGGTAATGAAATGAAAACGATCGGCGAACAGTCTCCTCCAGACCTTTTGAATCTGCAGCCAATAGGCCAGCAGGGCTTCGGGAACGCCATTCCTGTTGTCTTGGCAGACTGCGCAGACGATGCTCCCTGCTGAGGCCCTAAAACAGACCCCAGGTCCGGGGTCTACAATCTGCCGGGATACAGTATACAGTCTTATGTAGAGGATTTTATCGAAACCCCGGCCGGACATGTACCTCAAGTAAGAACTGCCATGAATTTAAGGGACCATCTTGGTACTTTAAGGGCCCGTATCGGCATCGCCCGTAATCAATACAAAATCAATCCCGGTCTCTATTGTGCAGGTAACCCTGTTCCCGATTCACCCGTCTTCGTCACAGCCAACTATAAGCTTAGCTTTGATGCATTACGCAAGGAAATGAAAGGACTTGATGCCTGGATCCTGGTTGCTGACACACGAGGAATCAATGTGTGGTGTGCTGCCGGCAAAGGAACTTTTTCAGCAGACGAGGTTGCCCTGCAGGTACAGAGAACCGGCCTTGATAGAATCGTATCCCACAGGGAACTTATTCTCCCCCAGTTTGCGGCAACCGGTATAGCCTCGCATGAACTCAATAAAAAATGCGGATTTAAAGGGACGTATGGCCCTCTCAGGGCGGAGGACCTGCCACAATTTATCACCAACGGTAAGCAGGCAGATGAAACTATGCGTTCAGTGACCTTTACCATGTGGGAACGGCTGGTTCTCGTACCTGTGGAGATAGCACTGATCTGGAAAATTTTTGCCCTCGTTACCATCGCTATATTTATTCTTTCCGGCATCGGCACGGAAATCTATTCCCTGCAGACCGCCTTGAACAGGGGAACTAACGCTGCCGGAGCTACATTCTTTGCCATTTTGGCCGGAGCCCTGGTGACCCCGGCACTTCTCCCCTGGATACCAGGACGCCAGTTCTGGTTTAAAGGTCTACTGATCGGAGGACTTGCAGGTTTAGTTTACGTAATGTTGCTTACCGTAAACAGCAACTTGTTCGAAAACTTCAGCCTGTGGCTCTGGATCACCGCTACAACATCTTATATGGCCATGAACTTCACTGGAGCAACCCCTTACACCTCACTTTCCGGGGTTGAGCTGGAAATGCGCAAAGGCTTGACGATTCAGATAATCGGAACGCTCATTGCGCTTGTACTGTGGATAGCGGCCCCATTTATGGCCTAGGAGCAGAACGGATGAAAAATTTCAGATATATTGACGGCGCAGCAATTCTCAAGCTCGATGAGGATGCCTGTATCGGCTGCGGCATGTGCGAAACAGTCTGCCCGCACCGTATTTTTGAACTGCATGATAAAAAGGCACGAATTGTTGATTACAACGCCTGCATGGAATGCGGAGCATGCGCTACTAATTGCCCGACCGGGGCTATTTACGTAAACCCGGACGATGGCTGCGGATGTGCCGCCTACATTATCAACAGCTGGATATCAAAGATACGGGGAAAACCGGTTAACGTCTGCAGTTGCTGAACCAGTTTAACATTCTCTCAGGTGACCTCTTCGCTTTCACCTTCCAGGGGCAAACTCCCTCCCCTTATTAACCCGGCGGCGATCATTGTTAATATAAGGACTATGATCCCGCTGGAGATAAACGACCATTGCAGGCCGAACAGGTCCATACTGACGCCTGCCACCAGAGCCCCCAGAAAAATGCCGATGCTCATGGCCAGACTGTAGACCCCCATCATTGTACCCTGGCCGTATGTTCTTCCTTCCTGAGTAGCCACCGCTCCAAGTACCGGCCAGATAATTGCTTCCCCAAGTCCAAGGATGACAAACAAAACAAGCAGCCACCAGAAATTTACAGCAAGGGGAATCAAAAACATAACACTGCAGATAATCAGACAGCCTATTACCAGGAGCCTGACCTTATCAAAACGATCCGCCATCCTGCCCCCCGGGGGCTGCATTATTGCATTGACAAACGTCCGGCAGGCTATAACAATACCGATCTGTTTACCGCTGGCGTTAAACCACTGGTCCATAAGCAAAGGAAGAAAAGCCATGGTCGGGACCATGATGATTATCGTGCTCATCCGGGCCAGAAGGAGTCCTCTGGTCCGGCGCCTTGCCAGCATTCTGCCCAGGAGTATGATAACTCCGGGCTGAGCCTTTCGGCTCTCATGGACTTTGAAGACCGGCATGTTGAAAAGAACCAGCAGCAGGGCTATGAAGCTTAGACCAGACATGGCGTAGAAGGCGGCATCCATACCCCAAAGGTCGGAAAAAACACCCCCGAACAAAGGACCGCCGCCAATGCCGATAAAAATGGCAATATTGAGCATGGACATATAGCGTCCTTCCTGACCCAGAGGCGACATGTCTCCGACATAGGCCATGGCAACCGGGACGATCATGGCCGATCCTACCCCGTGCAGAGCACGAATGGCGACGAGGTTGACCACAGTGTCCGCTGAGGCAAGCAGAAGTCCCACCAGGGAATATATAAGCAGCCCGCCAAGCATAAATCCTTTTCTGCCCATGCGATCTGAAAAGTTACCGACAAAGGGTTGGATGATACCCCGCGTGATGGAAAACGATGCGATAATGAGCCCGAGAGCCAGGCCGCTTGCCCCTAAACTGACGGCGTAAACCGGTATTATAGGCACTATGATGCCGATGCCGAACAGGGCGATCATGACAGACAGTAGCACTGTAATAAGTATCTGTCGATTCACTGCACCTGAAGCTCCGGTAACCGGTCAAAATTCCTGAAAGAGGACTCATGCACTACAATAAAGACCTGGAGGGTAATGATGCGCCTCATACCACACTCATTTTGTGTACAATTTCTTTTAACCTATAATGGCCTGAGGTTGAGGAGATTCTTCAGGGTATCAACCGTCTGTACTCCCGTTGCTATTACCCGGCCATCCAAGGCAAAGGCCGGAACAGCACTGACTCCGATCTGCCTGGCTTCCTCCTGGTCGGCCAGCACCTCTGGGGTAAATGTTTCATTGGCGAGCGATGTTAACAAACCAGATGGATCAAGATCCAGTTCTTCGGCCAGCTGCTTGAGTATCCCCTGTTTACCGATATCGAGGCCATGCTGAAAAAAAGCCTGAAAAAGGGCAAGATTGTATTCGTCAAATCTCTTTTGCCTGCCGGCCCATTTAGCCGCCTCATGAGCAAGACGTGAACGGGGCTGCACCGTTGGGCGTTGTAATGGCATGTTCATCTGTTGGGCCAGAGGGTAGACATGATCACGCCACACGCGGGTCAGGTATTCACCTTGTGGATCAAGAAGAGGAACCGGATCAGGACGAAGTTCAAATGCCCGCCATCTGACAGTAATATCAGAGCTGAGTTGTTCAAGTTCCTTGATGGCCGGCTCCGCCAGCCAGCAGAAGGGTCAAAGATAGTCTGAAAAAACATTCAGCATATTCATTTTTCTGTTCCTGTTTGTTTAATCGTGGATAGGATCTGAAATGATGAATCCGGTATCTTTTCCTTCCGCCAATTGTGAATATTCACCATACTGATTTGCAGGGTTACATACAGATCAGTCAAACTGGCCTTTAAAATCTATAAACGTTTGTTTCAATTCCTCCAGCTCGCCTCGTAAACACTCTACTTCTTTTTCCAGGGCAGCCACCCTTTCATTGTCTGCCCGGACCTTAATGGTTGCTTTCTCGAGTACAGCGGTACCCCCTTCTTCAAGGATTTCCGGCTCACCTGACAAAAGTTGCGCATAACGTGGTTCTTTCCTCCCGGGCTGCCTGGGCATTTTCTTAACCAGGCCCACTTCCTCCAGGCCCTGCAGGGTCTCGGCAACTTCGTCCAACTCCTTATAGCTATACAATCTTTCAGACCGGCTTCTGAGTTCACCCATTGTCTGTGGTCCGCGCAGCAGAAGCAGACAAACCAGAGCAGATTCCCGGGCCACCAGGTTGAACTTCTTGTCGACCTGATGGGCATATTTCGGCACCCGTGCGGTATCACTCTGCCACGCCAGCCTCTTCTCCTTCAAACCGTCCAGGGCCAGCACCACCGTCTCTTCATCATACGAAACAACCGGATTCCTGTTGGATTTCTGATTACATGCGTTTTGGAGTCCATTCAGGGATAATGGATAATACTCCGGCGTAGCCATATCTTTTTCGATCAAACAGCCCAGCACCCGGGCTTCCGTTTCATTGAGTGAAATATCCATTATTATTTCCTTTCCATACTTTAAATTCCCCTTTTCAGCCTTGAGCCATGGCGATGACATTAACGCGCCTTCAGATATATTACGAGTTTGTTCAACAGCACGCTGAAAAAAATTGCCATAATACGAGTTTGTATTATACCATGACGAAAAGAGCAAAGCATGAAGGCAACTGGAAATAGTAAATATTCGGACCCGGATGACCAGGACGAAGCTGTCTCATAAAAGAACAATTTAATAATTTTCCCATTGGCAGTCGCTGATTACCGCAGGAGATGCCTATAAATGGATTTTCACTGTCTGTGCACTCATTCGAGCATAAACTCTGCGAGTTTGAAAATCCCCGGCAGATTCGAGAAGCGGAGGGTAGCCCCGAAGGGGCAAGAGACACGGGTGCCTTTTTTGTAGTGGTGTGGCGTAGACCACACGACGCTCATTTTCTTTGGGCAAGCAAAGAAAATGAGCGTATAGGAAAATAATATTGTTTACAAAGTGGACAAGCCAAAAATCTCTGCCCTGGCCCAAAGGACAAGGTTTTTAAGATTAAAATAAAGCGAAACCTACACACCAACTTGAAAGGAAAAAGCTATGAACCAGAAGCTTGATTTTATTTTTACACGGCGCAGTGTTCGTCAATACCAAGACAGAGAAGTATCGGATGACATGATCCATGACCTTCTAGAAGCCGGGATGGCCGCTCCCTCTGCTGTTGCAAAAGATCCATGGCATTTCATTGTTTTAAAGAACAGAGAGACCATTAACAAGCTTGCTGATGTACTGACCCATGGCCAGATGCTGAGGCAGGCCACCGCTGCTTTTGTCGTGTGCGGTGATATCACTCAGGCCCACGACGGACTTGAATCATATATGCTGCAGGATCTGAGCGCGGCGGTTGAGAATATCCTTCTGGCGGCAAACGCTCTCGGCCTTGGCACCTGCTGGCTGGGGGTGCATCCCAGGCAGGAAAGAATGGAAGGAATCAGGAAACTCTTTAATCTGCCCGACAACATCATCCCCATGTGCGGCATTGCCATCGGCTGGCCAAAAGAACCGCCTCCGGCCCGCACCCGCTTAAACCCGGACAAGGTCCACAGGGAGCAGTGGTAGGTTAGCTATACTGGCAAGAGTCCTTTCCAGTCGATATTGGGAAAAGTATTGCGCAGCGGATGATCGTCGTCTGATTTGTGGACGGTAAGATTTGTGAAGGTCTCCCGTGCTCTCGGTATAACTGTGTCAGGCGGGCAGATATCATCCTGCCTGCCGATAAAAAGCTGGGTCGGTACTCCTGTTTTCCTTCCCGAGTATCTTGAAAAATCAGGAAAATTCAAGGCAGGGGCAAGGAGGAACATCTCACTCACCCTGCCTTCGTTCTCCAGGGCATAGATGGTCGCCATGAGGCCACCGAAGCTGGAACCGACCAGCACAATATTTTCCTGGCCGGCAAGAAGATCATTCAGCTTTGTCATACGCTCATCAAGACTGCCCGGAAAGTCCGGAATACGAATATCTGGAATATGTTTACTGAACCATTTCCCCTTGGTTCCTTTACTTGTGCTTTCCAATCCGTGGATAAAAATCTTCATGGTATTTATCAGCGGTCAAGTTCTAAATCAGGCCTGTACGAAAGCTACAGGAAGATAGCGGAACCTATGTATCAGGACCCTCAACTCAATCCAGCAACCGTTTCTGCCCTTCAATGACCTGAATCCACCCGATGGCCTGTGTTACCTCCAGGACTCCCATGTATGCACCATGATCGTCATAGACTGGAAAGTAACGGATCAGGATCTTATCATCACGAAAATCAATCCAGAACTCTGCACTCTCACGGGTTTTATTTTTAAAGCCATCAACAATGGCATGCACGGTATCAACACTTTTTTCCGGGTGACACTTTGTTACCGTACGACCGATAACGGATCGGGTCCTGGGAAAAAGCTTTTCCCTGTCCAGCCTGTTGAAATAGGCTACCACATCATCCGCGTCCACAAAGGTCACCTCAAAGGGCATGGCCTCCATAATGGCATGGATCTGGTCATACGACAGATTTTCTATAAGCCTTGTCCTGATCCGGGCCCCTTCTTCAACCTCTTTCAGCATCTGCTGAAATTTATCCCGTGCCGTCGCTCCGTATGTCTCACTGTCGATCCTGGCAAATCCCTCTAGCAAGGCCGTATTATCTTCATCACCGGTGACTTTTGCACCCATCTTGAACAGGACATCATTTTCTTTCCAGATATGTTCAGCCCGGATCTGCAGGTATTCGAGACCCTTACTCCTGTATTCCTCTATTTCAGTACCCGATGCATCCTTGAGGCCCTTGGCCTGCATCATCATGGCACCAAGCAGCTCGCGTTCCGCCTGATGCTCCATGAGCATGACCCCCAAGGGGCCTCCTTCAACCGGGATACCTCTCTCCTGCATCAACGGAAATAGAAGTTCCTCTTCCTTGCGATTGTGAACCTTGTCGCCAAACTCGAGCAAAAAATCCATGGCCCTCATCATCTGAACAGGATTTACGGCTGATTCATCAAGATTTTCCAGGCAGGATTTCAATACCGCCATGCTCCGTTCTATCATTTCATGTTCCGCTACCAGAAAATCATCCCATCTTGTAAATTCCATCACACACCTCTTTTCAGACCAAAGCTAAAAACTACTGAGTTATCTTTTATCAATTTGCCTTTATTTTAACCCACTGCACTCATTTTCCATTGACTTGAATCAAATCTTTTCCATTTCTGCAAAATAAAGCGAAGGTCTATCCAAACAGAAACCTTCGCTTTTTATCATTAACAAGCTGTATTCAAACCTGCTTGTATCACTTTCTTTCTGATTCCCTGATCATTCTCTCAGCCTCTGCCTTTATCTCCACAAGATCCTTGTTCAATTCCGCCAGGCCGTACCAGGTTGTATAATCCGGGTTCATATGAAAGGCACCCTGGAAGGCCCGCATCCTGTGCTCCAGAAACATTACGTACAATGTCTGTTCAATTGGTGTAACTGCTCCATAAAAGGCCAGAAGATCAGGATAGGCCGCCTTCCCCTCTTGGGGCTTTATCAGGCCGCGCTCGTACAGGTCTGCGACAATCTCAATAGCCTCGGCCATGAGCTTATCGGCCTCCTTGATCATCTCATCACCATTTTTCAAATTTCTTCTCGCATAGGACTTGCTGTGACAATTCGCGCAGACGTCCAGCATGCTGTCACGCTCCGCCTGCCATTCTTCTTTACTCAGGCGGGCGACTTTACCGGCTTTCACCACATCAAGCCGAGGAGTGGGGTTACCTTCCGGATCAAGTATATGTAGGCCCTTTAAAATAGTCGTGCGATATCCCATCCACTCTTCATCTTCCTCTGGCAGCCGAAGGGCCAGAAATCCCCAGGCGGTCATAACACGATGATCCCCCTCAACCATATGGCAGGTCTGGCATTTAGGAGCCCTCCCGGTATCACCCTCAGTACTGTATATCACACCATGTTTGGAACTTGACCACATCTCCCACTGGGGGTGGTCAAAACCCATGTGACATGTCCTGCAGGCTTGGGGACTGTTAGCTTCTTCCTTTGAAAATTTATGCCGTGTATGGCAGGAATCACAGGGTGAGCCATACCTGCCCTCGGCCTTTGTTTTCTCGTCCCTTACACCTATTTTATGACAGCCGCCGCACCCTTTAAGACCCTGAATATAGGCATGGGGTTGAAAGCCGGTTTCCGGCATAGCGGTCAAAGCAATCCAGCCCAGGGAATGTTTGCCGGACATATACTGTTCAACTTGAATTTCATGACACTTCTGGCAGGTTTTTTCCGTCGGAAGTTGAACCCTGGATGAATCATTTGCGGTCTTGTGTTCCGAGCCATGGCAATCAGAGCAATCCATTCCGCTTTTTCCCATTGCCCCGCTGAGGAAATCTTTCACAATGCCCGGAGTCACATCATTGTGACAGGCAATGCATATGCTCTCTTCAGCTCCTGCCAGCAGAGGAAACATTAAAAAAATCGTCCCCATAATCAGGGATAAGCTCATTTTTCTTCTGTTCATACCAATCCCTCCTTCCTGGATTTTATCGACTTCATAAAATATCTTTCACTGTCAACTTTACAAAAAATACCCCTTGCCTTCATCGGATGTCCGGATAGACCAAAACGTGAATCCCGTCGTGTGTTTTCTACCCTGCTATTTAACACCTCTATAAAAGGCCAGTCCGGATGCATACGTTTTAAGACTGTCCTCCATGATGTCCTTTTCCTGCCCGGGAAGCTTCCCATTTTCTACCGCTGCAACCACTTCACGTACTTCCTCCGGAAGAGCGCAGCCGATAATCGACAGTGTTATGTCAAAAGTCATGGCATAACGAACAAGCATTTCCGTAGTAATATTTAACTGAGGAAGAATATAATGTCCTCCTCCCAGGACTTTCATCCCGATAATCGCGAGGCCTTTCTCCTTAGCTAACGAAAGTGTCTGGGTTAAAAAACCGCCGAGTAAACCCTCGATCGGGTTGACAGGAAGCAGCACGGCGTCCAGAGGCCATTCGTTCACTGCCCGGGTAAGGATAGTCGGGTCATGATGACCGGTAACTCCGATATACCGGACTATTCCTTTTTCCCTAGCCTCGATAAAAGCCTCCAGAGCTCCACCCGGGCCTGAAATTACCTGCAGATCATCATCAGTACGTACATCATGTATCTGCCAGAGGTCGAGGTAATCCGTATGCAGTCGATTAAGGGAGTTCTGTAAATCCTCCAGGGCACCCTCTTTACTTCGTGAAGCTGATTTACTGGTCTGGAAAACAGATTTCCTCAGACCAGGTTCCTCTTTCCAGACGCTGCCGTAATAAATCTCGCTATCGGAATATGCCTGCGCCGAATCAAAGTAGGTCACGCCCAGTTCAATTGCTTCGAGTATCACAGCCCTGGCCTCATCTAACCTGTCAAAGGTCCTCAATACCCCTTCACCACCCAAACCGATATGCGTTACTTTCTTTTCTGAACGGCCAAAATTCACGGTTTTCACTTTTTCTCTTTCTTCCCCTTTTGCGCTTGATTAATCAGTTCCATGAGTGTCTGTATTTTCGGTTTAACAGGCTTTTCAAATGCTTCACGCCATTCATCCTGTGAGAGTTCTTTACGGAGATACGCCTCTACCTGGAAGTGCGGATACCAGCAATTAAGGATTTTCATACAGGGAAGCCCGAAATTCTCTCTCCGGCAGTAGGAAAAATGAATTTGATGTCCGAGCCTGGGACACCTTATCTGCAATGTATCTTCCGGAGGAGATGTTTTGTTTATCATTTGCAATGGCTGGTTTCGGGAAAATGTTACTTTAACCAATGGTTGAGCGTTGCGACCAGATACTTAACCATAGTTCTTACTCAACCTGTAAAGCTGTTTATGAATTCATCATCTTTCGCAGGTCAGCATCATTTCATTGCCATCAAAAGAAGCTTAAGAGACAATATGATTGACTGTAACAGATGAATAAATTTGTCCTACTGTTTTCTTACATTCTGTTTTTCTGTTTAACAGAAAGAAAAGACACCTGAAAAAGGGCGTCTTTCCAGCCTCCTAAGCGATGGACATGACAATGGGTCATCAGGGTGTTGAAAAAATATATTATTTTTTTCTCATATTTGGTATAGGAGATTCTGATATAAAAAAGAGCTGCGAAAAATTCCGGCTCCAGAAAGTAATTTATACTCTGAATGGAGATATAAGAACCGCTAGAGCTTACAAAGCTAAACAACCTATTCACGGAGGTGTAACCATGTGGGATGTAGTTGTAGACAAAGATAAATGTAATGGCGATGAAGAATGTGTTAACGCTTGCCCTGCCCAGGTTTTTGAAATGGTAGACGGCAAATCGGATCCAGTGAACATGGATGAATGCCTCGGTTGCGAGACATGCATTGAAGTTTGCCCGGAAGAGGCCATCACTGTTACTGAAATGTAATGATGAATCATGACTGGCGCTGCCCGGAACCAGGTTCTGCGCCAGTCATGATGCTGAAAGTAAAAGCTCGGCACTTGTAACACCTCAATACCAAGCAACTCTCAATTCCCGCCCTGTCCATTACCTGTTGTTCACCTCGACCTTATCTACCACCTTGTCATAGTAAGTTGAATCACTCTCCAGCCTGAGGCTTCTCCCCATGTGACACTCCAGCTTGAACTGCAAAAAACTCAATTTTTTCAATTGCTTGAACTTCATTTTCTCATCCTTGCAGTGAGCAAGCAGATCTTCGGTTCGAGCAATTTCCTTTTTCAGTGCCACCTCCTCTGGAATATACCCGGCATTTTTCAACATCTTATAGGCCATACGTAAATCAGCCGGTACATTGCTCATGTCCTCTACCGGAAGAGTCTTGTTTTTCCAGTGGCTCAGGTCTGGTCCATCATTGTTTCGGAAAAATTCTTCTATTTTTCTTTCAGCTATTATGTTCAGCGCGGTTTTCATAATATATTATTTTTTCCTTTCCCCTTGGATTTTCCATAGGATGGGGATAAATTATGATTTGCTTGACGATACTGAATAATCATATTTTGAGGATAAAATAAAAATGAGTCGAATAAAAGGAACTTTATATTTTGTTTCATGCATAGTTCTAGCGTATTCTGCCTTCCTGTTAGCAGGCTGCGGGCCTGGTGATACAACCAAAGTGATCAAAAATCAGCCTGTACCGGAGTTTGTACTGACAGATATCAAAGGCAAGGTATGGAAACTATCAGAGCTTCGCGGAAAAGTTGTTTTTATCAATTTCTGGGCAACATGGTGTGCCCCATGCCTGGAGGAAATGCCTTCCATGGAAGCTCTGAACCGTCGCCTGCCTGAAACATCATTTCAAATGCTTACCATCCTTTATAATGATCGTCCTGAATTCGCGTTCAAAATGGCAGAAAAAATCGGGTTTTCCGCACCTATTATAGCGGAAAATTCCTCAGATATGGCGGCACAATTTGGGCTCACCGGTGTACCCGAAACTTTCATCATAGACACCCAGGGGATCCTCCGTGAAAAATTTATCGGCCCTCAAAAATGGAACTCTCCTGAAGCTTTGGCAATGCTGCAGAAATATCTCCCCAACCTCCCACGCTGATATTTTACAAATAATTTTCCCCTGTGATATAATTAAAAGATAAACCCGTACTGAAATTATCACGTTCCGACCAGACCGCTATGTCAGGCGTTATGCTGCTCTGGTTTTTTACTGTATCTACAGTAGTCAGCCCGTTTTTTTTCTATTTAAGGCAGAAAGAGTCGATGTAAACTACGAATGAAATGCTCATATATAAAGCCGTAGACTGAATCGTTTGTTCCGGCTGCTCGCAAGTTTTCTTTCACCATAATGTGGGTGCGTTATGAAAGATTATATCAGTTCTCCTTCCTCTCCTCTCATAAAAATTGCTGTTGTTTCAGCACTGCTCTGGACGGTCACTCTCGGTGGTCTTTTTTACTGGAGCGCAGCAAAAGAAATCAGGCAATCCTCTGACCTGGCATTTGCTCAGACCAGTGCATTTTTCCATGAATTTCTCATGACCCGGTTCTGGAATGCCATGCACAGAGGGGTCTATGTCCCTGTCACAGAAGATACTCAGCCTAACCCATTCCTGGAAGATGACCCATACAGGGATCTGTTTACAACATCAGGCATGACCCTGACCAAGCTCAATCCGGCATATATGACCCGCCAGATATCTGATGTTGCAAAAGAGAAGGGCAATGTGCAATTTCATTTGACAGGACTCAAACCGATTAACCCTGAAAATTCACCTGATCTTTGGGAAGAAGAAGTACTCCGGAAAATAAATAGCCAGGACGAATATTTTGAACTGGTATCAGGTTCTGAAGGAGAAAAACAGTTCCGCTACTTTTCCACCCTTGTTATAGAGCCAATGTGTCTTGAGTGCCATGAGCGTTACGGCGATAAACTGGGAGATAAGCGTGGCGGCATAAGTGTTTCCATCGCTGCCCAACCTTTTATTGCCACACAGAACGATCACATAAAAACCCTGCTGATTTCCTACCTGGCAATCTGGCTCATAGGCTTTCTTGCCATTGGTTCATGTAGTGTGCACATACATAAAAATGACAGGGAACGAACTGAAATAATTGAAAAACTGCAGCTGTCGCTGAAAGAGGTCAAACAGCTGTCAGGGCTTCTGCCTATCTGCTGTTCCTGTAAAAGCATTCGTAATGACGAGGGGTATTGGACGCAGGTTGAGGAATATATCAGCGCCCATGCTGAAATACAATTTTCTCATGGTATATGTCCGAAATGTGCTGAAAAACTTTACCCTGAATTCAATACATACGAGTCAGGATGACAACCCTTTCTGTGTTTATGCTTTATAACTGCGTCATCCATCCCCTGCCCTGGATCCTGGCGCCTGTTTCAATGGATTTCAGAAAGCGCGAACGAAGCTGATTGCTCATCAAGGCTTTTTTGACAGCCGGTAACCGGCAGAAACCACCCACCAGTCCCCTCATAAACTTGTGGGTAAACAGGTTCGGGTTTGGAAAAAGCTGGTTTTGTAAAGTTCCGCGTTCAAGTGCTGTCAGCATTATTTTTTCAAAGATATTTTCCGGATGAAAAACCCTTTGTTCACGCTTCTTGAGTCTCATGGCGCCTGTAGAACATTTAAGTGCACATACCCCGCAACCAAGACAGAAATCACGATCTACGTGAACGGTCTTTTTCGTCCGATCCCTTTCACCGGCGCTCTGATCTATCAGCGAAACACCGTCAACTGGACAGGCTTTGACGCACTTGCCGCATGCTTCACATTTTACCTCATCGCATTCGGCAATCAGTGTTGAGCTTACAACTGAGTTGACATAACCCCACTTGCTGATTCCTGCCAGGGCATTACAGCAGCATTTGCAACAATGACATATAAAACTGACGTTCTGTTTGACATTATCAGCATTGAACACCAGGCAGAGTTCCCTGGAACGATCCAGAATTTCAAGCATCTCTGTTTTTGAAATGGACCGGGCCATCTTGTGCCGGACCAGGTAGTCGGCAGACATTCCCATTGAGGTACAGTTGTCCATGGGCGTATCGCACTTTTTGAGGCCGAGGTGATGTTTTTCGTGGCGGCATGAGCAGAAACCGACAGCGAGTTTCTCCTGTGCCTCTATAATTGCTTTCGCCTTCTCGTAGTCAAGGACTTCTATGTATTCTGAAACTGCCTCTTCATGCGGCAGGGTCCGCATCAGGGAAACCAGATTGTTGTCGCCGCTGTTAGCCCTGTAAAAATCATCGTTTCCTGAAAGATAGTCGTGAAAGAGCCCGGCCCATTTTTTATAATCGCACCCTTCTCCGGTACGCATCATGGTAAACTCGAAAAGCCCTATGATAAACGGTGCGGGAGCATAGTAGTAATTGTCCTGCAGCCAGAAATCGACCACCAGCCCCTTGTCGCAGGATTCTGTCAGCAGATGCTCAAGTTGCGGACGCTGCATCCCCGTCGTTTTCATCAACTGATCAAGTGATGAGAGTCCGGTGGGCATTCTGACAATGAACTCTGCTTCTTCGGGTGTGTAGAGCTCGGTAATGATGGCCTGAAAAGCCTTGTTCCCGGGGGTCCGTGTTGTCAGGCTGTCGAGACTGTCTCCCAACTCCTGATATATGTCTTTTGCTCCCGTGTGCCCCATATATATTCCCTTACGAAGTTATGACCAGTCTGTAAACAGTAAGAGTGAAGCAACTGTTTAATAGAACCCGGACTTCATATTCTACCGGTGTCTTCATCTTTAAGTATACAGCCTGTGGGCGAAAATGAAAAATGCATGCCCCCGACAAATTCGCTTAATGTTTCAGAGCTTTGCAATCACGTTTCATCTCGTATATCATTCATATTAATAGTGACTTCTTCCGCAAGCATCCGACAGAAAAAACCTCAACCAGGAGGGTCATCAATTGTCAGCTGCAGTAAATAATTCATCTGAAGACTTTTCCATTACACTGCTGCCGCACGTTGAGAAAAAGGTATTTCGAATGGGGGTGGCCGGTAATTATGGGATTGACTCCTCGGACATCCAGTGGGCAGCGGAACATGGTGCCAATTACTGGCTTTGGGGTGCCAGTTTTAATAAAGTCACAGAGGGAATAAAAAACGTAATCAAACCTGACAGGGATAAACATGTCGTGGCTATGCTTGGTTGGGGAATCTTCGGCTGGCAGGTTCGCAAAAGTGTTGAAAACGCCCTGCAAAAGTTGGCAACGGATTATCTGGATGTCTTCAAATTAGGCTGGTTAGGCAGGACTTCATTTTACACACAGGGTATTGTTGATACATTGCTTGAACTCAAGCATGAAGGAAAGATTAAAACCATCGGGACCAGCATCCATAACCGAAAGCGTGCAGGCAGAATGGCGCTGGAGTCTGAAATTGACCTTTTCATGATCCGTTACAATGCCAAACATACCGGCGCAGAGCAGGATATCTTCCCGTATCTGGCAAAACGAAATCCCGCTGTGATAACTTACACGGCGTTGGCATGGGGACAATTGACCAGACCTTTGAATGGAGTCGACATGGTGCCCTGGCCAGGCAAAGAACAAACGGACGTTCCCCCTCTGACGCCAGAACTCTGCTACAGGTTTGTCCTGACAAATCCCCATGTTCACATGGTCCTCACCGGTCCGAAAGACAGGGAACAACTGAGACAGAATTTGAAAGCTATACAACAGGGAGCACTTTCTTCCGAAGAATTAAGCTGGGTACAACAGTACGGAAGGCAGGTGAAGTCGAAGAAAAAGCTTGATTACATTCGATAAACAACTTCTATCTCTTTAAAATTACAATACATTCAAAAAAAACGTCAAATAAACTTGCGGTAAAAAATATCAATGATTACTATTATTACCCAAGCTCCTATGTGAGTGATATAACCCTCCTTGCTTCCTTCCCCCCCCTCAACAGCAAGGAGGGTTTTTTTGTTCTTGATGGGTATCATTTTTCAACACAATTATGCTACTTTGTAATAACATCTACAATGCATGTCCTTATCCCCTGCGACGATCGGATGAAATCAAGAAAACCTGACGGTATTGAACTGGAAATGTACAAATCAGGAGTTTTCTTTCATTCCTGTGAAAGCAGGAATCCATTATGTACTGATGTCTGAAATTCCAGAACAACAAGGGTAGGTTAGGGTATTAAGAACTATCACTCTCTCAGAATATTATTACGATAAATCTAAACCTGGATCAATTTCTTTTAGGTTGAGGTTGCCAACATCAAGTTCTCTATTTTGATTTTCTTTCGGAAAATTGGTTTGTTAAAAAAATCGTGTGAATTCCGATTTACCAGGAGGGAACCTTGAAATTTGCTAAATATACTTTCTTTCTATTCGTAATGTTTCTTTTGCCTGCGAACAATTTGAGTGCAAAGGGTGTTTGTGTTGCAGGAGATTGTACAAACGGTCAGGGTACTAAAGTCTTGTCTAATGGGAATAAATATGTGGGGCACTGGAAGAATGGAAAGGAGAATGGACAAGGAAACTTTACTCGTCCTGATGGCTCAAGATACGTGGGCGAATGGAAGGACGGCGCGCCACATGGACAGGGAACATTTACTCACCCTGATGGCACCAAGTATGAAGGAGAAATGAGAAGTGGATTTATTCACGGTCAGGGAACCGCTATTTTTCCAGATGGGAAAAAATATGTTGGTGAATGGGAAAAAGGTAAGCAACATGGATACGGTGTTGAAAGTTATCCAGATGGTAAAGACAAGACAGGTTATTGGATGCATAATAAATATTTGGGGGAGGATAAGACTAACCAGTTGAGAGACAGGGGCGAAAAACCCAGGGTCATAATCAAATAGCCGGGCTGCCTAATTGAAAAGTACCCTCAAGTTAAGGTTATTTGCTATTAAGCTACAATCAACCCTCATCGTTCCGGTTGGGGGTTTTTCATTTTGTAAAAACTGAGGGTTATTTTACGATGAATCTTTAGTTATCAAAATAACTATCAGGTTGAGATGTCTAATGCTTACACCAACTTTTCTTGTTGGCATGAGAGTTATAAAATTTACGAACAATATATTTTGCACTGTCACAAATATTTACATACTACTCGTTAATATATTTCATCATCATTTGAACTGCCTCTTGAGAGTCCCATTGAGCAGGACCAATAAATTTTTCACGGACCATACCCTGTTTACCTACTATAAAGGTCTCAGGCAGCCCTGTGAGCCCATATTTCAATCCAACCTCATTCCCCTGGTCATTAAGTATCGGCATGGTAAGGCCAAGTTTCTTGGCAAAGGATTTACCCATTGACGGAGCGTCCCTGTTAATGAGAGCAAGCATTATAAATTTATCACCTGGCAGGGTAGTATAAAGCTTTTCCATTGAAGGCATTTCCTCACGGCAAGGTGCACACCAGGTCGCCCAAAAATTAATAAATACCACCTGCCCCTTGAGTTCGGATAGAGTCCATGTTTTGCCCTGCAGATCCGTAAGGGTAAAGTCCGGGGCAGGCTCTCCGACTTTAGCTACCTTGGGCCCTTCTCCACATGCGGCAATGAAGAGAGATAATAAAAACACTATGAATATAAGTGATATTTTTTTTATAATCACCAGTACCCCACCAGTATAAAGAACGTATAAACGATCATAGTTAATTTGAGTAATTTGCCTTAAGTTCCGAATAAACCAGGTCCTGTAATTGCTGGTATCCAAATTCCTGCAGCGGTTTGCCATTGGCAAAAAATCCTGGAGTTTTCTGAACGTTAAGCGTTTTGGCATCAGCAAGGTCCTGTGCGATTATATTTACAATTGCAGGGTCATTCATGTCTTGTTTGATCCGTTCGAGATCAAGTCCTGCCATCGGTAGAAACCTCCATATTTTTTGGGGTTGGGGATTGTGATGGCTTGCCCAATAGGATTGAGACTTGTACATGACTTCCAACGTCTCCCAGTATTTCCCCTGCTTTTTTGCTGCTTCGAGAATCTTGACAAAATAATCAGCACCTTCATGAAAGGGCGCATACCGGAGAACAAGCTTAATTCTACCGGGATTGGCAGCCATCATTTTCTTGACAAAAGGGTAAAAGGCTGCACAGGTTTCACACGCAGGGTCCATAAACTCAATGATGTAGACTTTTGCATCATCACTGCCAAGTGTTTGTGAATGGTCCCGTATAAATATGGAAGCGTTCTCTTTGGCCATGAAACCGAACTTTTCAGCCTGTTGTTTTTTGTAATAGGAACTGGCGGCTACAAACACCAGGATAAGGGCGAGGCACGCAGTCCCAAAGATAGCATATTTCTTCATGTCGACATCCTTCTTTTTAAGTAAATCAAAAGTGCAATTATTGTTGAAAATGAAAGTAAAGAAAGCATTGGGATTGTAATGAAACCAAACAGGTCTATGTATTCTTCGGTACACGAAACCCCCTGACTGCAAGGTTGTATGCTCTCCGGGATAATTTCTGAATACAGAAGGTTATGGTATAGTGCTGTCAGCCAGCCTGCTATAGCCAGGGGGAGAGCATATTTCACGACACCTTTGTCAAACGGAAAAAGCCCCATTGCTAAAATTATGACCAAGGGGAACAAAGATATTCTCTGGTACCAGCACAACACACAGGGAGCAAAACCAATAACATGACTAAAAAATAAACTCCCCAAGGTTGATATGCCGGCTAAAAGCCAACATAGGAACAGTATGGTCCAATTTGTATCGGCTTTTTTTTCTGTTTTTGACATTTCAAGAACTCTTCTTTTAAAATTACTGGCAAAGTTTTTTTTCAAATTTGTCCAATCAGAGTTAATTAGCAAAAAATATGCCACAATGCTTAACTGATCTGTCTAAGCCTTTAAAGAACAAGATAAAAAAAGTTAAGGTAGACATGTTGAATAAATATTTATAATAAAAATGTAAAAAAAATATACAATATTCTGAACAATGACAGGATAATTGGATAATTATTACCCACCTGAAAATATTTGATGAGTGGGAAACTTTAACATAACAAGTTAAATCGACCTGCCCTTTAGTCGATGAATCATTTTATTCTATTCTTCTTCCAAGTTGGTTGCATTAAACGCCAAGACTGCCACATCAAATCTCAAACTAAGAGCTGCTTTTCTAGATTGAAGCTTATCCGAAGAATGTTACTACGATAAATCTCCAGCTTTCCTTTTATTCATCAAGTGAATGAGTACCGACTCAAACCATAATTAAAAAGTAGTTCTTCACTTGTTGAGATAATCTATGAATACAAACGTAAACATAATCCCATCCTGGCCAGCTATCGATTATCTACACATAAATTTCACTCAGAAAATGGCAAAAGCCAGACTGAAAAAAACAATTAAGTTAAGATTCCCAAAATTTTTTCAACGAGGAAAAATAAGTTTTACATGCCCAACCGACGAATATATATTAAATTGAAACATTTGTAGGACTCATTCCAATTTCAACAAAACAGAATTCTGAATATTATTTATCTTTGACGGCTTAAAAAGCATTTCAACTGACATAATGAATAAAGCAGCGGACAATTATAATTCTCAAGGACTAGAACTTGTAAATGCCGGCAGACTTGAAGTTGCGATAAAATTTTTTACAAAGGCCATTGAAGAGGATCCCGAATTCCTGGAAGCATATAAAAATCGAGGGGAAACTCTCATCAAGCTCAATAAAGTTGCCGAAGGAGAGAAGGATATTCAAAAGTCTGAGGGCCCAAAGAAGAAACCTGGCAAAACGATTGAAAAACAAAAAAAAGTTGTCGAGAAGTATAACCTGCATGAGGCTGAAGATCTTTGGGGTGATGTTTTATCAGATGAAAGCCCTGACAGTGATGATGACCTGTTTCTTGACGACCTTCTTTATGACGACAACTATCCTGACGATGCATCAGAAGATGAAAAAGACTACGACACTGATTATGACCAATTTGAAGGTGACGATCTACTCTATGATGACAACTATTCTGACAGTACATTAGAGGATGAACAAGCCTTCGACACCGTTGACGATCAATTTGCCGGTGACGACAATCTCCATGATGAAATATCTTCAGAAGATACAACCGGAGATGAACAAATTGCAGAGGAAGATGCATCTGTCACCTCTGAATCAGATGTTTCTTCAGCAATGCTTGAATATATTGGAGGTATGCGGCAAGAAGTTACCAATGCAAGATTGTTTGAACCACTGGAAAATTCCCTTCTAATAATTGATGAAGAAACAAATGAAGAGCAGGCAGTTTTTTTTGATCAATTAACATGCTTACGGGTTTCAAACCTTCCCGCAAGCATATCTGATCAACAAAAAGAATCCTGCACCAAAGAAATCATCGAAACAGTGGATGGAAAAATTTATCACGAACTTGTCCATCCTGAGCAGGATTTAGATAGCGTCCTTATTTGTTTTTCTACAGACGATCAAACCCGTTTCCCTGTCACTCTTTTACCGAAATCAAACATCAAAAAAAGAACCCTGGATAAACAGGTAATTGACATTCTGTTGGAAAAACGATTCGTCAGTAAAGCTATGCTTCAAAGGGCTATTCATGAGTATGAGCAAATTAAAAGCATGACGCTCGAAAAAATTATTGCAAAGAAAGCACGTATCCCACTTGCAGAAATTGAGGAGGCACTTAACCAGGCTGAGCAGGGTCCCATGCAAGGAATGCGGAAGGAGGAAATCCTGCTGTTTTCAGGGCTCGTTAATGAGAAGCAAATTCTTGATGCTGTTGAATACCTTGAATCTATTCAAAATTTAAGAATTAGTCATTTCCTTATCGACAGGGGGATTGTCAAGGAACGGGAGGTATATATTTCCCTTGCAGAGAAACACAAAATACCATTTGTTGACTTGAAAGGGAGAAAAATCTCCAAAACATCTCTTACCCTTCTTCCTGAGAATATGATTGTAAACCATGAAATTCTGCCACTGGCGATGAAGGATGACATACTGCTGGTTGCAGCGCATTATGTCGACATGACGCACTTGAATGAAGAAATTGTAAAAGCCGCTGGCTGCAAGCATGTGAAATATGTTCTGTCTCCACCTGCACAGATAAAAAATATAATTAAATTGTTATGCGCTCAAAGGAAGTAATGATCTGAACTCGTATTTTTTTTGTGAAAAAAGTTATTCCTCTTTAACGCGCAGATATTGACTATGCAGATGTACCAGGTCATTTTCATTGCAGTGGGCCTTGCTGCCGACTCTTTCGCGGTATCAGTCAGCAGTGGTGCCATTATTGAAAAGCTGCATCTCCGCCACGCCTTGCGCATTGCTGTCTTTTTCGGTTTCGTTCAGGGCATCATGCCCTGGATCGGCTGGAGAGTGGGCAGCCTGGCCAGCGACATGATCCGCTCAATTGATCATTGGCTGGCTTTCGGAATACTGTGCTTTATCGGAGGAAAGATGATCTATGAGTCTCGCAAGCTTGAGGAGGAGATTGAAAAATCGGCTGATCCCCTTAATATTTATGTCCTTTTCTCACTGGCCATTGCCACAAGCATTGATGCACTTGCAGTCGGGGTCACCTTTTCCTTTCTGGATTTATCCATCATAGAACCGGTAATCGTCATCGGCATCGTGACATTCATTTTTTCACTGGCAGGAACATATATCGGTGAATTCTTCGGCCATGTTTTTGAAGATAAAATAGAGCTGGCCGGCGGGCTGATCCTGATTGGAATAGGATGTAAAATACTTGTTGAACATACCCTCTTATAAAGAAAGCAAAGATGCTGTATCTTATTCAACCTTTTTGGTAAAATTAAAAGAGCACCATAAATCATGTTTACTGATGAATTGCAATTTTTGCTCACGCACATTGTAAAATAATAAACACATCTAGACAGACAAAAGGAGAAAAAAATGAGCACAACGGAACAGAACCTATTGGAAGCATTTGCAGGGGAATCACAGGCCAACAGGAAATATCTTGCTTTTGCCGAAAAGGCGGACAGAGAGGGGCATTCCCAGGCAGCGAAGCTTTTCAGGGCTGCTGCCCATGCCGAAACCGTGCACGCCCATGCCCACCTCCGCGCGTTGAAAGCAGTCGGTGATACTGCCGCCAACCTGAAGGAAGCTATTGCCGGCGAAACTCATGAATTCAAAAACATGTACCCCGACATGATCACGGCTGCAAAAGAAGAGGGACACAATGCTGCGGAGCGCTCTTTCACCTATGCCAATGAGGTGGAACAAACCCATGCAGCCCTGTATCAGAAGGCTTTGGACAGCCTCGACAATCCAACCGAAACCGACTACTACGTCTGCAAAGTTTGTGGCCATACCCATGAAAACGAAGCCCCGGAAAAGTGCCCCGTCTGTGGTGCCGACAGGATTGCTTTCACAAAAGTAGACTGATTTTCTAAAGCACGATATACTATACAGGCCGGACAGTTGAGTCCGGCCTGTATACTCTGAGTCTTTTGGTAGAACAAAACCGTTTCACTGTGCATACTATGACAGAAAAACTGATCCACTGCCCTGCATGCAATTCTGAAAACCTGGACAACGCAGTTTATTGCTGCCAGTGCGGTTCACCCATGCGTAAAGGGATACCTGTAAGGATACGCAAGAGACAGTGGCTGTTAATAGTCGTGATGTCTTTGATACTGAGTTTTGTCATGACGTCAGGTATTCAATTTTTCAAGTCCCATCAAATCGACCATCCATCCACTGAAGCACAGAATCAGGTTGCACATAGGGAAGCCACTGCCCGGCCGCAAGCGATTGAACCTGCACCACAAAGGGTCATTGAAAAATCCACTGGCCAGCTTTTCCAGGAAGAACAGCAAAACGAAAAAATAGAGCAGCTTACAGTCGGCAGCGTATCTATCATTAACATGGATGATGCGACAATCGCAGAATTTCCGGCCGCTGTGATAGGCGGCACCTGGCTTGCGCTGCCGACCCGCGCATGTGTCGGCGGTGACAAATGGTTATTCAAAACCGACACTGATGAAGCTATGCCAATCGAAGGAGGACTCTGGGGCAGAGAAGATGCTATTGGGTTCTGGAGGATTGAAGGTGAACAGGAATTTCAGGGCCCGGACTTTGCGACCTGGCAACAGGACCAACCGGTCAGGTTCCTGTCAATTGAAACAGGTTCCATGTCCGAAGCGATGGAACTGACTCCATCCGGTATGCAGGGAGCCTTCATTTACTGTCCCCTCACCGACCCGTTGGGAACCGGTGTATTTATTCAAAACAGAAGAGTTGTTGGCTGGACATTCGGCGATGTAGTGGACGGCGCCTATATGTGGACCCTCGGGCCTGATAAGGATCTGCTCATTGAGATTTATGTAAAAGATTTCTACAATGAAACTTTTGCCGGCGGCAGGGAAGAATATTTTTCCACCGCGCTTTTAATGGGAGGCGACTCCACTCCCCAAATGCAATTACAGATGTTCACTGAAGGGTTCTGGTTTCCCCCAAAACTGTCACCTCAAGATACACCCCAATATCTCCAGGTTGAAACAGTATATCCGTATATTACGAAACTGGTAAGCTACCTGATGAGCCAGAAAGCCTATAATAATATAGCATCTCTTGCAGAAGAGCCTTTACTCTGGGAAATCGGAGACACCGAGTTGTTGATGAATGTTATCCGGGCCACCCAGTTCAGTTATGGAACCGAAACTGCTGTTAATTTTATCGAGGGTTCCGGCGCTGATATCCGCCGGACAATTGAAGGAGAAAATAGCCGGCTGGATCAGCTTCACATTGAACTCTACCTTGACTGGATAAAAAACCTTCTGGACAATGGCGAGACATTAAAGGGCCGGCAGATTTATAACAGGGCACGAAACCGCTTCAGCGATGCCCCGGAGTTGAACCTGCTTGCTGTGGAGCTTGCACTGTCCGAGGGAAATTGGGCAGAAGCCGAGAAAATCCTGTATCAGAAAAAATACCCTGCCGCACTCAGGGAAACAAGGATGGTTCTGGCAAAGAGTATTTCAGAATTGAAGGGCCAGGAAAATAAAATTGTCATCAGGTTCCAGGCCGGTTCCAGAGAGGTCCCGGTTACTGCCACTGTCAATAACGACCTTGATCATGACTTCCTTGTCGATACCGGTGCGTCTTTTGTAACGGTTCCATATTCTACTGTTGAAGCCCTGGGCCTGGAGGATGAAATGAGTCCCCATCAACAGGATGTACAGACTGCCGGCGGTACAGTCACCGCCAATGCCATAACTCTCTCATCAATTGAACTGGAGGGCTGGGTCGTCAACGATGTCAAGGCCCTTGTCATTGATCTTCCCAACCGTCCTGGCCTTGGTCTTCTGGGGCTCAGCTACCTCAACAGATTCCGGCTGGACCTGCAGGCTGACGAGGGTCTTCTTACCCTCGAACCGAAATAATCGAGTCTGACCAGGTGCCGGGCTGCAACTATCCGTTCCGGTTTTATTTTTAGTAATACTGTCCAGTTTTATGTGATATCATATAGTATTGGAAGCATTATCTAATTCCCAGAGAACAATCTTAAACTCTAAGGTTTTAACTGCGAATAATGCGTTGGTATTCTGTCATATCAGTCCCAGCTTTCCTCTATCTGGTTCTTGTCCCGGGCAATCCTTCCAGCCAGGAAATAATAAATCCAGATGACCCTGCGAATACCTGGGAAAACAACATAAGCAGTAATGATTTTTCCGTTACACAACCTCCGGTAACCACATCAGAATATTTCCCCTGTTCTCAATGCCACCGTCCTGACGGTTCAACTTCAGGTGACCGTCCAGCCGGGTCCGTTCATGCCAAGATCGAAGTAGATGGTCATATCGGCCCGGATCATAGCTGCTCAGGATGTCACAACATTAAAGAGCCGGACAAGTTGCAACTTTTCAGTGGTCGCCGGATCGACCTCTCAGCATCATCCATTTTATGCGGACAATGCCACACCTCTGTTTACACTAACTGGCAGTCAGGGATCCATGGCAAAATTATCGGAAATTGGGATAGAGATCATCAGTACACTCCCTGTACCGGCTGCCATGACCCTCATCAACCTGAATTCAAGTCACAGCTATCAGCCCCACCTCCCATCCGGCCGGAAAATACCTTACGGTGACTACGATGAAACGGCACCCAGTATCAAGGAGAAAATTCCTCCAACTCTCTACTGCCGTTCTGGGGGGCACCATTATGAACGGGTGCACGGACGGTTTTGACTGGTCATCATATTTCCAAAAGAATTTTCAGGAAATGACACCGGATGAAATTGCCAAAGTCCTCAAGCGGCTTGAAAAAAAATATACTGAAAAGTACGGAAAACAGTTCACTGTTACAGCAACCCCAGCAAAAGAAAACACCCTTTTCGGCTACGGCCTGGACATTTCTAAATGTATCGGCTGCCGGGAGTGTGTATATGCCTGCGTACGAGAGAACAATATTTCCCGTGATGTTCAAATCCATTATATCAGGGTAATACGGATGCAGAAAGGAGAGTCCGACCTCGAGTCAGGAGATCACTACTACGAATCAGTCAAGGTTCCGGAGGATGGCTTTTATTATCTGCCGGTCACCTGCATGCAGTGTGATAATCCACCCTGTGTAAAGGTCTGCCCTGTCAATGCTATGTGGCAGGAACCGGATGGGGTTGTCGCAATTGATTATGACTGGTGTATTGGCTGTCGTGACTGCATGGCGGCGTGCCCTTACAGAGCAATCAAATTCAATTGGACTGGACCGGCTATTCCTGAGGAGGAACTCAACACCGATACCCACTACCTGAGTAATCGCCCTCGGATCAGGGGTATTGTGGAAAAATGTCATGGCTGCCTGCACAGGACCAGGAAGGGATTATACCCTGCGTGTGCTGAAGCCTGCCCCACCGGGGCCTGGAAATTCGGGAACCTGCTTGACGAAAACAGTCAGATACGCCGTGCTCTTGACAGGTTCAGGGCCTTTAAACTGAAGAATGAATTAAACACCGACCCCAAATGTTTTTACTTTTTTTCTGCAGGATAAATATCTCATGAACAGTGATTCCATTGAGTCTCCAGGCCTGCACAACGGCCAATATTCTCTATTCAGGGTCCTGTTCGTGGGCGACAGGGTTTTCTATTGGTGGATATCCACCCTCGGGATCCTGCTGCTGACAGGAATCATAAGTTATGTTTACCAGAGCCTGGAAGGATTGGTGGTTACCAACATGCGGGAACAGGTCTCCTGGGGATTTTATATTTCCAACTTTTCCTTTCTCGTTGGTGTTGCCGCTGCAGCGGTCCTGTTGGTCATACCAGCATATCTCTATCACTTCAAAGCTATCAAAAAAATCGTTGCCTTTGGAGAACTCCTGGCTATTACGGCAGTAATAATGTCCATGCTGTTCCTGAATGTCGATACCGGAAGACCGGAGCGCTTCTGGCATGCCATTCCCCCATTTGGCTCGATCAACCTACCCCATTCCATCCTGGGGTGGGATATCATTGTCCTGACCGGTTATCTGCTGATCAACATTGTATCGGTTTCCTATGTTGCCGGAACAGCATATTACGGTCGTGAACCCAACCGGCGAATCATCGTTCCACTGATTCTCATATCGATACCATGGGCAGTCATGCTGCACAGCGTCACCGCCTTTATCTACAATGGCCTGGTGGCACGCCCATTCTGGAACGCGTCAATCCTGACGCCCAGATTCCTGGCTACTGCCTTCTGCGCCGGGCCGGCCATGATGATTATTATCTTTCAGGTACTCAGAAAGGTGACAATTTTCAACATACGCGACTCGGCTATTTTCAAACTTGCGGAAATCATTTCCTATGCCATGGCGATCAATCTTTTTCTCCTGTGCGCCGAGGTATATAAAGAATTCTACTCGGATACAGCTCTTTTCACCCCCATGATCTATCTTTTCAAAGGGTTGAACGGACACAACAATCTCGTCCCCTGGATCTGGACCGCAACGATCTTTAATACTATCGGCTTCCTGCTCTTCCTCATTCCCAAAACACGGAAAAACTTCATTACCTTGAACATTGGCTGCGTCCTTGTTTTTATAGGCATCTGGATTGAAAAGGGAATGGGGCTTATCATTCCAGGCTTCATACCCGACGCCCTGGGTGAAATCTATGAATACACACCTTCCACGATAGAGTTCCTTGTAGGTATAGGCATATGGGCCTTTGGTGCTCTCTTTTACACCTTTCTGGTCCGGATACTTATTGCTATAGATACCGGAAGAATCCGCCACCGTTCTGCACCGCCTTTTGTCCTGGATGATGATGAGGGACTGCTGGCCGGAGACATTATGTCGAAAAAAGTTTTCTCAGTCTCAGAGGAAACTCCAATCGAGGAAATCCGTAAACTCCTTGTTTCAAACGGGATAAGTGGTGTTCCTGTTGTCAGCACTGACAACAAAGTCATTGGCGTTGTATCAGAGACTGATATTGTTTTCAGTCTGCTCCATCAGGAGCCGCAGATTGCCGAAAAATTAAAAGAGATCATTCTGCCGGGAAGACGGAGAAGAGAGAAAAGGAGCGGAGATACCGCATCTGAAGTTATGACTTCACCGCCAATTACTGCACTGGCAAATACTCCCCTGACAGAACTCATTGAAATTGTAACAGAAAGACGGATAAAACGGATAATTATAGTTGACAGTGAAAATCGCCTGGCCGGGATAGTCACCCAGATTGATATTGTGAAGTCCCACCACGAAAAATAATTTTTTTATTGGACCATTTGTCCTTTTTTTACTGTGAATACCCTGTAGCAAAAAGTTCGAACAGCTTCTCAAACAGAACAGGGATTGCAGAGGCTTGGGCTCCAGCTGAACCGGCATAGATTTTTGTCAGTTCATACGCTCTTTCAAAAGCTTCGCCATTTTCAGCCTCCTGCGGTTTTTTGAGGACCTTAACAAGTTCATATGCCATCTGTTCATCCATATTCACCTCCACTTGTATGCAGAAAAAAATAATCGACAATCAATAATATTCCGTAAACCGGACAGTATTTCCTTACCTGACCCATCTGAGGCTGTCAAATCTTTCCGTTGATCCTGCGACAGGCTTTTCACACCATCACCGCAAATTTATTCGTTCCAGGAAAAAAGGGCTGCACCGAGCACGAGACAGATTAAAGTTATAGCAAGCATGATAAAGCACTCGCCGCTTACTTCGGCAAGCGTTGCACCGTCGTTCATTATCTTCCTGGCCGCTTGCAGCAGGTGGGTAAGCGGCAGCACCTGGGAGAAGGTCTTGACCCATTGCGGGGCTCCTTCCAATGAAAACCAGACTTCAGAGAGAAACATCATAGGCCAGGCAATAAAATTCAATGCACCGCTGGTAAATTCCTCGCTGATACCCCTTGCCGCCAACAGTAATCCGATAGAGGTCAGGCTCAGGCTGCCAAAGAAAAAAACTATAAACAGATCAAGATACGATCCGGCAACATAAAATGAAAAGAGCAGGTCTGATCCGATCCAGACAACGACCAGGGTGAACATCAGCAGAAAGATGCGCGACAGCGCCTGGGCAGAAAGATATTCGAAGGCAGTAAGTGGTGTGGCCTTCAAGCGCTTAAGCACGCCATTTTTTCTGTAGCGGACAATGATGTAGCCAACCCCCCACAGCGCGCTGAACATCATGTTCATCGCCAGGATACCTGGAAACAGCCAGTCAATATACCGTATGTCTCCGCCCTCCACTTCGACCCTCTCGCCATACCCTTCTCCCTCGGGAATACGTCCTGCCTGAAAAAGGCGTTCCACAATATATCCCTTTGGTGACGAATCAAGCAGCCAGTATTGCATGGTTGATGAATCAAGCCTGATCAGAAAATCGATCTTATGATGCCGCAATTTATCAAGCCCCTGTTCTAAACCCTGAAAACCTATAAATTCCAGATGGTTTGTCTCGATGAACTTCTGCGGCAGGTTCGTCTCCGCCAGCATGACTGACTGTGTAGCCGATGGGAAAACGCCTACCTTGAAACCTGAATAATCCTGTCCGCCGAAAATGATGCCAAACCCGGCAATGATCAGAAACGGGAAAAGAAAATTCCAGCCGAATGCAGCTTTATCCCTGAAAAATTCATAATTTCTGGCCTTGAACATGGCCCACATACGTTTCAGACTCATAACAGCATCAGTCGCGTAACTTTCGCCCGGTTAAAGTTAAAAACACATCTTCCAGGTTGGGAGAATGGACAGTCATCTCTGCCAGGTCTATATCCATGGCCAGTAATTTCTCAATGCCGGTGTTGACCTTGTCAATCATGATCTCGACACGGCCATTGACCTCACGGTACGGAAATGGCAGGTCAGTCAGCGACATGAAAACATTATCCCGCGGCAGGGAAATTGTTCCTCCCTCGCAATAACGCTCGACCAACTCGGGTGGCGAGCCCTGAGCAATGATTCTGCCATGATCCATGATGGCTATCTCGTCGCACAGGTATTCCGCTTCATCCATCGAGTGGGTTGTGAGAACTATTGTTTTGCCCTTATCTTTAATTTTCCGAATAATCTCCCACAGGTATCGGCGAGCCTGGGGGTCAAGACCGGTGGATGGCTCATCAAGAAAAATCAGTTTCGGTTTGTTGATCAGGGCCAAAGCCAGCATCAACCGCTGGGCTTGACCGCCTGATATTTTATTATTCATCTGATGGAGAATATCGTGCAGTTTGCAGGTATCGATCAGGTAGTCAATGTTTTCTGTATCCAGGTAGAGGCTCTTGAAGGTAAGCAGGGTCTCCCGAACGGTCATAAAATTGAGCAGTGTGGTGTGCTGGAACTGAATACCTATCTCCTCCCGGAATGAATCGGTTTTATAGGCACCGTTGTAAAGAACTTCGCCCGCGGTTGGAGGGATGATACCCTCAATAACTTCAAGGGCGGTTGTTTTGCCCGCGCCGTTCGGGCCCAGCAGTCCAAAACAGGTCCCACGGGAAATTGAAAAACTGATACCGTTGACCGCCTCTACAGTCCTGTATTGTTTGACTAAATGTTTTACTTCAAGCACAGGGTGTTTCATTAATTAGTATCTCCTGTCCCGAAGATAAATTATTTTTTTACCCTCGCATAGTTTATTTATGAATAACTGAGAGGCATCTCGTGAAATTGAAAAATTATACATCGTCACACCGCTGTAACACTGGCAACTATGGCGACCATGCAACCTGGCAAACCAAGCCGCAAAACTGGTATCGAATGAAGCACAATAGTATCGATGGAGAATTATTACAGCGCTATCAGTATTATTTTATTGCATAATTTAGAAGAACACTGTATTGTGGCTTAATATTTCAGCTAAGTAAAAGCATTTTCTTTTCCGTCACACCCCTTTCCTGTTGTGATTCCCGCATCCTAGGATGCTATTAAAGTATCTGCTCTTCACTTTTTATGAAAACCAGTAACATGAGTAATAGTTAATTATCAGTAGACAAAAGCAAGAAAGATTGCCATCCGGCGAGACCAGGATCAGTTTAGTTATTGACCCAACAGGCAGTTCCCCCCCTACGGATATTCAGTTTTTCCCAACAAAGTAAAAAATCAACAACAGAACAACACTCCGGTAGGATCACAACGAAAATAATCGTATAGATCACCGAATAATAAAATACCAAATACAGTATTACTAAGGATATACATGAATTTTTCCCAATTTAACTTTCATCAATCAATTGATGAAGCACTGCAGAAATGCAATTTCACAAAACCAACTCCAATACAGCAGCAGGCAATCCCCCATCTCCTGATGGGTAAAGACCTGCTCGGGCTTGCCCAGACAGGTACCGGAAAAACTGCGGCATTTGTCCTGCCCACCCTGCAGCATCTCCTGGACGGCCCCCGGAAAAAAATCCGGGCTCTCATCCTTGCTCCAACGAGGGAGCTGGCTGAACAGATCCATGATAATGTCAAACAGATGGCCGGCAACACAAAACTGCACAGCTGTACAGTTTTCGGTGGCGTCAGCAAGTATGGACAGCTAAAAAATATTGAACGGGGGGTAGAGATTATAGTGGCCTGTCCGGGACGGCTGCTTGATCACATTAACAGCAGATCGATTGACCTGTCCGATATCGAGGTACTGATCCTTGATGAGGCCGACCAGATGTTCGACAAAGGGTTTTTACCCGACATCCGCCGTATCCTCAAACACGTTCCGCAAAAAAGACAGACCATGGTTTTCTCCGCAACTATGCCGGGAGAAATCCGGCATCTCGCTGAAGACATGTTGTCAGACCCGGTACGGGTCCAGATAGACCATGAGAAACCGGCGGAAACAATCAGTCATTCTCTTTTTCAGGTTACGCAGAGTCGCAAAACAGCTTTGCTGCAAACTATTCTGCAGCAAAAGGAAATGCCAACCACTCTTGTTTTCACACGCACGAAATATAAAGCAAAAAATCTGGCCCGTCACCTGCAGAAAGCAGGCTTCAGGGCGACCTCACTCCAGGGCAATCTGTCTCAAAACCAGAGAAAGGTGGCCATGGAAGGTTTCAGGACAGGCAAGTTCAACATACTTGTCGCCACGGACATTGCAGCAAGGGGAATTGATGTATCCGGAATTTCCCATGTCGTCAATTTCGATGTTCCCGATACCGTTGAGGCATACACCCATAGGACCGGGCGTACTGGCAGGGCCGAAAGAACAGGAAAAGCATTTACGTTTGTGACATCTGGCGATGGTAGAATAATCCAGGTCGTTGAACGCTTTCTCGGTCAAAAATTGCATCGCGAAGATATTGGTGATTTTGATTACGGCGTTGACGCTCCTATTCCAACAGCCAGACCACGAAGAAATGCCGGCGTACCAAAAGGATCAAGACGTCCCCACGTACCGGCCCATAAAAGAAAAAATAAGACCCGTCAGCGGGCGGCCGCATTTGATTTCGGCCTGTCAGCTGCATCAAAATAATGGACCGCAGTCTGAACCATCAGACTGCATGCCGGGTTTCATTAACAGAAATCCGGTTTATTAATAAATGGTTTCAAAATGAAACCGCGTAGTAAGGAGTATTACAAATGGTAGAAGGAACAGTAAAATGGTTTAATGATTCTAAGGGATTTGGCTTTATTGAGCAGGATGGTGGTAAAGACGTTTTTGTCCACCATTCAGCTATCCAGGCACAGGGCTTTAAAAGCCTCCAGGAAGGCCAGCGAGTAAGTTTCGACGTCGTTGACGGCGCTAAGGGACCTGCCGCGGCTAACGTTGTTGCCGTCTAATCCCATTGACAACTGAAACAAAAAAACCCCGCTTTTTGCGGGGTTTTTTTTGTCTTTTTTTTATCCGGTCAACAATCAAAAATACATCAGGACCGTCGAAATTCTGAACCACTGCATTTCGGGCATGGCGGTATTCTACCCGGTTTTTTCAGGTGTATCTTGCCCTCACAACTCTTGCAGACAAATTCGCCTCCATGGGTCATCTCACCTGTTTTATACTGCAGAGAAGTCCCCAGCTTGTCAGTTACGCCCCCGCTCCATTCACTCAATGCTTTTGTGATATTAAAAAAGAAGGCTCCGCCTTTGTCACGGGACAACTCCTTGATATATCCAGCCTCGTTGGCAATATCATGCCACAGCGCCCCACCTTTGTTAAGCAGATGATCAAACTGCTCTTTAGCAGGCCCTGTAACCTTATCTACCTTGGGTTTGATATTTTCTGTCGTTGAGGCGACATCCTTTTTCAGGGTCTCTCCTGCCTTGGCAATTGCCTCTTTGGAGTGTTCACCCATCTCCTTCAAGTCACCCATCGCTTTGTCCATAACCTGGCCGATGGACTCCTTGCTGACCTTTTCATTGAGTTCTCCAAAACTCTTGATCACTCGCAACCGCAATTTCTCATACGCCGCCAGTTCCTCTTCCGCGTTTTCCGCCTGTTTCTTTTCTTCATTTTCCATGACCAACTCCTTTTATTAGAAGGGATAACCGGAATATATCTTTATTTGTTTTACAGTTCCATTTTCCATACAGCTTTCTCGTCTGTCCCCGTCTATCTAAGTCAATATTAAGCATTTTTTACAGACTTGCCAAATGGCAGAGAAAGACATGACCTCTTCTCGTACTGTTATTATAGTATAAAATTCATGAAAGACCAAAAATGCCCCTTAAGAAACTGTATCGGGTTGATTATTATAATCAGGATAAACACCTGTCTCAAAAAAATACCGAAATCACCTCTTGCTCCAGTTGCAATTTTTGTTATCATACAGGGAACGGCAAATGCCTGTTCTATCACCAACTGATCACCTTCAGCCACGCTTTGGAGTGAGCAAGATAATGCTTATGAAAAAACAGCAAAAGACTTTAAACCGACTTTCACATGTCTTTTCCCCTTATTCTGTCTTTTTGTTATTGATTGCTGTCTTTTTTTCTGTTCCAGCTGCTTATGGCGCAGCCTGGTATGTCAAACCAAGCTCGGAAGTACCGATCAGGTCTGGTCAAGGAACTGAATATAAAATCCTTGCTGTTGTTGCAGACGGGCTCAAGGTTGAGCTTTTAGAAGAAGTGGACCCCTGGGCAAAGGTTCGTACTCCCGGAGGAACCGAGGGTTGGATGCTGAAGAGATATTTGAGCGGCGACCGGCCATTGTCAGAAGCTGTCGCATCCCTTACGGCCCAGAAAACAGAACTGGAAACAAAAAACGAGGAAATAAACCGGCAGCTGGTCGAAATCTCGGCAGCACAAACCAAGAGCGAAGAGGAACTGCAGATCTGCCTGGCAGATAGAAATAATGTACAACAAGAATATCAAACCCTGCAGGAAGATACTGCTGATGTTATAAAGATCAAAAATGACCTGGCGGATAAAATTCAGGAAGCCCAGGAAGCCAGGCAGAAACTGGCCGCCATTGAGCAGGAAAATAGTGATCTGAGAAGAAACACCACCCTCATGTGGGTTCTGGCAGGAGGTTTTCTGGTGATCGTCGGCTGGATCATCGGCATGATGACTGGCAAATCCCGCAAACGGAAATCATCGCTTCTATAGACTTTTAGAAAGGTTTTTAAATATCCTCAGCCCTTTGAGTCCGTGTCACCATCCCATGGCACCTCTCCCCCAGGGGATGAACCTTTCCAGTCCTCTACTATTTGCCGGGCCTCCTTAAAATCAGTGCCAGCCACACGTATAACGCCCCACCCATACTGCGCCTGAAAAAGGCCATCATAAGCAGTATCATGAAAGGACTCAACCTCAGCATGAATGCCATGCTCTTTTAATAGCGATTGCAGTGCATGCGCTTCAGCTGCATTATCAGGGTTGACCAGATTTCTCATAGAGTATACGGATTTCTCCCCTTCATCAGCCACCCGCCAGTTTGGCTTTCAAGCCCTGCTTCTCGAGTTCCCGTATTACAGTCTCCCGATGATCACCTTGAATCTCAATGATTCCGTCCTTCACCGTCCCTCCACTGCCGCATTTCTGTTTAAGCTGTTTGGCAAGACTTTTCAGGCTGTTATTATCCAATAGCAGTCCTTTGACAATGGTTACTCCCTTGCCTTTACGCCCCTTTGTTTCGCGCCCGACCCGCACAATGCCATCACCTTTCGGAACACTGGTTTTCTTTGCACAGATGCACATCTGCTTTTCCTGTCCGCAAAATGCACACATTTTTCCCTGCTCCGTAGAGTAGACAAAGTTACTCTCTTTTTTTCTGGATTGTGCCATGTTTAGTCTCATTTTTATAAATAACCAGGCTTTTTGCCCATTCGGATGAAAACTCGTTCACCGGATTAGTAATACAGTTCCGGTATAAACAACAAATATTTTTCCAACATAAAATTAATTCAAATTCCCTCATCTCTCCAATCCCATGTCGAAATTGTGACAATGCAGGTAGAAATGTTTATTATATAAGTAAAATTAAGCAACTGATACATACAGGCTGTGCTGGAAGTGGTTTACAAGGTATAATTAAATATTAATTGACCGGAATAATTTTCAGCATGGTCGCAAACTGTATGAAAGTTTAACCACAATACAGGAGTAACCCCATGAAACAATGCAGCTTGGATAACTTTATGGACAGTCTCGATCCCTGGCTTGATAATAACTACATTCGGAGTGTATCCATTGACCATAAAGGTCATGTTACCTTTTTCTTCATGGACGGGGTAAGGGATACCTATGAAATTATCGATTGCGACAGGGCCCAGGTTATAAAGGCATGTAAAGACCTTTCCAAACGCGGTATTCCGGTTAAGGAAGGATAGGTTGACCTCACCCTGGTTATAAAAAGATATAAGCAAAAACTCCTATTCCGGCTTGTAAAACATGTCTGCCAATGGCCTGGAAGCGATCGGGCTTTCAAAATCATACACTGTCGATGCCAGAAAAATTGCTGTGATTGACAATGTCAGCCTGACAATCCAGGGTGGTGAATTTGTTGTGATCGAGGGAAAAAGCGGCAGCGGCAAATCTACGCTGCTGAGCCTCCTCTCCGGTCTGGATCACCCTGATTCAGGACGAATCATCCTCGCCGGTACTGACATCACCACCTTAAGCGAAGACGAACTTGCCCCGTTCCGCAATCAAACCATCGGTTACGTATTCCAGTCCTTTCATCTTGTTCCTTCATTGACTGCATACGAGAATATCATGTTTCCTGCCGAATTAAGCGCTGACAAGAATGCTGCCAGCAAGGCACAGGAATTGCTGCAGAGGGTTGAACTGGCTGACAGGATGAACAATTTCCCACACCAGCTGTCCGGCGGCGAAAAACAGCGTGTTGCTATCTGCCGCGCCCTGGTAAACAGCCCGCAGATTGTATTTGCCGATGAACCGACAGGCAACCTGGATTCAACCAACGGCGACATTATTCTTCAGCTGCTCCTGGAGCTTCGTCACGAACTCAAGACCACGCTGGTGCTGGCGACCCACAGCAGAGAAATCAGCACAAAAGCTGACAGTACTATACAACTGGCTGACGGCAGGATAGATTCCTAGATGGTGCACTATCGTTTCATCTTTCGCGAGATCAACAATTCCCGTACACAGGCGGTTATTTTTGTTCTCTGCGTGACGCTCTCCCTCCTTACTCTAACATCCCTGGGTGGATTCAGCAGCAGTGTGCGTCGAACCATGCTTCAGGATGCCCGGCAGCTTCATGCGGCTGATATCACAATCCACTCCCACTACCCAATTTCCGAACCGCTAACCAGAGCCATCAAAGAATATGAACAAGAAGGAAAAGTGCAAAGCGCCCTGATCAACGAATTCTACACTATGGCCAGGAATTCGGTCCAGGACAAATCCATTCTCAGCGACTTGAAAGTGGTTGAACGGGGATACCCTTTTTACGGAAAAGTCGAACTGGTTTCAGGACGCGAATTTCGTGATGTTCTTACCCAGGGATCAGTTATAGTCGAACAGGTGCTGCTGGACAGGCTGCAGGCCCAAATCGGTTCCAGGTTGAACATCGGCTCCGCCTCACTGACCATTGCCGATGTGGTTACACTGGAACCGGACCGACCTGTTTCTTTTTTTTCTTTCGGCCCGAGGATTTTTATTTCTGCAGATGACCTTGACAAGCTGGACCTGATCAGGAAGGGCAGCAGGATTCATTACGACTACCTGCTGAAGGTGCGTGATCCGGACCAGATTGATCAGGTTGCCAGGCAGCTTTCAACCGTCGCTGTCGAGCGGCAGGAAAACGTACAAACCTTCCGCAATGCTGACTCCCGTGTTAAAAGATTTTTTGATAATTTTCTCTTTTTCCTGAACCTTATCGGTATTTTCACACTTTTGCTCGCCGGTATTGGCATACGAACATCTCTGCTTGCCCTGCTGCGGAAGAGCTTTAATACCATTGCCATAATGAAATCCGTCGGCGCCACCAGCCGCTTTATCATGATCCATTTTATTGTTATTACCATGCTGCTCGGCACAGCAGGGACCATCCTTGGGCTTGCTCTGAGTTACCTGATGCAATTATACTTACCCTCTCTTTTTGCGGGCATTCTTCCAGCCAACATCTCCCTGGTTATAGCCTGGGATGTTGTTTTTGAGGGGCTCGTCCTGGGGGCCATTGTGGTCGCCCTGTTCTCTTTTATGCCGCTGCAGAGAATTAAAGGCCTGAAGCCGGCATTTATTTTCAGGAAAGAGATCGATGCCGCTCCAAAGGGATGGATGCACTACGGTACCATAATTCTGATTATTTTCTTCTTTGCCGGCCTCGTTATCTGGCAGTTGGAAGACGTCAAAACCGGTCTCTATTTCATGCTGGGGATTTTTGTGCTTATCGGTCTGTCCACAGTTGTCACCCAGGGGTCGCTGGTTTTCATGCGAACAAAAACGCCTCACCAACTGCACCTGCGTCAGGCTTTCCGGGGTCTGTTCCGGCCAAACAATGCCACTCGCTCCATCATCATTACTCTCAGTGCGTCACTGGCCGTCATTTTTTCAATTTACCTGGTGGATCAGAACCTGCGAGCGACATTTATACAGTCTTATCCCCCTAACCTGCCCAATGCCTACTTCCTTGACATCCAGCCGGACCAGAAAAACGACTTTGCCAATATCCTCGGTAAGGATGCCAGCTATTATCCGATTATCAGGGCCCGGCTTGTTTCCATAAATAACAGAAAGGTTGACCGTAAAAAGGAGCTTGAACGAAAACGCGATAACCTGGCACGTGAATTCAACCTTACCTATCGCGACCACCTGCTCGATGATGAACAGATGCTGGTAGGAAAAACTTTTTTCGGCAACCGTACCCGGGAACTGCTCAATCGTGGAGAAGTTCCGGTCTCAGTCCTTGACACCGTGGCAGATATGGGCAGTATCAAAGTCGGCGATCTTCTCATGTTCAAGGTGCAGGGCATCCCGCTCAAAGCACGGGTGACAAGCATGCGGACCAGGACAGAGTCCAGGGTACGTCCCTTTTTCTATTTCGTCTTTCCGGAGGAAACCCTCAGGGATGCCCCTCAAACCATTTTCAGTGCAGCCAGGATAGACAGGGACCGGCTGACAGAGATACAGAATATTCTCGCGTCCCGACTTCCCAATATCAGCGTTATCGACATTGGATCAACCATCGAAGTATTGGCCCGGATAATGGGAAAAATGTCGTCCATCATTCAGTTTTTCACATCATTTTCTATTATCGCCGGCCTGCTGATCATCATCAGTTCGGTCTTTGCTACCCGCCTCGCCAGGATACGGGAAGCCGTGTATTATAAGATACTCGGTGCCAAGGCATCTTTTGTCTTAAAAGTGTTTACATATGAAAACCTGATCATTGCGCTCATCTGTGGATTGCTGGCAACTTCTATCGCCCAGGCCGGCAGCTGGATTGTCTGCCGCCAGGTTTTTGACATTACCTACCGTCCCCTGCTGGGAGGTACTTTTGTGATGATAGCAGCAACTCTTCTGCTGGTCATCGCAGTGGGACTTGGCGCATCGATCTCAATACTTAAACAGAAGCCAATCGCCTTTCTTAGAGACGAGGAGCATGAGTAAATAATGAAGTCACTACACCGCAAGAGTAGAATGCACATCTCTCTATTGTTCACATGCTGGCTGCTCCTATCCATATTTCTCATTAGCTGTGACCTGCAGAACGAAACACCGACGACTGGTGACACAAAAACAGAACCGAAATTTACAGGGACCATTATAACAGTAGGTGACAGCCTTACCGCGGGTCTGGGAGTGTCAGAAGAGGAAGCCTGGCCGGCACTCCTGGAAAAAAGACTCAAAAAAAACGGCTATCACTGGCAGGTGTTAAACGCGGGCATAAGTGGTGAGACAAGCAGCGGCACCCTGTCGCGAATAAAATGGATAACGGCGCAGAAACCGGATATTGTCATCCTGGAAACCGGTGCAAATGACGGATTGCGTGGCGTACCGCCACAGGTAATTAAGGAAAACATCAGCAGTACTGTGCAAATACTCAATGAGGGTAATGTGACCGTGGTTCTTGCCGGCATGCGGATAGTCCAGAACCTCGGCCAGGAATACACCGCAGACTTTGCCGGTATTTATCCGGCTGTTGCCGGAGAAAAGGATGTTATTCTCGTCCCTTTTTTTCTGCAGGGGGTAGCTGGAGAGCCTTCCTTGAACCAGGCAGATACCATCCACCCAAACAAACATGGTCACAAAATCATCCTGGATACAATGTATCCCTACGTGCTCAAAGCTGTTCAGGCAAGCTCCTGATTTTTTACAGGCCAACCATGGTCAATCTCACCCTCCTTTATGTTGCCGATCATATTGGCTGCCATGGCTTTTGCCGAGGAACCGTTCAGGTCTTCTGAAACAATCTTAAAGGCCATTTTTTCACTGCCAAATCGTTTGAGGTCAGATTTGCATTGGTAGATTTCAGCTGCTGTTTTGTTTACTTGATGCACTTTGAACTTAGGTAAAGGGACACTACGCTTAGGTGGTGATTTTTCCTGAACCTGAGTGGTTGGTAAAATTCCGCCTAAAGAAGCAACAGAGGCTCCGGCCATGATCTGTATAAATCGACGCCTCGACAAATCTGTTTTTATGATGTTATTCAAACTCATGAGAACATGACCTCCATAACGATATGAGAAAACAAGGAACGAGTTATCCAAAAGCCAAAGTATTCTTTAATTATATGAAACGAGGGAGATGGAAGTCAAAGGAGATGATATCAATATTGATTTTGATGATGATTTAAGAGGGTGAAAATAATGTTAAGAAAACAAATACCTATTGCATTCAGTTTCGATAGCATAAATTCTCAAGGTGACTGGTCGCGGTATGTTCGCTGCGGGACTGACTGGCCTAGCAGCACTGTAGTGTGTATCAGCAAACGCTCGATCGAACTCAGGTCGGACCGTTCGGCAATTACCTTACGGGCCAGTTCCGGTTCATCGGTGATAATTCCATCTACACCCAGTGACATCATCCGGGACATGGACACCTGGTCATTTACGGTCCAGACAAACACCTTCTTTCCGGCCAACTGAGCCCTACGTATAAAACCAGGCGTCGCCATTCCCATGTTGACAGCCAGAAAATTCAAATCCAATCCTGCTAAATTGCCGATTGCTGTGGCCGACAACAGTCCGACACGCCAGTCAGGCCGAAGGGCCCTGATTTTCCGGATACCATCGTATTTTAATGACATGATGGCAACGTCGTCAACCATGCCGGCCTGCTCAACGATGTCTACAACTCGTTGTTCCAACTGCCGGTCATGACCATAATACTTGAGTTCGATCACAACGCGGGAGCTACCACTGGTCTCCTCCAAGACCTCGGACAGTGTCGGTACCCGTTCAGCAGAGAACTCAGGGTCAAACCAGCTGCCGACATCAATATCCTGCAACTGCTTCAGGGTACCATCCCAGACCTTCAGATCAACCCCTGCCAGTTTCATGAAATCGCTGTCATGGATCACCACAACTTCGCCATCAGCGGATTCCTGAACATCGATTTCAATCCAGTCCGCTTCATCCTTCATAGCCTGGCGTATGGCAGCAAGAGTATTCTCAGGCGCCTTGCCGGCAGCGCCGCGATGAGCAACGACAATGACATCGTCGCGGGCCTGAATACCGTTCAGGAGCCACGTCCCGACCAGCAGCGCAACCACTGCTCCACCGATCAGCAGCAAGACGAAACGGGGTGCAGTCAATCGCCACAACTTACCTTGCTGAGTATCTACGAGATCGCTTGTATTTATATCCAATCCATATCGCTCATGAAAATTCATGAGTAGACAAGCGAAGCTTCCCGAGGTAATCGTTGTGATCAAAAGATTTCCGAGTGACCACAGCGCCACAAGTCCTCCCAGCACAAACACCAGCAAGCTGATCGAGTCAAAGAACAAGGGGGCCAGTTGCGACCCAAGAAATTGAACACCGGCCATTACAATCGCACCAAGAAAAAGTGCTGTCACAGCCCAGATTCCGAGTGCCACAAACAATAGCCGCTTTTGCCCCTTAATCAGGTTCTCACTTTCTACAAAAGAACGGGCCGGAGATATACCACCAAACAGAATCAGGGGAAGTGAAAGTGACCAGCAAAAAAGTTTGCGAACCAGCACTATTATCATTGTAAGCAGTATCAGCCCGATGAAAGTGGCTGCGACCAGAAACACTGGTGGTTTTTCGGTCAGGTAATAATTGATGTCATATTCAGTAATCAGAAGCCAGGCCACTGCCCCGCCGGCTGCAAGGAACGGCAGCGTAATCATGAGAACCCGTGTGACCAACCGGATCGAAAACGATAAAATACTGAGTGATCGCCTGGCTGTGAAATACAATGCCTGCATTATGCCAATGCGCAAGCCTTGAATTGTTCCGGCACTGATAGCCATCATTGAGGCCTGTTCGAAAGCAATGATAGTAATCAGTAAAGCACCAAACAATATAAGCGCTGCCATCCCGAATGGTGTCAGAAAAAAAAAGATAATATCCTGGTCGGCAAGTACAGGTTTCCCGGATAATTTCAGTAGAAACTGACCGATAATGCCCACCAGCGGAGCGAACAGAACCACACCCAAGGCTACATATGCAAGGTGTACTGTGAATATCAGTCCAATGCTTTTACTTAAGGACAGAGATACATCCTTCCAAATGCCGGCAACTCTACTTGTCATTCCTGTTCTCTACTTTTGCCATGGTATTCATTTCACATTATCTGCTGTGTGCCTCAACCAGCTTACTCTTTATGTATCAAGTCAACTTACCCCTGTCAGGATATTTTGTGTATTAAGGATAAAAATTGCCAGCAGTAAACATCAACGAAAATCTCCTGATTACAAAAAAGTGCCGGGCAGTTTTGCTGCCCGGCACCTTCGCAATCAATGACGAGACATTCGATTTATTCGCCAAGCCCCAAGGCCCGGCGTTTTTGCTTGATCCGATTATCAATGAGTTCAGCAGCCTTGTAGGGGTCCGGTTCAATGCCGAAACAGGCACCGAGGAGATTGTCGAGTCCTTCAAGAGCCAGGTTGGTCACTACTTCGGAACCTGTTATGTTGGGAGGATGACCGAGGTGAGTATAAATTCCGGAGGCAACACAGTACGTGCCAATTGCTGCTGCTTTCTCCGAATACCATTCCGGAGACGATCCGGCCAGCGGCAGGTCGGAAATATCCGTACCAAGCTCATTGGCAAGGAGGGCGGCAAGTTGAATGATCCGCGCATTATCAACACAACTCCCCATATGCAGGACCGGCGGAACGCCTAAAGAACCACAAATTTCCTTGAGGCCGGGCCCAGCCATCTCAATGGCCTCCGGAACCAGAAGCCCTGCCTTGCCGGTGGCGGTTGTAACACAGCCGGTCACCAGCACCAGAATGTCTTTTTTAATAAGTTCCTTAGTAAGGTTGACATTGCAGTAGTCCTGTTTGAACTTGGGATTGTTACACCCGACAATGGCAACCGCGCCCCTTACTTTGCCCGCCTTTATCGCATCAATTAATGGTGTCAGAGTGCCGCCCAATGCGCCCAGGAGTGCTTCGTTGGAAAATCCGGTCATCAGTTCAACCGGTCCCTGGGGAATTTCAACCCGATCTTTATTGCGTAGAGGAAAACGTTCAATGGCCATACGCACGACTTTACGTGCCTGCTCCATACCGTTATGCATCTCGAATTTTACATGCTCGGCCCCTGTAAACTTAGCCTTGTCAGCAGTCGTGACCATCTTGGTGTGGTAACAGTCTCCAATAGTTACCAGGCTGGGCATGATGCACTGATAATCAACGACGATGAGTTCTACCGCGCCGGTAACGATGACCAGCTCTGTCATCAGGTGGTTCCCGGCCATGGGAATGCCCCGGCGCATCATCAACTCATTACCGGTGCAGCAAAGCCCTGCCAGATTGATGCCTGCAGCTCCTTTTTCTCTGGCCAGAGCAATGAGTTCAGGGTCGTTGACCGCTTCGACTATTTTCTCTGAAACTATAGGGTTATGTCCATGCACCAGGATATTGACCTGGTCTTCTTTGATAACGCCGAGGTTTACTCTTGATTTCCTGGGACTTGGCGTACCAAATAGGATATCGCAGATCTCGGTGGCTATCATCGATCCGGCCCAACCATCGGCCAGGCATGTGCGGGCACTGTGCAGCATGGTGTTGGGGGCGTCATTATCACAGCCCATATGAGTGCGATGCATCATTTCGGCAATTTCACGATCAACACCGCGGGGGGTAATGCCAAGATCTTTCCATATTTGTTTTCGTTTTTCCGGAACCCGGCATAAAAAAGAAAGCTCGCTCAGTACGCTGCCGTAATTGGCATAAAATTCAGCGCTTAAATCCTTTGCGACGTCAAGTACCGGCCTCCCTTCAGTAGCAATCCCCAATTCATTGGCAATACGGAACAGTTTTGCTTCATCATTGATAGTATAATCTTCTGTCAATCCGTGTGCCACGGCATGCAGGGCCTCAATACAGTCACGGCCATGGTCGGAATGGCCGGCGGAACCTCCGGCGACAAAGCGGCCGAAGTTGCGGGCCACAATCACGTCTGCATCTGCACCGCAAACCCCCAGGGGGGCTTTCTTGCTGATTCGGCACGGCCCCATGGTGCAGTTTCGGCAGGAAAGGCCGCTTTCACAAAATGTACAGTGGGGAGTTTGTTTATCCAGGCGGTCCCATGCAGTTTCTACATCGTCTTGTTCAGCCTTGCGCAGCATCTGCCGCGCATCATCCCAAATTGTTTTCTCCTCAACAGGTTTTTTCTCAGTTGCCATTACATTCTCCTTGCATGGTTGTTTGTTATTCCGGACCATAGAAATACGCTGCCCGGATATAAACGTAAATATTCCTCACAAAACTGCATCGTCAGATTAATCGACTTGTTCTGTCGACCTTCAACAAAAAAAGCCGGACTGCTCTTTACAAACGCAACCCGGCTATATTTGGAAGATCCGTAGCTTTCCGCCCCTACCTCAAGACAGATTTAACCTTATCTTTGATTGTTACTGTTTTCTATTCTTTGATTATATGAGATGGATGGGATTGAAGTCAAACGGTGTTGAATTAATATGAATTATCGCAGCATCAACTTAAATGTTGTTTAGGCAAGTTGAGATATAAATGTCACCGGCCCAAAATCCTTAATTCATAAATATCAAACCTGACGGCCTGAAAAATTCTGTGGCTCGCTCCCTGGTAATTGTACTGATGGAGGGTGTTCAGCAAAGTTAAATTTTTCCTGCCTTTGCAATGATAGGGGATACTTTTCATTAACAAGAGCAAACGGGCAATGCACGGAAATCCTGTATTGTTGAGTTGCAGTTAGCGTAGAGAATCAGTGGTCCAGCCCAAACCCTATCTTTTTGTTCAGCAGGTTGATGATACTTCTGAGTTGGGAGGGCAGAGTCAGGACAAATTGGACATCTTTGCACTTGCTCTCTTTAATGACTGCATCATATAGGCGTGAAACATCGGGATGCTTAGTAGCAACCGTAAGTCTTTCATTGTCGAGTGAGATGGGCAGGAATTCGTTCTGCAGAACGAATTTCTTAGAGAGAAGCTTAAGTGCTTTTCTGGAAATTTTCTGCTTCCCCAGGTCAACAAACGGAATCCTGAATTTTTCCGCAAGCGCTATGAAAACTTCTTTTTCCTGGACAATGCCCTTTTTGATCAGGAACTGCCCAATCTTCATGTTCTGCAAGCACTCCTGGTACTTGAGGGACTCCGATACCTGTTTTTCATCCACCAGACCGGCAGTGAGAAGTATTTCTCCTGTCTTTAAACCTTCCTGGACTTTTGCCTGTTTAGCCTGTTCAAGTTCCTCTTCAATGACCGAGCAATTGACTTTGGCTCGCAGGGCAATGATCTTGCCGAGTTTCATACTTTTTGTCTGCTGGTGTTTATCCAGGGCATGCTTGAGAATCTCATCCCCAATGAATTGCTTCTCCATGAGAATTTCCCCGAGATAACGGTGCTGGCAGCGCTTCTTTATGTTTACGACCGGGAGGAAGGAGTAGATAAAACGGGTCTGTTCACTGGTAGAGAAACCAAACAGGACATTTTCAATGTCCTGTTCAGGATGGATGGCTTCGTTGTAAATTTTACCGTCAACCGTTTCGATGATTTCAACATGACACGAAGAATTTTTATCCTTGGTAAGCTTCGAAGGTATTTCAGCGTTCCGGATACATGTTATATGCTCCAGAGGGATCACGCGTTCCACATGACCGTCCTGCCTGATAATTGATATATCATTTTTGGTCGGCTCGAACAGCCTGGCTCTGGCAACTTCTAAGGTTTTACCGTTAATAAATTCAATGATTGCAGGATAATGACTAGTTTCAGAGGCGGGTTTGACAAATCCTTCCCTTGCTTCTTCCGTTTCAATGGTATCGCTTGAGAAAAAGTCATCATAAAAACTGTCATCAAACTCCTGAGCGTCATTCTCAGTATCCTGGGAGTCGTCCGGGTAAACGTTATCATAAATACAATCAACTTCCAGCCAGTTCAGCCTGACAGGCTTGTTATTGTTCTTTTCTCCGGATTTTCCCCTGGATATCCCCTTGAATTTTGCTGAACGCAGATCCTTTGCCATCTGGATGTCGGTATTAGCTTCAATGATACGATTGATCTGCAGGAGGACTCCCCCGCGGTTTTGGTATGCATCAGGAAATTGGGGGTCAATATTGATGGCCTTGGTAAAGAAATCTATCGCCTCTTGTAATTGCCCGTCACGAAAAAGTCGTAACCCTTGCTTGTTATATAGTTTAGCTTTATCGATCAAGAGGCTTTATCCTGTAAAAGATGAACATGCTTTATTGAACTGTATTTACCTGCCCAGGATGTCTTTTGTAAATTCAGCAAAAACAGATATCCCTGCTGCCTTCTCATTTATAGAAATGGCTATTTATAAGGACTCTCGGATATCAGCCTATCAGAAACAGGTTGGGGGTTGTTGTAAAAAATCGTATAGCACTGAACAACAAAGTACCACACTGTAGCTATCAAGCAATTGCCTCCAATATAACCATACTTATTGTATTTTAATGTATTTACTTCGCAAAGTAAAGTACTTGGACAAAGGGGATATGTTGTTTAAATGAATCGCACTGGCAATATCAGCCTCATAAGAGTTGATGCATGTGAGATTAATTGTAGCATTTTTCGGGCAGGCAGGAATTTCTTTATGGACGAACTGCACGAACGTATCCTCTTTTACCCGGCGAATGAACAAACTGATGTTCCGGGCTGCAGAGAAAATAAGTTTTCCAATGTCCCGGAGTCGGTTCGCGGCCATCTGCCGCAGTCCAGTATTCGCCTTTACGATTCATGACACATGCACCGTTTTTCTCCCAGAAATATATATAATGCAGGTTAAACAATTCATCCTCTGTTGGAAGACGCCAGTCACTGTATCCTCCCAATTCAAGATTCTCGACATATTCATCTGCCTCTCGTTGAGAGGAAAATGGTCCACCTTTTATCACCTGCCACATCCTACCGGTTTTCGCTTCACGGCATATTTCCTGTCCCACATATCGAAGCGCGCCATATGTTCCATCACTGGAAGAATCTATTTTTTCCTGTTTGGCAGCACAGCCATGAATGAAAACATACATAGAAAGGACAAGAAGACTGAACAGAATTCTGGATGGATAGTATCTCATTTAATTTCTCCGGCACCAAAAAAATAATAGCCGAGCTACCTTTGACCAAGGCAACCCGGCTATCTTTGAAGACCCGTGGCTTTCCGTCCCTGCCTGCAGCAGGGGTGGCTTTATCGTATATTTCCCAGATAAATAATCTTTAATAGCAAGCCTAAGACACCACGTTGTTGATTGTCAATTAATTATTCAATAGATACCCGAAAAATACCCCGAGCTTACAGTTAAGTAATTCAAACCTACATTTATTTATAACGACTGAACAGAGGAAACTACAAACCAGTCATACCAAATGTGCCGATAAAAGAAGATTGCCCTATCTTACCAAATCGTATATTTATGCGTCGGCGAGACAATATATTAAGATTTACTGTGGCACAATGTGGTATTTTTTACTAGAAGAGAATTATCTTAATCTGGTATTATTAAAATATCATGGATAACCACCAGGAACTCAATGCGCAGACTGTTGAAACAAAGGACAAGGTTTCTGGATTAGCATCCCAAGCTGACAGAAAAAGTTCTCTCTTTGAATTCATAATCAATTTTGATTATTATGCATCTTTTATTGAGGTAAACTAAATGAGCAAGGGAACTCCTATAGCAATAGTCGGTATGGCCTGCCGGTATCCGGGTGCAGATGACCTGAAGTCATTCTGGGAAAATATTTTGGCCAGAAGGCGGCAATTCAGAGATATGCCTGATGTAAGGTTGCCGTTGGCAGAATATTATGATCCGGATCCTGCTGTTCCGGATAAGATGTATTGCAAAAAGGCGGCTCTGATAGATGGTTTTTCATTTGACTGGGCATCGCACAGAATTCCGAAAACCACCATTGAATCAAGTGACATCACCCACTGGCTGGCCCTTGATATTTCTCTGAAAGCTCTGAAAGATGCCGGCTATGAAAAAGGTAACGTTCCCAATGAAAAATCCGGTGTCGTTCTTGGAAATACACTAACCGGAGAGTATTCCCGTTCTGAAGGTCTTCGTCTTCGCTGGCCTTATGTCAGAAAGAGCATTGAGGCCGCAGCAAAAGCAAAGGGCTTGCCATCAGGAACCTCTGCCGAGTTGCTGCACTTTTCTGAACAGTATTACAAATCAACATTTGCCCCTGTCACCGAAGATACTCTGGCAGGCGGCCTCTCCAATACGATTGCCGGAAGGATCTGCAACTATTTCGATTTCCACGGCGGGGGTTATACCGTTGACGGTGCCTGTTCATCCTCACTTATAGCAGTGGCTACAGCAGCGACGTCGCTTGCCAATGATGAACTGGATATAGTCCTTGCTGGCGGAGTTGATATAAGCCTCGACACCTTCGAATTGATTGGTTTCTCCAAAACCGGTGCCTTGTCAATGGTGGATATGAGTGTATATGACCGCCGTGCTGATGGTTTTTTCCCGGGCGAAGGTTGTGGTTTTGTTGTTCTGAAGCGACTGGAAGATGCCTTGAATGACAGCGATCATATTTATGCGGTATTGCATGGCTGGGGTATATCCTCAGACGGCAAAGGAGGATTGACAGCACCGAATGCCAGGGGGCAGGCAACTGCACTCAAACGGGCCTATGGTAAGGCTAAATACAGTATTCATGATGTTGATTTCTTCGAAGGTCACGGCACCGGAACAGCTGTTGGTGACCGGACAGAGCTGGAAGGAATATCCATTGCCCTTGGCAGTGAAAAGCTCTCAGATTCACGCCGTCACGGGATCACCTCTTTAAAATCTATTGTGGGACATACCAAGGCCGCCTCGGGTATTGGCGGCTTTATTAAAACTGTTGCAGCGGTTAACCGACGTGTTCTGCCACCTACTGCAAATTGCCTGGAACCAAACCCTGTTTTCCAGGACACTGCGAAAAATGTATACCCCCTCGTAACAGGAGAGGTGTGCCCTCCATCCAAAAAGCTGAGAGCCGGTATTTCTGCAATGGGGTTTGGAGGTATAAATTGCCATGTCACCGTTGAAAGTTATGGTGAACCATCACCACGACTGTCAACATCCATAACCGAACAAAAACTTATTGCTTCTCATCAGGCTACTGAAATATTCCCTTTCGGGGCTCCTTCGGCAGCTGAACTTCTGGAAAAAATAAATCACCTGGAGAAGCTGTCTCAAGGACTGAGCATAGGAGAGCTTCCTGATCTTGCGCACAAGTTGTCGGTTGAATTTGACCCAACCAGCAAAGTCAGGGCCTGCATGGCAACAGGGAATCCTGATATACTTTCTGGAGGGCTTCAATTTCTTTCAAGAAGACTCAAAAAAAATCCCCTGGAAGAAGGAGAAATATACATCAGCCGCCGACAGGACATTTTCGCAGGCAATAACGTGCAGAAAAACAGGGTGGGATTTCTTTTTCCCGGTCAGGGTTCGCAGCAGTTGAACATGTCGAGGAGACTTGTTGAGCGGTATGAATGGGCCAGGGAGCTGGTAAACGATGCAACGGACTGGTTAAAGGAGATCAGGAAGCGTAATGTTGCTCCACTTATGTTCCGTTCTCTTGAAAAAGCAGCGAGCCATGGGGAAATCAGGAAATGGCAAAATGAATTGAAACAGTCCCAGGTTGCACAACCTGCCATCTGCCTTGCCTCAATGCTGTATGTTGAATATTTACGCCGCCTCGGGATACTGCCGGAAGCAGTCGGCGGACACAGTCTCGGGGAGTTGACTGCGTTTTATGCCGCCGGAGTACTTGATGAGAAATCACTTATACAGCTGGCAGCCATACGCGGTCTGTCCATGGCAATGTCCAAAAAGGGAAAAGGAAAAATGGCAAGCCTTGCCTGTTCCCTGGAAACTGCTCAAGATATTATTCAAGATATTGAGGGATATGTTGTTGTAGCCAATATCAACAGCCCGACGCAGACAATCATCTCGGGTGACAGCCGGAGCGTCGCCCTTGCAGTCGATAAAGCAAAGGGGCAGAATATTTCTACCCACATGCTGCAGGTATCGAATGCATTCCATTCTTCGTATGTAAAAGGGACTGCAAAGAGGCTGGGAAGAAACACCCCATTACCTGAAAAGGCAGGGAATATGGCGGCCAAAATCTTCTCCTGCATGGGTGGCAAATTAATTGAGCCTGGCCAGAGTCTCCCCGACCATTTCGCAGACCAAGTTATTTCTCAGGTCGACTTCACTTCACTGTTACAGTCAATGCACAAAGAATGTGATTTATTTGTCGAGGTCGGTCCGGGAAAGGTTTTGTCAAATCTGGTAAAAGCAAACCTCCATTCAAAGAACCTGCTCTGTGTCCCTCTTGAATCTCAACCCGGTCATACCCGGGACTTTAATATTTTTCTGGCGCGTTACTTCGTCCAGGGAGGCAACATAAACTGGGATGAACTCTATCAGGACCGCCTGATCAGACCTTTTCTCAGTACCGAGGAGCGTGAGTTCTTTATAAGCCCGTGTGAGAGACCGTTTGCGGTTGATCCGGATATCGCACAGCTTAATGTTAACACAGTTGAACTTTTGGAATCGACCCTTTCAGATACGGTTGATATACCCCCCCAGCAGTTGAGACATTATCTTGAGCAGCGAGGCAAATTTCTTGAAGGCCTTATCCGTGTCGACATGGAGAATATGCCGGATTCTTCTTCAACTATTCATAACAGGGATATGAATGATGAAAGAAACAGTAAAGGCCTCCTTAATCCTCCCTCTCCAACAGAACCACTGACAGAATTTGCCATAACCAATGATAATGTACCTGTAGAACAGGTAATTTTAGAATTGATTCAAAAGCGTACAGGTTTTCCACGAGAAAGCCTTTCTTTAGATTTGCGTCTCCTGGATGACTTGAATCTGGACTCAATCAAGTCTGCTGAGGTTGTGGCTACAGCCGCCCAGCAACTAAAAATCGAAGGACAGATAGACCCCAGTCAGTTTGCCCAGTCGACAATAAGAGAAGTAGCCGTTGCGCTCACGACTCTTTGCCGCAACGAAACTCATACCAGCGAAAAAGGAGATGAATTTACCATCCCTCAAAAAGAGAATAGTGAACCACTGGATCGAAAAGAAGTTGAAGAGCTTTTTATCAACTTGATCTCTGAGCGGACTGGATTCCCGCCCGATTCATTGACAATGGAAATGAGTATGCTGGATGACCTCAACCTCGACTCCATCAAGACTGCTGAACTGGTTTCCTCTGCTGCTCAAAAATTAAACATCGCAGACCAGATTGACCCTGGAGATTTTGCACGTTCTACCGTCGCGGAAGTCGTTTCTTTATTATTCAAAATCACCTCCTTATCCCTGCCAGAACGAGATAAGCAAGTGGCAGAAGAGGCTATTGCCGAGCAGACTTTGTCCGATGAGTACAGTCAGTCATGGGTGCGCAACTTTGAAATACGGTATACTGAAGAATCCCTACCACAGGTAAACATAGAGGATTTGAACAACATTTTGGCAGAAAAACAGCTTCTATTACTATGCGAAACAGATGAAATGGAAGTTGCGTTGTCTATCCAAAAGGAACTGTCAACATATGGTGCATCATCAGAAATAAGGACGTATAAAAACTATAGTTCTCGTCATGATTTAACCTCACAAAAATGGTCAAACGTGGTTTCAATTCTGCCCCGAAAACGGGAGAGCGATGTATCACCAAACACCATAATTTCATCAATGATCAACCGTATCCATACTGCGATATCCTGCTTGCACTCGTCAAGTCCAGGGGAAATAATATTTGTACAGTTTGGTAATGGATCGTTCGGGATGCAAACAAAGCTGACATCCATTGAACAGTGCTGTGCATCTGCAATGGCAGAAAGCCTGTTTCGTGAACGAGAACACCTCAAGGTAAGGGTCGTGGATATGGACAGTACTGTTTCGCCCGACCAAATTGCATCTCTTGTTCTTCAAGAATCTGCTCAAAATGAGAGCTACGTCAAATGCGGTTATGACCAAAACCTTAAACGTTATATTCCTGAAATCTCAGTTCTTGAGCCAGCTTCCTATACAGATAGATCCCTTCAATGGTTCCCCAATGATGTCATTCTTGTTACCGGGGGTGCCAAGGGCATCACGGCAGAATGTGTAAGAGAATTTCTAAAGACAAAAAAAGTTAAGTTGGCCCTGGTTGGGAGGACCCAAAGTGGGGATTCGAAAATAAAAAAGGCCTTAGAGCAATTCAAGGCAAACGGAATTGAATGTAACTACTATTCATGCAATGTCGCTGATCCAGACATGGTTACAGAGACTGTGAACATGATTCACCATGACCTTGGTTCTATTACTGGAGTAATCCACGGTGCGGCAGTAAACATTCCAAGGAGATGTGAACAGGTTAGTGCTGATGAAGCATTGAAAGAGGTTGGGCCAAAAATCTTAGGGGCATTATATCTCATGGAGGCTCTTCGGGAAAACCAGCTAAAAATGTGGATCGGATTTTCATCCATTATTGGAGTTACCGGCATGCAGGGGAACGCCTGGTACGGTTTTTCCAACGAGGTTCTTGATGTTATTCTCTACCAGTATTCCTTAACTCATCCACAAACCGAGGTGCAAAGCCTTGCATATGGCATTTGGGATGAAGTGGGAATGGGCTATGAAAGTGGCAGCATTGACAGGCTGAAAAATATGGGTATTGAAGCAATTCCTGCATCAGAAGGAATCACGAGGTTTATACAGCTGCTTGAAAAATCACCCGGTAATACACAAACAATTATTTCTCCCCGTTCTTCATTTCATTCGCATGATTTTGGAGAGGTCTCGGCAGGGACTGATATTGTCGACAAAAATCCACTCTCCTTTATTGAGCAGGTTGTATTTTTTCAAAAGGGAATAGAGTTAACGACAAGAACACATTTGACCCTGGAAAAAGATTCGTACCTGGAAGATCATGTTTGGAAAGGGTCATACCTCTTCCCAACGGTTTTTGGCCTTGAAGCAATGATGCAAGTGGCAGAAAGGCTCCTTGAAAAGCCTGACCTGAACTTAACCAAGCTTACAGACATCAGACTTGACCGCCCAATTCCCGTGAACCCTGAAAACGGAACAGTCATGGAGGTCCAATGTGAACTGCTTGAACGGGAAGACACAAATGAAGACTATAGATTAAAGGTTGGTATCAGGACTGACCAGACAGGATTTCGAGTTAATCACTTTCAATCTACTTTTGTGTTTGGCAAAGCTGCCCGCCATGAAATATCAACCATTGACTTTCCTGAAAAACCTTTATCCATTTCCCCGCAACTTGACCTTTATGGAAGATTTTTATTTCAAGGTGGTCGTTTTCAATGCATACAAGAAGTTTATGAGCTTCAAAGGAAACAGGATGGCACGGGACAATGTCTTTTTCTTTCAGAACCAATAAATTCAAATGCTGGGAAAGACACTAAAGAGTATCCCAATCGTTCAGAAGCTGAAACTTTCGGGAATCCTTATATCAGAGATACCATGTTGCAATCGATACAATTATTAGTTCCAGAATATTCCTGCCTGCCTGTTGCGATTGAGCGTATCGAAAGAACAGGCAACGACGTACATCCGGCTGACGCCTTCTGGATTAAAACTGAATTGCTCGAACAATCCAATGAACATTTACTCGGTGAGGTGTCCTGTTTTGATTGCAATGGAAAATTAATAGAAAAAATATATGGTTACAAACTTCGTATTCTTGACCACATGCCTGAAAATCCAAGCCTTGAGAACTTATTGTCTCCAGAGCCAAGAGATCAAAAGCTTATAGAAGAAGGGCTTGTGCGAATTCGAAAATTATTGCAAAATCAGCTGCCGGCTGCATCCATCAAACACTTTCCAGGCATTCATAACCTCGACAAAAATAAACGGCACCAGCATGAAATACCCTTACTGAAAAATGCAGTTAATGAATTCGGCCAGAATTCTGATATTAGTTTGCCAGATTCTTTAGAGATAGATTGGAATATTTCAGGAAAACCATTCATTAAAGATCCCCTCTCAAAAACAGTTGATATATCAGTTGCACACGATGACAATTACATTTTGTGCGTTGCAGGCCAGTTCCCGCAGGGATGTGACATCTCGCCCCTTCTTTCAAGAGAGAAAAAGGACTGGTTGGCAATCTTGGGGGAAAAAAGCTTAGCATTACTTGAGCAACTGCTCACCTTATCAGAAACATATGACCGGGCGGGAACTAGAATTTGGGCAGCAACGGAAGCTGTTAAAAAAGCATCGGGTCTTCAAACGGCAGTAATTAAATTTTCCAAACGGTTAGAAGATGATATCATCCTGTTTGAAAGTCCCCAGCTTGAAAAGGATCAGTATATTCTTACTTTTTCTGTCTCTTTAACCCTCGGACCTGAAAAAATCATTGCATTGGTCGTCAATTCACCAAATTTTTCTGAGTCGCAACCAGGTGCCTATAGCGACGCAAAGGGAATTCAGCAACACATCGATAATATCTGGCAGATGAATATAAATAGTTTGGGAGATGGGAAATCGCAAGAAGTTGTCCAAATTTATCCACTCAGTTTCAAGGAAACACAAGGGGCTTCAGGCGGCATCTATCATACGAATTATTTTGACTGGTTCGGTAAGTTGAGGGAGGTGGCATTATCACCCATTATGGGATCTCTCTCCAGAAACTTCGAAACCGGGCGTTGGGGGTTAGTGACTAATAATGTAGACCTGAAAGTGTATAACGATGCACGTGTCGATGATGTTATAAAAGCGAGTCTCTGGCTGATAAGTAAAGAAGGGCCATTTAACTCAAATATACTGCTTGGATGCCAATGGCACAAAGTTTCCAACCCTGATAACCCTGTTCTTCTTGCCACCGCAACAATGAAAACAGGATGGGTAGAAATTGACAGTAAAGGACTCATCCGTTTGGCACCATTACCAGATTATTTTGAGCAGTTTCTTGAGTCATCTTATTCATTCAAGGAAAAAGATCCGGATACTTTCGGCAACAAAGGCTTCCGCCAAGGGAAGACGCTTTATGATTCTGAAATCGACCCCAAAGGACCCTCGCTAATACATACTGCCATATTTGAAACTAACCAGGAGCATACTACACCTTTGCGGAATATCTATTATAGCAATTTTCCTAAATGGCAAGGAGAAGCCCTGACAAACTGGTTCCACAAAAATTTACCAGACATTTGCAGAAATCAGAATGCCAACGGTGAACTTATGTGTGCTGGAAGTCGTGTAGAATATTTGCGGGAAGCAATGGTTTATGATGAGATCCATATATCAATGTCGCTAAAAGCTCTCCATGAAAATGGTTGTAATTTATCGTTTGATTTTTATCGCTTTGCCAACCAAGCCAGGGAAAAGCTTGCGAAAGGTGAAATGGATATGTTGTGGGTCACCAGATCTGATGAAGGGAATGTTTCAGAAGGTGCTTTGCCAAAAGAATTACGTCACCTATTCTTGATGCAAGCTAAACCAGATTATTTAAGCTTAAGCTATCAGCAAAAAGGAGTGATTGAAAAGCAGCACGAAAAATCGTTTGAGGAACTTCTTATAGATTATCAAGAAAAGATGGACTATTTCAGTAAATTATGTGCTGAAGACCCCTTCCAAAAAGGAACGACCGAGAGGCATGAAGAGTTCAGTGCCTATCTTACAACTATCACGGAGCAGCTCAAAATATTTCAAAAAAATGCTGACAGTTCCAAGTTAACAAATATGAGAAATGTTTTTCAAAAGGTAGTTCTTCAAAATTTGGGTGATTCTATTGTTATGCGGCACAGTCTCGAAAAACCTCTTGGATATGCCGGTGATTTCAAGCTCCTTGATATGCTTGTAAACAATGACTTGCAAAGTACAGGTATCGGTTACCATTTTGATCGTTTTCAACTCAACAATCCATCTTCTGTTGCGTGCCGAAAAAGAGTGGAATGGGTCTCTGACGAACTATTATCGATTTCTTCAATGCGAAATGGCCACAAGTTCCGAATCCTCGATTTAGGAATTGGTGCGGCGCCCATTGAAAGAAGGCTCTCTCGGCTTAAAACCGATCTTCCGATTGACATTATTGCTGTCGATATGGAGCCCCGTGCCCTCGAGTTTGTTCAGGCGGAACTTGCTGACGAATATAAATCCGTAAGACCAATACAATTAAACCTGAAAAAAGAAGAATCCCTGAAAAGAATTTCCGAAATAGCAAATGACATTACATGTTGCATTGCAGTAGGGATTCTTGAGGCGTTAACCGAGGCAGAGACTATTTCCTTAATGAGCACTCTTTTATCCTCCATGCCAAAGGGTTCTCTCATCTATGCTGAAAAATATTTACCCACCCATCCAGCACGTGACAGCATGGAATGGTTTATGGATTTTTACCTTGGTTACAGTTCGCCTGAGGCATTAAAAGAGATGGTTCTGCAAGCTGGCTCGAGTCCTGACAATATACAGATGATTGAGGATCCATCAGGTACTATTGTGACTTTAAAGGTTATAGTATGAAATCTCTTTAAAATACCGGTTTAAATATAAAAATACCTATTGTGACGCTCAAAATTCTTCCAAACCGAAATTTTAGCCTCTCGACGTACATCTCAAATTTTCACTTCTTGAATCTTATCAAATTACCCCTATAGATTGATACTAGAGACATAAACAGGACATTTTTCCCCTGGAAATTTAAAAAAGTTTCAAAGAATCAATATTTGACAATCAGTGTGCAACAAATTCTCATCTAAATCAAAAAGTAGATTTGTTCTTACAATCTCAACCTGATTATAATTCAGCTAAGTGGAGATTGAAAAAATCTTTATAGAACCTTCAATAATTGCTTATACTCATCCTCCTTGCTTTCCATCATATTTCTCCAAATTACGCGCCATTCTTGACCTAAGTCATACTTTTCTCTTTTAACTTTGTCTATTTTGAATACAAAGCTTCAGAAAGGAGAATAGTCCATGAAACTTCTCAATGACATTGGCAACAAAAATATAAAAGAGGTGATCGAGTCTCACCCGGAAATCGGGGAGATTCTCGACAAATATGAAATAGGCTGCATCAAATGCACCGTTGGCACATGTCTGCTGAAAGACGTTGTGTCAGTTCATTTCCTGGGAGATGACACCGAAGCGCAGATTGAAAAAGAGATAAACGGGTGCCTTGAAAAACTTCAGCCTTGATGGTTCAGCGGCCGGTTAGAATGCAATTCTTCAACCTTCACTCCGGATTTCTCTTCAGGCTTTGCTTCACCAGTTGCATCCCCTTCTATGAATTCTTTAAGATCCACATTCACAGGACTTGATTCCTGGACTGCGGGGTTCTCTTCCGGTTCCCTTTCGGGCGCAGCATTTGTTTTTATTTCCGGTTGGGCGGGCTGATCGGTTTTCCTATCCTGCTCCCCTGCTTCTTCTCCCTGGTCGGAAATATGCGTCTCAGTATCTTTCTTACTCTCTTCATGTGCAACCTTGAGAAATTCATTGTTCCCAGGTTTGAGCAGAGCAGCATCACTGGTGCAAAGTTCCTGTGATCCTTCGGCAAGATGCAGATAAACGGCCCTGTAACTGTCAGTCATTTTGCTGAACAGATCTGAGGTTTTCTTGAAATGACTATTTACCTTGCCACGGTAATTATCCAGATCTTTCTTCGTATCGTTAAGCTCATCTTCAAGTTCTTTGATGCGCCTCTTATCGCTGCTTATCCGGGTGCCAAGAAAAATTCCAGCTCCCGCAAATATTACCAGCGCCACGACTATGATAACTAGGACCAGTTCCGGGTTGACCTCTGTCATGTGACCTCCCTGTTTATTTCAATTCGAATTTCATTTTCTACCATAATCCTGGCATGGAGGATAGTATGAAATAAAATATTGATACCGTTTTAAGGATCAGGACCGCTCTCCTTTTCTCTCCGCTTCCTGCTCGAGCAATGTGCCAAGAACATAGGCCGCATCACCAACCAGCCTGATACAATCCTTTCGGTTGCTGTCAGGTTCTGAGTAATATGTTTTGACTGCGTTCCTGTCTTTCCAGTCCACCCTGGCAATATCCCTGCAGTTGATCCCACCAAAAGATTCTGTCAGGTTCTCAAACTCCCTCATAAACTTATTGCTCATGGCCCACATGCGGGGATCTTCCTTCTCGTCCAGACTTGACCTGCTGTAAATACTCGAGATCATAGCTATACCGCCAAGTAATGTTCCGCAAACACTACCGGAAGCTGCTATGCCCCCGCCGTACGCCCCAACTGCCTTGACGGCTGTTTCGTCCTTCATGTCCATTTTCTCCTGACCCACGGTCAGGATTGCCTGGCTTCAGTGCATTCGCTTCACAAAAAGATCGATCGCCCTGGCGCGCATTTCTTCAGGAGTCATTAATACCTCTCATTTATTATTTTCTTTTAAATTTCTTCAATTTTCAACCTACATTACCACTCGACAGGAGTGAAGAAAAAAACAAACCGGCCGTCCTCGATATCAACCTTGAGTTCTGCGCCATGGTTCAAACCATAATGTATATAACCATTTTTCTCACAGCCTTCCGCACACTCGGTCGTGTTTGGTGGTGATTCAAAATCCCGGTCCCGGTCATACCAGGAAACAAGCATAAAATCCTCAAACCTTTTTTGCGCTTCTCCTCTGGCAAGATCCATTGCCACCTGATAATCACTGACCCTCTTTTCAGGATGAAGAGCTACAACTTTTATCTCAGGTTGTTCCGGACCTTGTAGCGGACAACTCTGATCACCCATTTTTTCCTCCTCGCACCAAACTTAACTCTCAAAACTTTTCACACCCGCCTATCTCGTCAGGTGCCGATACTTGATGCGGTGCGGCTGATCGGCCTCTGTGCCCATACGTGCCTTCCAGTCCTTCTCATAATCTGAATAATTGCCCTCAAACCAGACCACCCTGCTGTCACCCTCAAAGGCCAGGATATGGGTGGCGATCCGGTCCAGAAACCAGCGGTCATGACTGATCACCACGGCACAGCCGGCAAAGTTCTCCAGTGCATCCTCAAGAGCCCTCAGTGTGTTCACATCAAGATCATTGGTGGGTTCATCAAGCAGCAGGACATTGGCCCCTTCCTTCAGCATACGGGCCAGGTGAACCCTGTTGCGCTGACCGCCGGACAACTGTCCCACCTTCTGCTGTTGATCACTACCGGAGAAATTGAAACGCCCGACATATGCACGGGAGTTGATTTCCCTCCTGCCAAGCTGAATCATGTCCTGGCCGTCGGAAATAACCTCCCATATACTCTTTTCAGGATCCAGGGCATCCCGACTCTGATCAACATAAGCAAGCTTGACCGTCTCGCCTATGCGTATGGTTCCGGCATCAGGCTGCTCCGTGCCGACAATCATCTTGAACAGTGTACTCTTGCCGGCACCGTTCGGGCCGATAATTCCTACAATGCCACCGGGAGGCAGGTTAAAGGACATATCCTCCACCAGAATCCGGTCGTCAAAAGACTTGACAACCTTATCCGCCTCGATCACAACCTTACCAAGACGAGGTCCCGGCGGAATATAAATTTCCAGGTCCCTGGCATGATTTTCACTGTCTTTTTCCAGCAGCGCCTCATACGATTTTATTCTGGCTTTTGACTTGGCCTGCCGACCCTTGGGCGTCATCCTGATCCACTCAAGCTCCCGCTGCAGGGTTTTCTGCCGCTCGGTCTCTTTTTTGTCCTCAAGCTGCAGACGCTTCTGCTTCTGCTCCAGCCATGATGAATAATTACCCTTCCAGGGGATGCCCTCACCACGGTCCAGTTCCAGAATCCACCCTGCCACGTTATCCAGAAAGTAGCGATCATGGGTGACGGCGATCACCGTACCCGGGTACCGCTGCAGATGATGCTCCAGCCAGCCAACTGATTCTGCATCAAGATGGTTAGTTGGCTCATCAAGGAGGAGGATATCGGGATTCTGCAGCAGCAGGCGGCACAGGGCCACCCGCCGTTTTTCCCCGCCGGACAGGACCTTGATTGTTGTATCACCTGGAGGACATCTCAATGCATCCATGGCCATCTCCAGACGGCTGTCCAGATCCCAGGCATCCATGGCATCAAGTTTATCCTGCACCTTTCCCTGACGCTTAATGAGGTCATTCATCTCATCATCGGACATTGGTTCTGCAAATTTAGCATTGATATTGTTGAATTCATTCAACAAATTAACAGTCTCCTGCACCCCCTGTTCAACTATCTCCCGGACCGTTTTTTCCTGCTCAAGGTCAGGTTCCTGCTCAAGGAAACCTACGGTAAGTCCAGGTGAAATAGTGGTCTTGCCGTTAAATTCCGTATCTACCCCGGCCAAAATTCTAAGCAGTGAGGTCTTGCCCGAGCCGTTCAGGCCCAGCACCCCGATCTTGGCCCCGTAGAAATAGGACAGGTTGATATCTTTTAATACCGGTTTTTTATTGTAGAACTTACTTACCCCTATCATGGAGTAAATAATTTTATTCGGTTCGTCACTCATGGTCTTTCTCTTCTCCTGATTGTCAGAATGTATTCTTTACTATCATTTTCAGTTCATTGTCACTCATGCGATAGTGCACACTAAATTCTTTGCTCATTGCCAGGCAACACTGATCCGTAAATTGTCTACCATATCCAGAGTCTGGATTTCTCGAAATATATAAGGTATGTTGTTCTGAATATATGTTTATAAAAAGTGTTATTCCTTTTAGCAACTATCTTCCTGCCATATAATCCTTATGAAAAAGTTTCTGTTTTTACCACTGATATTCCTGGCCTTCGGGATTGCTTTTGCTCAGCCTCCAGGTTCGATGACTGCTGAAAAACTGCATGCCGCAATGGGACAGTACCTCACCTGCCTGCCTTTGAAACTTGTGAATCTGCAGCAGCAGGAAATTTCCATCAGCAATGAGGAGCTGTGTCTTGCCACCATTTACGCTGCAACAGGCATGAAACCCCTCTGGATTTCTGAGCATGGGCCGAATGAAAAAGCCGCGGATATTCTGCATTTTCTCAAGAATGCAGATTATGAAGGGCTGAATATGAATGACTACAATGTTGAGAAAATCAGTGCACTCTGGAAATCCCGTAATCCGGAACAACTTGCCCAGCTTGATACCTTGTTGACTCTCGGTCTTATTAAATATGCCCATGATGTCAGATATGGCAGGATTATCCCGTTCCAGGTCGATCCTGAATTATTTGCCGAAGCAGGTGACAAAAATTTCCAGCCCGTTGAAACAGTCAGACAGGCACTCGCCGCGCCGGACCTGGCCAATCACCTTGCCGGCTTGCCCCCTTCCCACAAATATTACAGGAACTTACGGCAGATGCTCCGACAATTCAGGGAAATTGCGGAAAAAGTCAGCTGGGAACCTATAGATGGGGGGAGAAACCTGCGGCAGGGTGACCGGGACGAACGGATCAGGCAGATCAGAAACAGGCTGACCGCCTTGGGGGAGGACGTTCCTACCATTGAGGATGAAACTCTTTTTGATAGACACCTTACCAGGGTCATAATTAATTTCCAGGCAGAATATGGCCTGGAAAATGATGGCATCATAGGAAAAAACACCCTTGCCGTCCTGAACATGACGCCCCGGGAGAAGCTCAACACCATCATTCTTAATATGGCCCGCTGGCGCTGGCATCAACATGAGATGGGCAGACGTTATATACTGGTCAATATTGCAAATTACGATTTAAAGGCAGTGGATGAGGGGCATGAAATATTGAACATGGGGGTTATTGTTGGCCAGTTTCAGCACCAGACCCCGGTTTTCAGTGATCGTATCAAATATATTGATTTCAACCCGTTCTGGAACATCCCCCAGAGTATTGCCCGTAATGAAGAATTGCCCGAGTTGCGCAAGGATCCTAATTACCTGGTGGACCGCCATGTCCGGCTCCTGTCCGGCTGGACTGAAGATGCGGTTGAAATTGATTCAACAACCATAGACTGGAATACAGTCAGTCCCCGTCAGATGAACCGCTACAAGCTCCGTCAGGATCCCGGTCCCTGGAATGCTCTGGGCAGTGTTAAATTTGTTTTCCCCAATTCGTACGATGTCTACCTGCATGATACTCCAACTCAGGACCTTTTTGGCCGTTCCAAGAGAACCTTCAGTCATGGATGCATAAGGGTAAGTAAACCCCTTGTTCTTGCAGAATTCATCCTGGAAGAGCAGAAAGAAGAATGGACCATGGCGCGAATACATGAAACCATAGCTTCAGCCAACAGGGAAATTGTATCTTTATCTACCCCTTTACCTGTCCACATTACTTACCAGACCGCCTGGGTTGACAATCAGCGCAAAATACGATTTAATAATGATAATTATGATCGTGACAAAATATTAGCAAAAATTCTGTTTAACCGGGATGATAGCGAAGCTGATCCAAATTAAAATTGATTTTTAGAAAAAATACATCACTGACCCGCCGTCGATTCATACAGCATTCCCTCCAGATCGCTGCAGGTATTGCTGTTACGGGTCCCTTCGCAGGTATTGCATCTATTGCCGGACACCCGATGTCTTTCTACCATACCCACACCGGGGAGCGTTTTAGACTGGAATATTCCTGCAACGGTTGTTCACCGTCCGATCTCAATCAACTCAATAATTTCCTGAGGGACTTCCGGACAGGAGAGGTCTTCCCCATAGATCCGGTATTACTGGAAATTCTTTATGGAATCCGGCAGAAAAGCGGCAGTAAAGGAGTGATAGAAATTATTTCAGGATACCGCTCTCCGAAAACCAATGACAAGCTTCGCTCAAAAAGTGGGGGCGTTGCTAAAAGAAGCCTGCATATGAAAGGACAGGCCCTGGATATACGTTTGACAGACCTTAAAACAAATGACCTGCGCGACGTAGCAATTTCCATGCGCCAAGGTGGCGTAGGATATTATGCCAAATCTAATTTTGTTCATATTGATACCGGCCGCTTCCGTACCTGGTAACCGATAGTTTCAAAAGCGGCATCCAAACTCTAAAACCTTAACTCCATATTCTCTACCCTTTACTTTTCAATTGTACTCATTCGTTCCGTTCCCTGTCAGGTTGATGCAGGCTTTTCAGTAAGGAGAAGGTCAAATAAAAACTTAGCACCTGCTCCGGGTTTACTCTCCACCCAGATGTGGCCGCCATGATATTTGATAATGCGATGGCTGATCGTCAGTCCCAGGCCGCTTCCCCTCGGTTTTTCATTCTGCTGTCCTTTAAGTTGATGAAATTTATCGAAAATTCGTATCTGTTCGCTAGGGGGAATTCCCGGCCCGTTGTCTGCCACTTCTACCCGTGCCCTTCCCGCGATTTTATTCAGCCGCACTGTCACCTGCCCGGAGCCTGGTTCACAAAATTTAACCGCGTTGGAGATCAGGTTTATAGCCACCTGGATAAGCCGGTCCCGGTCTGCCAGCACATAGACGGGACTTACCGGAAGCACTTTCTTCAGATTTATGGAGTTTTCCTGGAATAATTGACTTATGGAACCCAATGCCTCTTCAAGCACTTCATTTAAGTCCACGCATTCCCTGGTCCACTCGGCACTGCCTGATTCAATTTTCGCAAGGTCCAGCACCTGGTTAATCAACCGGGTAAGCCTCTGACTTTCCTTCACGATGATGTCTAAAAAATTCTGACGCTCTTCCTTATCCAGGGACGGATTGTCACGAAGAATCTCAGAAAAGGAACGAACTGAGGTCAGTGGCGTTCGAAGTTCATGGGTAACCGTGGACACAAACTCATCTTTCAGACGGTCAAGTTCTGTCAGCCTCTTGTTGGCAGCCCTTAATTCTGATGTGGCCTTTTCCAGTTCGCGGGACTTTACCTCAAGGCGATGACTGTATTCTATAACCTGGGAGGTTTCATCCAGGATTTCCATGAGCCCTTCAATACTGATTTCCTCACCCTGAACTACTGAGGAAATCATTATCCGTGCGGACGCCGAACCTATTGCCCCGGCAAGTTTTCTTTCGGTAAATTTTACCAGGTTCGCATCTGCCTGTGCGTGGGGTTCCTCATCAAGTTCATTATGTGCCGCATAATCGGCAAAAACCCTGACTGCCTGGTTTGCCCCTACAAAACGTGCTACCAGATCCTTGAGGTCAGATACAGTTGCGGTTCCTATCCAATATCGGCTGTCAGTATCACTGTGGCGGAACACATCGACAAACAGGGCTGCCTGCAGACGCTCCATGGAGCTCTGCCGGTCAAAAAGGGACACACCTACGAGTAACCCGACGTTTGCCAGCATGCTCCAGAAGACAGAGTGAGTCAAGGGGTCAAACATGTCAAATCCGAACAGGTGATATGGCCGGAGAAACTCCCAACCGAATGGACCCGGATCCAGGATTGAAGCCGGAATCCATCCGGAAATTGCAAATGAAGGTATAAGCAGAGTATAAGCCCATACACCAAATCCGGCAAGAAGCCCGGCAATGGCTCCTCTCCTGCTAGCTCTCCTCCAATATATACCGATCAGGATGACAGGGGCGAACTGAGCTGCAGCGGCAAAGGAAACAAGCCCTATGGTGACCAGGGCATACGATTCACCGATCAGCCTGAAATACGCATATCCAAGAAGCAGGATTACGTAGATGCTTCCCCGGCGGATGGCAAGTAGAACGCTGCTTAAGTCCCTTTGCTGAAATGAGCGAAGACGCAGCAGAACCGGCATGACCAGATCATTACAGATCATAATGGAGAGGGCTACGGTGGCGACTATTGCCATTCCGGTTGCCGCGGACAACCCGCCGAGAAAAACAAACAGGGCAAGAAGCTGCTGATCAGCGTAAAGCGGCAGTGTCAGCACAAAGGTATCGGGATCAACCTGCCATCCCGAAAACAATATCAAACCTCCCATTGATATCGGCAGCACAAAAATATTAATCGCCAGAAGATAGAGAGGAAAAAGCCAGCTCGCTTTTTTCACATGTTCCTCGTTAACGTTCTCCACAACAAGGATATGGAACTGTCTGGGTAAAAACATGATGGCCATCATGGAAAGAAAGGTCAGAGTAAACCAGTTTGCATACCCGCCAGGCAGTACCTCCAGTTTCAGGAGTTTAGACATCTCCGGCCGCGTAACTACATCGGATACCAGTTCCGAGGGACCAGTAAAAAAATAGAAGCAGATGAAGATACCGGCTGCACAGAATGCGACCAGCTTCACTACTGACTCAAAAGCGATAGCTGCCACCATGCCTTCATGACGTTCACTGGCATCAATGTGACGGGTACCGAAAAGAAGTGCGAATACTGCCATTAACAGTGCCACGTACAGGGCTGTATCAGTCCAGATGGAACCTGAATGAGGGAGAATCTGGGTAGGGCTCTGAAAAGTGGTAAGCACGGAGAAACTCATTGATACCGCCTTGAGCTGTAAAGAGATATATGGCAGAATCCCCACAACGGCGATAATGGTGACAATGCCGCCAATCACCGGGTCTTTGGCGTATCTTGAAGCAATGAAATCTGCAATGGATGTGAGCCGGTGGACCTTTGCTATACGGATAATCTTTCGCAAAACAAGCCACCAGAGAGCTGCCATGAGGGTAGGCCCCAGGTAAATCGGCAGGAATCCCACGCCGTTTGTAGCAGCACGCCCGACACTGCCGTAAAAGGTCCAGGCTGTACAGTAAACTGCGATGGACAGGGTATAGATATATGGATTACTGATTATCGAGCGGCCGGCATCTGCCCGTTTGTCACCATAATAAGCAATGCCAAAAAGAATGCCTAGATAACAGAAGGAAACGAGCAGTATGATCCATTGCTGCAGCATGTCATTCTGATTTATCTTGTTTCGTGGAAGAGGTCTTCAACGACTGGAATGGCTGTTTCTCCAAGATGAATGCTATCAAAATGATAAAGACTGCCCAGAACAGGAAGAGATAAAGATACAGCACCGGAATGCCAAAAATCAGTTTGCTTTTGCTGAACAGTGATAAAATGGGATAGTTGAGTGCAACGACTCCAACAATGAGCATCCCTGTCAACCGTTCATTCTGCCGCTTTGATTCTGGCATCCTTGCTCCTGCTTATTAACCTGATTGCTGTCTTTTTTCCTCAACCACTCTTTGCGAGGCTGATATTACTTCACCGAGTGTTGCAATCCCCCGTCTCTCGAGTAATTCCAGCAACCTGAGAAAAATCTGGGCGGTGATATAGCATTCGCCCATGGCTGTATGGCTCCCCGTACCATCCACTCCCAGCCACTGGCCGATGCTTTCCAGCGTGTGATCAGTCCTCTTTTCATCTACAATGATCGCCATCAGCAGGGTATCGAGAACAGGGTTTTCAAACCTGACCGTTGATCTCTCCTCCATAAGCCGGAAAAAATTCATATCAAAAGCACCGTTGTGGGCAACAAGTACTGCATCACTGACAAAGGATTTGAACTGGGGCAGCACAACATCCACAGGAGGTTCCTCAAGAACCATTTCCTCGGTGATGTCCAGAAAGAGAAGTGAGCTCTCCGGGATGGGATTCTCAGGTTTAATCAGGCGTTCAAATGTTTCACCGCTGAGAATTCTCCCATTTACGATCCGGACGGCCGTAATGGCAAGAATCTCATCTCCCTCGGAAGGCCGTAGACCTGTTGTTTCCGTATCAAAGACCACATAATTTAATGATGAAAGTGGTTGGTCAGCCATTTCTTTCAGTTCATGCGTCCCATCAGAAATAGAGAAATCATAAAATACAGGCCGTTCCGGTATGGGTTCCGCAATTACTTCCCATTGTCTAGGGGAATCCGGTACTGGTATGCGCAGGAGGGAATACCCTTCCCGCCGGTGTTGCTGGCTCCACATTTCTGTGTCATGGCGTTCCAGGACCTCGGCAACAGTCATACCTGCTTCTGTGCCGGGCAATGCCATGGCAAGCAGCGATTCAACATCTGCCTGGAGAATCGGCTCTCCATGCCAGACAATATCTAGATAAACCCGTCGGTCACCCAGCAAAGCCTCGATATCGACTTCTGATACATTACAGGACTTGCTTACAAACCAGACTAGACTTTCCAGGACAAGCATCAGGGAATATGAATCGGCATGCAGCCAGAGCGGAACGCCTGTCATGATCACCGATATTCCATCTTCCTCTTTGAATCGGCGGGCAACACATCCGATAAGATCCGCCGAATGAACATCAAAAAGAGGCCACTGCGTATTTGCTATATTTATGGATTCCTGAACAACGGATTCGAAACGTCTGGTTAACTCTTCACTTTCCCTGATAATGACATCCTCAAACTCACTCCTGATTTTCGGGTCCATTTCCGGGTAGCTCTTCAGGTTTTCTGCCGCTGCATTCAGGTTGGTTACCGGGGCGCGCAAATCTTTTATCATCTTGTTCAAAAGAAACCCCTGCCTGCCTCTCTCGGTGATCTGCCTTGTGATATCTTCAAAGGTGAAAACAAAAACACATTCCTGATCATCATTTGAGGATATCCGGCTTATGTGGCAATGAAGTAGCATTGCATCGTCTATCGTAGCACAGACGAACCGGGCATCGCTGTCCTCCAGATCAGCAAAATCCCTGTTCACCGCCCGATGTTTTATTATGCGGAGGGTGTGCTCGATGGGAGCCCTTGTACAGACACCGTACAGTGATTGCCCCAGACCCATTGCTTCATTGTTTTGAAACAGACGCTTTGCTTCTGTATTATAAAGAAGGATCCTCGCGTTCGGGTCACATACTATTACCGCCTCTTTAAGCTCCCGCAAAATTATTTCGAGGCGCACCAGGTCTCTATTTATTGTTGCCAATGTTTCAGCGACCTCCGGCTTGTATTAAAAAAATTTCCCTCCTGTAAGAATCGTTTCCGGTAACCATCTGGAAAACAACCGGAGCGATTTGTACAAAAAGACCAGAAAAATTATTTATTACTTCTCTCCTCAATCATCTCCCGCACTTTTACGACAAGCTCCTGCGTCGAAAAGGGTTTGGTGATATAATCATCTGCCCCCATGGCAAACCCTTTCTGCTTTTCCACATCACGTCCCTTTGCTGTCAGCATTATTACCGGGATGTCCTTCCATTCCGGCGTGGCACGTATCTTCTGGCATACTTCGTACCCATCAGGCCTGGGCATCATGATATCAAGGAGTACCAGGTCCGGTACCTGTTCGGCCAATGCCTTTAAAGCCTCCTTCCCACTGCCAGCCGTACGGACCTCATAGCCTTGCTGCGAGATCAGAAATTTCAGTGATAAAACAATATTTGGTTCGTCATCTACTACCAGGACATTGTGTGTCATAGATAAACCCCTCTCTTTCTTCTTGGGTTCTGCAGGTTGGTCCGGTGCATACGATGAGCTTATGGCCCTCGCGTTTATCATAATGTCTTCGAGATGAGGCTCTATATCAGAGCCGAACTGCTCGATCATTTTCTGTGACCAGGAATCGAACTCCGTGATCCCTTCTTCCAGCAGGCTGACCCCTACCAGTACTATGTGTTTCAGCCTTCCCATTACATTATTACAACGTCACACCCAATTGATGTATAAACTGCCATACTCTCCTGTTCATATGATGTTATATACCTCATCCGAAAGGCACATGAACAGTCAGATTATATAACAGTCGGTCAATGTATTTCGACAAGTTGATCTTCATTCAGATATTTTATTTTACCTGTTACCAATGAACGTTGTCAACTGTCCCTTTTGCAATCCGAACATTGCAGGTGCTCGAATTTAAAGAACAAATACGATGTACCGTACCTCTTAACTCCACTCCTTCGTCCTTCACTCCAGCGAATGCAGGAGTTTACTCTTTCCTCTTCAGACTTGCTAATTTAGCCGCAATTGCAATAAAATAAATATTATTTGAATTGTTACTTTTCACAAATTCGACGAGTTTAAGTAAACAGGAGGTTCGTTAATGGATCGATACACTAAAGGTTTTGTGGTTGCCTCTCTTGTTTATTTCTTCCTTGCCGCTGCTCTCGGCATTTGGATGGGTACCACCTCTGCCCCGGAATGGGTCTCTTTTGCCCATATCCATTTCAACCTTCTCGGATTCATGGCCATGATGATATATGGTGTGGGGTATTTTATACTTCCAAGATTCAATGCCAAAACTCTCAAGTGGCCGCAATTGGTACCCTTCCATTTTTATGCTGCCAATTTCGGACTGGTCGGTATGGTTGCCACTGCCGCGGAACGCCCGTCAGCGGGCTTCACCCTCTTTGCCCTCCTCAACGTGATCTCTGTAGCTCTCTTTGCCGTCAACCTGGGCATGACCATATTGGAACCTTCAGTAATTGAAGAAAGTGAACAGATGGAAGCAGCACCTCCGGAACCGAAGGTGTACGTCACCCCTGATACCAGGATGGGAGATATTGTTACAAAATGGCCGGAATCTGTTGATATTCTTATAAGCAACGGTTTTACACCTCTTAAAGACCCAGACCATCTTGAAAAGGTTAAGGGGTTACCGGTTACTCTTGGTATGGCCTGCGAACGCCACGGACTCGACCTTGACCTGATGGTCAGCCTGCTCAACCAGGCTGCCAACGCTCTTGAGAAAGAAAAAAGTCCCCAACCGCAAACCATCAGCCTAACCTCGATCCAATCTACCATTAAAAAAGGTAAACCCATAACCCACAATCACGTGATCGGCGATATACTCAAGACGTATCCTGACACAGACAAGGTATTCAGAAAGTATTACGGTGATGCCTGTTTTTCCTGTCCCGGCCAGGCCACAGAGACTATCCGGCAAAGCGCCATGATGCATAATGTTGACGAAAAACAGGTGCTGGCTGATTTAAATGAAGCTGCAGGCTCCTGAATGCATAGTCCTGCCCAGTGGACCATATACTATTCTTACAGGGTATATTTCAGGGGTAGCGATTTGAATAAATCCACTTCTCAGTCAATCTTCGCTGCAGAAATCCGGTTATTCCAATTTGGTTCTGCCTGTCTCTGTTTGCTGTTTCTTTTTATTTGCATTCCTGTGCCAGCCTCTGCCCAACATGCTATCTCCCCCGAAGTATGGATTGAAATGCGGAAAATGTATAGGGACAAAATACCCCAATCCTCAATCAAGGAGGACATAACAGCACTTTCCGGCAATGATGCCCGCCGGGCAGGTCCGCGGCTTATTGACAGGGGGCCTGAGGTACTGCCGGCTGTACATGAAGCTCTCCTGCTGCCGAACGTTGAACCTCGTCATGCCCAACGTCTTCTCCAGATAATGAGAACGATTGGAGACACGAGTTCAGTCCCTGTAATTCTGAAACTTCTTCAGGACAATCCCAAGACCCCGCTGCGTAGAGATGCGCTCTTAGCCCTCGCCCTTCTTCCCGCAACTAAAGATGCCCAGTTGTTCATCACTGATATTGCAGCAAGTAGTAATGAACCCTGGAATACCCGGCGTATGGCTTTTACCTGGTTTGGCCTGCACCGTGACACCACCGGCCGTCCCTTTGCCGAAGAGATTTTGACTGACCCTGACCTGGAAAAAAGAACGGCAGGGCTTTACGTCCTGGCACGGTTGGGTGACATGTCTGCAATAGAACCGATAAACAGCATCCTCACAGAAGGTGCCCCGGCAAATTCCCGCGACGCGCTCATGACAAGCCTTGCGGAACTTGTCAGCCCTGAAGAATTTATAAAAAGAGCACCATCATCATTATCCTGGAGTAGCGGTTACAAAAACTCACTTCTCTATGCACGTTACCTACAAGCTGATAAAAGTACAAAACCCGCTATTTGCAGGGAGATGCTCAACTCAGGCCTGCCTGGTCATCTTGGCATTGCTGTACGATGCCTGCTCGAATCCGGTCACGCCAATGACCTGAGACCTTATGCTGCAATCAGCCTCGAGGCACCAGGAAGGGAAGCCCTGATTCGAAATGAAATACGGAAGGCCGGTTGGCATATAATTGATACTGACGAAAAGTTTGACATTGTGCCCTGAAAACCTGCTTTTTCATAACATTTCAGGGTTTCATTACGCGATTGAATATCCAGACAAGGACTACCTTGACCTGGATCAAAGAAAATCTCATTTCCATGCAGTATACTTACATTAAATCAGAAGAGAATCCGGAACATGAAATATAATCCCCTCCGAAAATATCACAGGGACATGTCTGCAACCCTAATGCTGCTAATACTTCTCGTAGTTCAGGGCTGTACTGGTTTACCGGTGCAAAACCTCCCTGACAATCTGAACCTTGACAGAGTTGCTGCCAGCGAAGCCGGAACTCCCTTTAAACCAGACCCCGGCGGTGAGCGAATCGCGCTGGATGACAATGGCCTGGTGCTGCTGGAACTTGATACTAACCGAACAGCACAACTCAGTCCAGACAGCCCGGTTGCTCTGGCCTGGAGCCCTTCCGGCAGCAAGTTGGCTGCTGCCTTTCCCGCCAATGAAAACTCCACACTGCGGATCTTTGGTACTGAGGGCAATATTACCGCTCAGAACAGTGCCGATGGAACCATTTCTGACTTGGCCTGGGTAACTGATGATATTCTGATCTTCTTGGTCATAAGCCTCAAAAACTATTCTTTCGGCAGTACATACCGCACAAGTCTCTGGCGCTGGGAAACCAATGGCACACCAGCCCTTATTGAAGAAAAAAATGTCACTATCAAGCCTCATACCGTTAAAATCATGGGTGCGCAACTGTACAAAACTGCAAAATTATCAATCTCTCCGCTTGGCGATGAAATTCTTTACACTACCCTGCACGACCCCCCGGTAATAGAACCCTATCTTAAAATCCTGCTGCGTCACCTCGAAACAGGTGCCGAGAAGGAAGTGGCACAGGTTGACCCGGCAACTGGCGGTGCTTATCTGTTGCACGAAGACATGATCCTTTATAGTAACGGCATAAATGAGGTAAAACTTCTGACCCCATGGACAGGCGATGAAATTTACAACTGGCAGACAGCCGGGCGTAAGCTGGCAGTATCCCCTTCGGGACAATACCTGCTTGCTGATGGTCAACTTTTTGACGATACCATGAACATCACCAACTTTTCTCCGGGCGTTGACGGGTACTTTACAGCTTCCGGTCACCTGTTTATCCGTCACAGGAACCTACTCTACAGGTTATCGGGTCTCGGTATAAAAAAATCCAGGCCCCTGACCCCGGAAATCCAACGAAATCTTCTGGAAATTCGCAAGTGGCGCAGTACTGGCCTGATAAATAATCAGGAATTTTTACTCCAACAGAAAAGGATTCTCGAACAATGAAATGGGTCATATCCAAATCAGCCATCCTGCTGGCAATATTTATTCTTCCTGTTTTTGCAGGTGCTGACGATGACTGCCTGAACTGCCACCGGCAAAAGACTCCCGGCGCTGTCAGTCAATGGCAGGGCAGTGCCCATGCTGGGGCCGAAATCAGCTGTATGGATTGTCACGGAAGCGACCACAACAAAATCGAGACAGGTCAGGCCTTTGTTGATGCAAAAACCTGTGGCAAGTGCCATCAAACAGCCCTTGAACAGCACGAGGCGAGCCGACATGGCTTGGGACTGCATTCCGGCTGGGGCTGTACCCGTAACCTCCCTGATCGCAATCCTGGAGAGTGCCGTTTCTGCCATGAAGAAGGAAGTACGCGTCCCCTGTCCACTGTCGAATGCTCCCGATTTCTCACACAGAGCAGTGAAATGCGGGAACTCGGCTGCAACCGCTGTCACCAGGTGGAAAACTCCTGTGCCAGTTGTCACACAAATCATCTTACCGATCTGAAGATTGTGCAAAATCCTAATGTTTGTGCCAAGTGCCATATGGGACCGGATCATCCCCAATGGGAGATGTGGGAGACCTCACTGCACGGGACCCTTTATACCACAGCAGGTGAGACTATCGGCCCCGACTGTCAGCGTTGCCACATGCCGCAGGGAACCCATAATGTCTCGACAGGTTTAACAATGACTCCCGGTGGTGCGCCCTATTCTGGAGCTGATAGAAAATCACAGCGTTCTGCTATGCTGAAAATCTGCACAGACTGTCATGCTGAAAGCTTTGCCCGCCGTGAGCTTGAGAGGGGTGATGGTATTCGTGAGCAATCTGCAGCCCTGGTCAATGAAGCAGAAACGATCGTCTGGGATCTGGCCGATCGCGGCCTGCTCAGTCCCATGCCGGACAACCGGCCTCCCCATCCGCTTCGCGGCAAAGTACTGGTCACCGACGGCCAGATGCTTTACGAAGGCACATCACACATTGAACGTCTCTTATTCAAGATGAAAAAATACGATTTTGCCAAAACAGTAAAAGGAGCTTATCATCAGAATCCGGCCTATACGCACTGGTACGGAAATGCTGAACTGAAGATGGATTTGATAGATATAAAAGCAGAGGCTGAACGTCTTAAACAGCAGAAAAAAAAGAATTTCAACGCCTCACCACAAGCAAGCACGGCTGAAGATACCATTGAACAACAGTTGAAAGTTCTGAAAAAGAAATTCGAGCGCGGTGTACTTTCCAATGAGCAATATTCAGCGAAAAAAAAGCGGCTGCTGGATCAATCGCTGCAGATAAAATAGAATAATCGATCCAGGGCTGAAAATTATTCTTCCTGTCCCGGCAAGGAAGCTCAGTTTATCCGTTATGAGGACACCAGGAATAGTCCAATGAACCTGCGGGCAGAAGAAATGACAAAGCAAGATCAAATGGGAAATGTTGAATACTTACGGTGCGAAACCCTTATTGATGGTTGTAATCAGGAAGTAATGATATATTCTATGAAATAACGCAGGAAAATATCTGCACAATTCAGGGAAAGGAGGACTGCAATGAAGTTATTTCTGTCGATTTTGTTTATCCTGATTGCGGTATCGACCGCCAATGCTTCCGGCAAGACAATCACCTATGATGTTGCCGGAAAATCGTATGAAGGATATTATATCAGCCCCTCAGCCAAGGCCCCTTTGATATTACTTATCCATGACTGGGACGGTCTCACCGGCTATGAAATCAAGCGTGCCAATATGCTGGCCGAGTTGGGTTATGCCGTATTTGCCGCCGACCTGTTCGGCGCCGGCAAAAGACCGACGGAGGTAAAAGACAAGCGCCAGCATACAGGTGAACTGTATAAAGACCGGGAGAAGATGCGCACCCTGATACAGGGAGCACTGGATACCGCGAAATCACAAGGTGCTAATGTCACCAATAGTGTGGCAATGGGCTACTGCTTTGGTGGCGCAGCAGTTCTGGAATTCGCCAGATCCGGTGCAGACCTGAAGGGGTTTGCTACTTTCCATGGCGGTTTGAGCAAACCGGAAGAGCAGGACTACGCCAAAACAAGGGGTAAACTGCTCATCATGCATGGCACGGCAGACGGTATGATCACCATGGATGATTTTGCAGAGCTTGCAAGTGAGTTAGAGGAAGAAGGCGTTTCCCATGAAATGATTACCTACAGCGGAGCACCACATGCCTTTACGGTATTTGACTCTGACCGCTACCGGGAAGATGCGGACAGAAAATCCTGGAAAAGATTTACCGGTTTTCTGGAAGAGACACTTAACTGATAGTAATACCTGGTAATGAAACCCTCTTCACTCCCTGCCACCCAGAAAAAACGGTGCGAGAAGCTTCTAGAAAACATTGCATACGATGACGTCCTTGGCATCATGATCAACGCTGATCCGGATGCCATGGCCAGCGCCCTGGCATTGAAAAGGCTATTCTGGCGTAAGGTTAAGAAGGTCGTGATTTGCCGGGTGAATGCCATTAAAAGGACCGATAACAAGACGATGGTAAAGCTGCTGACACTCCCGGTGCCTTATATCAACCGGATAAATACCTCCATGGTTACGAAATGGGCAATCGTGGACAGCCAGCCCCATCATCATCCGCGTTTTGCCAAGTTCAAGTTCGACATCATAATAGATCATCACCCTCCGGCTCCAGACCTTGATGCACCTTTCATTGACATTCGTGATAACTTCGGGGCTACTGCATCCATGCTTACCGAATATCTGCGGGCAGCAGTCATAAAACCTTCGGCCAGGTTGGCAACCGCCCTGTTTTACGGGATCAAGACTGATACCGATAATTTTGCCCGCTCCTCAAGTGCCAACGATATCAAGGCATTCAGGTACCTCTATCCCTTTGTCAATCTCAACATTATCAAAAAAATTGAGTCCTCCGAGATTAACAAGGCCAACCTCCCTGCATTTCAAACCGCCTTTGAGCATCTTGAATTCATAGGCAATGCCGCTTATATCAACATGGGAAAAACTGATGATCCTGATGCCCTGGTAATCCTCGCAGATTTTTTCCTGAAAATGGCTGAGGCGAACTGGTGCTTTGTTTCTGGAATTTACGGACAAAAGGTCATAATCATCATTAGGAATGCGGGCTTCCGGCTCCATGCAGGAAACCTGGCCCAGAAGCTCTTCGGCGATCTGGGTTCCGCCGGAGGACATAAGAGTGCGGCCCGGGTTGAAATGGGATTGGAGAATGTACAAAAAAAAGCCGAGGAACACGCAACAACTCTTGCACACTATATCAGGGAAAAAATTAAGGAAAAATAAATCTGTTCTTATTTTCGATATTTCCCACAACCAGGCACTTTATCTCAAAACGTTTTCCACCTGAATCCTTCCCTGGATAAACAGATCTCAGAAATGATCCTCATCAGAGTTATTTCCATCTCTTTATTCTATTTCCCCGTGCAGCAATTTTTCTTTCTGCTTGCCGGCATCGGGTGGCACATAAGCCTTGAGCATATCCACCAGCACATCAAAAGAATCGAGTTCCGTTCCGCAAATTGAACAGCATACCGTTCGGTGCACTGTATAGGCAACCACCTGTTTATGCTCGCAAGTCAGATTTTTTCGCAGACTAACAGTTTCTGTTTTATTCCTGGCTGATTCAAACCTGATAATTTTGGCCATGAGGACACCTCTCTTTCTGCACAACTCAACTCTTCATTTCAAACTCCTGCAAAGTCAAGTATTACATTTCCCATTTTCCACTACAGGGAATCCTGAAAGATTAAAACTTGCTCCACACCCGCAGGTAGAACCCGCCTTTGCATTGGTGAATTGCAGTCCGCCTGAGATCAGATCATCTGAGTAGTCAATCGTCAGTCCATCAAGATACTGCATGCTGCTTTCATCAGACACTATACGTATTTTTCCCGACTCCAGGATAACAGTCTCATCATCCTTCATACTCCTGGCAAACTCTGCACCATACGTCAGACCGGCGCATCCACCTTCGGTAATAGTGACCCGCAAAAACTCTTCCGGACCCAATTTATTCTCCAACATTTCCTGTGCTTGTTCTTTAATTACTATTTCCATAGAGACCTCCTCAACATATAAAGTTTATGCTGACTTATCATAATAAAACCTATTGTGAGGAAAGGAGGAAATGTCAAGCTATGGTATTTTTTTTCCTCTCTTCATTCAACCAGAGCGCCTTACCTCTGTCCTTTATCATGCCTGGCATGATATACTGATAAAAACATTAGCTGCAGCAATGATACTTCTTATATGCGAAGTCATCAGTGACTTAGAACCCGGAGATATTCCATGGCTTTTAAGCTCCCCAAATACCTGCAACCAGATTTTGCAAAACCTCCCCTCTGCAATGCGCCGCCGGCAACCCTTGTTCCTGTGGAGACAGATGGTATTGCTCCGCCTGACTTTCATGCCACCTCAAATTATCCTGAGTATATCCGAATTGCCGACGGCCGCTGGCTTCTTGCCCGAGAGTCTCGCATGGACGGAGTGCTTGTCCTGGAAGGAGATACCCTTTATGTAAAGGAGCCGCGTATTCTGCAGAAGGGCGAACTGGTAATTGTAGGACGCACGGAGAACGGTGAGGATGGGATTTATGTCCATGTAAACGGTTTTGAAAATCCGCTGGACACTCAGGAAACTAAATTCTCTTTCCGTACCAGGGGTACCAGGGAGACCCCTTTCTCCAGATCCTACGATGAGCTCTACGAGCTTCTGCGCCATGAAAAAGAGTACGGGTATATTGTCTGGGTCCTGGGTCCTGCGGCCTCCTTTGACAAGGACAGCCGTAACGGGATGCAGGGCCTTATTGAACATGGTTTCTGCCACGCCCTTCTGGCAGGCAATGCCCTTGCCACCCATGACCTTGAGGCCGCTCTTTACGGAACCGGGCTCGGGCAGGACATCTATACCCAGCAATTGCATCCCCATGGACATTATCATCATCTGGACGTCATCAACAGGATCTGCCGGATCGGCTCAATCTCCTCAGCCATAAAAGAACTTTCAATCAAAGACGGTATCCTTTATGCCTGCGAAAAAAACAGCATCCCTTATGTTCTGGCTGGTTCCATCCGTGATGACGGCCCCCTGCCCGGTGTTATCAGTGAGGCCTTTTCATCCCAGCTCGCCATGCGGGATCATTGCCGCAAGGCTACCACGGTTATCACTATTGCGACTCAACTCCACTCCATCGCTGCCGGTAACATGACACCGAGCTACACCATAACCGCCTTCGGTGAGGTGCGGCCTGTCTATTTTTATATTGTTGATATGGCAGAATTCTCAGCAGACAAACTGGCTAACAGGGGCTCCATGCAGGCCAAGGCCATCCTGACCAATGGACAGGATTTTATTGTTAACCTCTGGAATAATCTTTCCCAATGAGAAGAATAAAATGAAAAAAACTATTCGCCTCATCGGAGTTCCCATGGATTTGGGGCAAAACCATCGCGGAGTGGATATGGGACCCTCTGCTATCCGTTACGCCAACCTGTCAGATGCCCTCATCCGACTTGGTTACGAGGTGCATGATGCAGGCAACTTGCCGGTCCCCCAACGTTACGTCCTTGAGAGAATTGATAAAGTCAGCCTGTACACGGCTGTCCAGGAGGGATGCAAACTGGTGCATCTGGCAACATGTGGCGCTATGCAGGCCGGGGTGTCACCTATCTTCCTTGGAGGCGATCATACCATGGCCATTGGCTCCATCAGCGGTCTTCTGACCTGTGGTGATTCCGTCGGAGTCATCTGGTTTGATGCACACGGCGACTCCAATACTCCCGAGACTTCCCCGTCAGGTAATATCCACGGCATGTCTCTGGCTGTTCTGCTGGGACATGGCCACAAGGAACTCGTCCATGTTGGTGACAAGGGGCCCAAGCTGAAACCCGAAAACGTTGTACTTGTCGGTGTGCGTAATCTTGACAACGGTGAGAAAAAGCTGCTCAATGATCTTGGGATTCATATTTTCACCATGCGAGAAATTGATGAGCGAGGTATGGGCAAAGTTATGCAGGATGCCCTTCACCAGCTGCGCGATTGCAATTGTCTTCATGTCAGCCTGGATATGGACTGCCTTGATCCCCAAGTTGCTCCCGGGGTTGGAACTCCAAGTCCGGGCGGCATCTCTTTTCGGGAGGCGCAACTGGCCATGGAGATCATTGCTGATACAGACCGATGTTGCTCAATCGATATTGTTGAAATAAATCCCATCCTGGACCAGGGCAATAAAACCGGCAGATTAGCCGTTTCCCTTGTTGAATCCCTCGCCGGGAAAACCATCTTATGAGACCGGGTTTTACCTTTACCCCCTCGACTTTATGACGGACCGACATTATACTTGTAATCAGTAAAGATATGAAATTGCTGATGAACTTTGAACGAAAGGCAAACTCTCAGGCCACTGGCAAAACGAGGAATCAATGAACAGACAAAACCCAAATTATGATGGGGAATACGGCCAGCAAACTGCCCAGGAAGACATGAAAGGGGTCCAGAGAAAACTGACTGAGCTGTTCGGAAATATGGACCATGATATACCCCTGCTCCTCTTTACTGATCAGACAATCAACAGCCAGTACAACGATGCCATGAGAGCGTTCATCAGGGCAATCCGTGAAGTCTCTGACAGAGTAAGTTTGCGTGAGTACGACCATAACCATGAACTTGCACAACAATATAATATCAACCACTTCCCCACCCTGCTGTTTGACCCTGATCATATCTCTATCCGCTGGCTCGGAGCACCTGTCGGCGAAGAGGGCCGCACCTTTGTAGAGGCTTTGATCCTGCTGGGTTACGGTAAATCAGGGATTAGCAATCCATCTCGGAACATTCTCGAAAAAATCACAACCCCGCGTACTGTCAAACTGTTTGTCAGCCCTACATGCCCTTATTGCCCCCAGCAAGCGGCAAACGCACTGAAAGCAGCAATAGCAAGGCCGGAACTGATTTCGCTCGAGATTATTGACATCCAGGCAAACCCTGATCTGGCTGAACAGTATAACGCGTTCAGTGTGCCGGTCTGCTATGCCAATGATGTCATGATTGCAAAAGGTGCGCAGCAGGAAGAGCTGTTCATGGCTTCGCTGGAAAAACTGGAACAGCAGAACGTTTTTATTCCCGAGAGTGACGCCGAACAGGTGGACACTGACCTGACAATTATCGGAGGCGGCCCGTCTGGATTAACAGCAGGAATATATGCGGCCCGAAGCGGTTTGAAGGCTGTCATTATTGAACGGGGAGCCCTGGGCGGTCAAGTGGCTCTGACTCCAGTCGTGGAAAATTATCCCGGATTTGCCCAGATAGGCGGCAAACCCCTTGTTGATATCATGGTCAGCCATGCCCTTGAGTATGTTCCCATTTTTCCTGATGAAGAGGTAATGGAGATCAAAAAAAACCAACCGTTTGAGATCCTGACCAACCGGCGCCGATATACTGCCAGGGCGATCCTGCTGGCTACAGGTGCAAGTTACAGGCATCTCGGCGTCCCCGGCGAGGAACGCTTGTCAGGCAATGGTGTCAGCTACTGCAGCACCTGCGACGGAGCACTTTTCAAGGGCAAAGAGGTCATTGTCGTAGGTGGCGGTGACAGTGCTTTAACAGATGCTCTCTACCTGGCCAACAATGATGTCCGGGTCACCATTGTCCACCGACGCAATACGTTCCGGGCTCAGGATCACCTGGTCAGCCAGTTGCAGAAGTTTAATGTCCAGGTGATCTTCGATACTGAGGTCCAAGAGATTCGAGGGGATAAAAGAGTCAAAGAAGTGATCCTCCGGAATAATATAACCGGTGAAGAAAGGACCATATCAGTTGATGGTGTGTTCGTTGCCATTGGCTATGAACCAGCAGTCGAACTGGCACACAGAACAGGGCTCGCTCTTGATGAAGATGGTTTTATCAAAGTCGATGATCATCACAGAACCAGTATCCCCGGCATCTATGCTGCCGGCGATGTTGAAGGAGGATACAAGCAGATCGTCACCGCAGCCGGACAGGGATCAGGTGCGGCTATAACCATTTTCGAAGATCTCGTGAATCCGTACTGGATAACTAAAGAAAAAAAGGCCTGAACCAGGAGATTTGAATCCCTTGGTCCAGAGCCCATCTGATGAGTAATAGTTTTTTTCCTGTTTGTTGCTGTTTTTCGCAATCAACCGTCGATTATCCCGTTACAGTCGTTATCGACTCCATTACGTCCCCATCTCCCCCTGCTGTCCCTATGGCCCGGGTAAACATGGGCATCGGAGTCATCACAGTCCCCTTCCTCGATGGTCCAGCCGTCACCATCATTATCAGTACCTCCACCTCCCTGAGTTCCTGTAAGCGCGTTGTATGCCTGCACCAATCCATAACCGGATGTACTGTCATACCCTGTATCATACAGGTCAAGGGAAGTCGTGGTCAGGGCACTGTAGATATCTGCCGGTGTGAGGTTGGGGTCAACTGAAAGCAATAATGCCGCTACTGCTGCTACATGGGGAGATGCCATGGAAGTTCCTTGAAAGTTATAATAGTCCCAGCCGTTGATATATGTCTCCTGAAGGATACCATCACCATTACCGTCCCCGTTCCTGTCCCTTGTTATGTCTCCGCCAGGTGCAACAATATCGAGCCCCTCACCCTTGTTGGAATAACGTAATACGCTATTAATGTAATCAGTAGCACCCACGGCTATTGTTGTAGGATAGATGGCCGGGTAACTGACGTTGCTCCTAGAGCTGTCATTACCAGATGCACAGACTACGGTAACCCCATTGGCATAGGCGTAATCAAGAGCAGCGTCCATGAAAAAATTACTGCGAACCCCGAAACGAGCAATGGTTCCCAGGCTCATATTTATAACGCTGGCACCATTGTCCACTGCCCAGTAAACTCCATCAGATATATCTGCAAAGGTACCGGAGCCGTTATCATTCAGTACTTTTACCGGCATAATGCACGCATCATAAGCCAGTCCAGCTACGCCGATTCCATTGTTGGTTGCCTGGCCGATGGTACCGGCTACATGCGTGCCGTGGCCGTCACCATCTTCAGGCACAGCATCACCATTAACAATATCGATCGGAGAAAGTACACAGTTTATCCCATCAGGCCCGCCAGTAGTCAGTCCCGTATCCAGGACAGCCACGACGACGCCACTGCCGGTGGATATATCCCAGGCTTCCTCGCTTTGAATCGCCTGAAAATTCCATTGCTCGGGGTCGTAATACTGATCATCGGGAACGAATGAGGTACGGGCTATATAATTGAGGCTGGCCCGGCGTCCCTGACGAAGAAAACGCTGAACCAGTCCGAACTCTTTGCCCTTATCCACCTGCACGACTGTCAAGTCTGCATTGGGAAGGTATTTCACAACCTGCAATTCCCCAAGATGCTTTCCCGGTGACCCGGCTAACACAATCTGTCCCGCTTTAAACGGTGGCCCTCCGTTCGCAGCAACCACTCCGTTAATGTTTACCCCCAGTAGCAGAAGCGTAAAGACCAGACCCTGTACTATTGCGAGTAGTATTTTTTTCATATACATCCCCTCCTTCTGTATTTCAAAGTTCTTTGAAGTCAACAATAAAAGCTTCTGAGCCTAATGTCATTGATAATAATCTAACCTGAAACAACTCGTTCAACCACACTTAAATCCTTAACCAAGGACGAATGGTAACCTGTTTAACTAAAAAAAAGAAATGATACTCTGATGTCAAAAATATAATACCATTGTCCACCGACGTTACATATTAATGGCCCAGACAAACCTGGTCAATAAATTGAATGACTATAATATCAAAGTGAGATTCGAGTGAATAATAGGGTTGAAAAAGTGGTCCTCCTGAATAAAATCAGTGAAGAAGCAACCAGATTCGTTGACGGAGTATTCATCGTTATCGGCAATGAACCTATTGTAGAAATGGCACGAAAACAGGTCTGGCTCTGAACGTAGATGATTGTATCAAAGTCGGTGACAATAACCGGACTAATATTCCCGGCATCTATGCTGCAGGAGATGTGAAAATGGGAGACAAACAGACCGTCATAGCAGCCGGACAGGGATCAGGTGCGGCTATAACCATTTTCGAAGATCTCGTGAATCCGTACTGGATAACTAATGTGGCGGCAAAATAATTTGCCCCGTATGAATTTCTCCACCAGGGAGTGGACTCAATACGGGAATCCACTCCCTGGCGACAGGCACATTTATAATAAATTACTCCGCTTGAATGCAGAACAGAAAGGCCTTACCTCTCTCCTTCCCGCACAAGCCGACGAAGAACTATCGTATGTTCACGACAATGTTCTGTTTTGCATAGCGACTATCCCAGCTAAATACCTCAAGTTTTATAACATAGGTATCGCCCACAGCGGCCCAATTGAAAGTGTAGTTAAAATCTGTTTCGTAGGATATAGGCTGATTATTTATGGACCACCTGACCATTTTTATATCCCCTTCCGACTGTACCGCGCTTAAACTGAGTGTTCCGTTCGGGGTGACGTCATGCACGAGTCCCGGCGAAACCTTAATGACAATGTTATCTACATCCTGGGGACTGCCAGCGGAGCCTGGGACAGGAACGGTTACCTGGGCGTTCAACTCAGGATCCCATTCAAAAGCGTGACACTTGTAGCAACTCCCGCTACCGTAGTCAGATGGCGCATAATTATAATGATGGGCTTCACCCATTTTTCCTTTTGCCATACCGGAAATATCCCAGCCATTTTCCCTATACATTTCACCAGTCAGAAGAGTGAGATATCCTTCAGAGTCTCTTGTAAATGAAGGGGTATGGCAATTAAGAAAACAGTTGAATGGCTCGTTGACCTGGTAATACGCTCCCTGTTGACCATTAAAGGTATGACATTCCAGGCAGTTAATAAATGAACCTTGCTCCTGGGCCTTTCGCATCCCTTCGATATGGTGAAAATTTGCATTATCAGTTGTAAATCCCTCGGCATCAATGTGACAGATTGCGCACTCATCCGTCATACTCTCAGGAGGAGCAGCTGTTGCCATGAAAAAATCCATCCCCTGAGCGTGACAGTCAAGACAAAGGGATAATTGTTCAGAATTGCCGGTTAATGTACATTGAGGGTCCAGGTTTAATGCGAAAACATTTTCGTTTAAACTGAACAGGGCCAGGGTGAGGAGAGCAGCCACCACTGCTTTGTTGGAATACGGTCTCATCTTCTTCTCCTTGATTGAAATACTTACAACCTGAAAGGAGGAAAAGGTATTTGATATCACTTCCTTTTATCCACAAATAATATCGGCGCATTCGTGGCCCGTCCCCCTCAAAACAGGTCAGTGAATGCGCTTCATATAATTTATCAGGATGCTCTATGTCAAGTCATTTGCTTCTTCAAGAGAGTAAATAAATATCAGTTAATCAAGGGGTTCACGTGTACAACATTATTTCTCGCTGTATTACTATTCATCGACTGTAGTTTTATTGTATGAATCCCTTCCCCCCACAAACCATATCCATAATCAAATACGTCTCAGAATAAACGGGAACATTTTGTTCACCATAGTGGCTTTCGCCCTACAGGACCTCTTTTTCATTTAGTTTCTACAACTTACCTGTCAAAGATGGACGCATAATAAAAATAGTTTTCAATTCTTCATTATTTGGTAAAAAATTAAAATATTACAAAATTACTCTTTTGTAATTTGACTTTTCCCCAAATATACAAGATACTAAATTGTAATTAGTGCAATATGGGGGCGCTAAAAAAATGAAAGCTACATGTGGGTGTTCTGTATTTAAACCAACCAATACAGTTGTCATTACTGTATTGTTGATGCTGATATCTCCCTTTCTGTGGTCCTTGAGCGGAGTGACTGTTCTTTGCATTGAAGGAAACGGGAGCATTACGGTTGAGAAACAACATTTCAATGGTGATATTCCTTTTACGCAACATGCCAGGGAAAAGGGTCGCCCTCCTCCCCTCGAGAACAAATGCAATAACACCAACCACATACTTCTTGCTGACATCTGTTCAGCAAATGAAGCGTGCTATAATATTGACCTCGAACCACCTCAGTTTCTTCATGACATTGTTCACTTTTCAACAGGAGTTTCCGGCAACAATGTTATGTCTTTAGTTCCTTCCCGCAACAACTCTCCACCAACCAACCAGGTCCTTGCATCAATCAGTACTCTTGTTCTTTTGATTTGATACAACCCGTTATTGTTAAGCATCATCTCTGCTGACCTGTACCGTCGATTATTCCTGAGCTATTAACCGGGATAATAATAGTGCAGGAATAAAATGGCGTTGCCTTTTAAAGAAGATGATAATGCCGTCAGTTCAATACGGCAAAATATAACTATCAAGGTTAATTTATGGGGGTAAATTACATGAAAAAATTCATCACACTCTGTATCGCAAGTCTAATCCTGTTCTCAGTTGCCAGCTTTTCTCATGCCACAGAATCAATTACTTGCTGGTTTGCACCGTCATGGGTGAAAAAATCCGCTCAGGCAAAAGAAATTACCGATGCCCTTTCCAAACATTCCGGCCTCACTGTCAAACCGAGAATTGCCACTACTTATCCGCAGATTCTGGATGCTTTCAGCAGCAGTGATGAAAACCTTGTCTATGTAGGGTCTTTTGTCCAGGCAGTCATTAATGCCCGTAATCTAGGAACCGGTCTTGTCCAGAGTGTTAATGGCAAGGAACTGTATTCAGGGGTTTTTGTTTACCCCAAGGGATCTGACCCTAAGGCATTACTTGCCTATAATCCTGAAGAAATTGCCTATGCCAAAGGCGCATCATCCGGTGAATCCTGTGCCATGGCAGCTACTGAAGGAAAAGCAGAGATTGCAACCGGTAATCATCGGATAACCTGTAATGCAGTCAAATCAGGACGGGCTGTAGGCGGGTTTGTAAAAAACTGGTGGTGGGAAGCGAACAAGCAGAATTATCCTGAATTGGAAGCGTATGAAGTCCCAAACGTATCAGTTGCCAAGAACCCTGACAATGTTCTTTCAGCCTCCAAAGCTGTATCACCTGACAACTGTAAAAAACTTACTGAAGCTGCATTAGCAAGTAAAGATGTCTTTGGGGCCAGTGAAATGATACCTTTTGATAATGACAGTCTGCAATTTTCTCTTGCACTGATGCAGAAAGGAAAAATTGATCCAACAGTGTATGACTGGAAATAATGACACTCAACCAATCAACAAACTTGGTGTTCACGCTACAGGGGGACAAGTTTATTCACGACTACAATGGACCTGTCTCCCTGTGAACAATTTATTTAGTTGTCTGTATGCAGCTAAACCTTTGCCGATAAGTGGTGAAAACCCATAAAAAGGAAATATAAATAACAACCACCTGACCTTGACAGCCACGATGTGGCACTATAATATATAGGTACAAGGTTTATGTAATTTAAGACAAAGCCAACCCGGTCGAATGGTCGGGACGGAAAGCTACGGATCTGGACAAGACAGCCGGGTTGCCTTAAATAAGGCAATTCGGCTTTTGTTTTTGAAATATGAACATTGTTCATTGGCACATTAAGAGAATCGGTTTTACAGGTTCGGTCCAGCGCCTATCTAAAGGTATTATTAATTAAGGAGGTCGCATTATGCACAGCAAACAAGAATTATGTGGTAAAATTAAAGAGCTTTACCCTGAAATAGGTGAGTGTGGAATTGATGTTGATGTTGAGCATGACAATCAGAAAAACGTCTGGGTTGTCGACCTGAAAAAAAACAACCATGAACTGAAGCATCATCTGGAATACCCTGATGCTGACGATTGCATGGATGGGAGACAGTGTGTATCCCTTGGCCTGGAAATTGCTCAACTCCGCAGGAATATCGAAGGCCAGCAGTTTTAAGTTTGGGAGGTATTCTGTTTATCAGCTCTGAACTGGAGAGAACCATGACTCAGGAACAATTTGTTATCAACCAGTCAAAGCTTGAAGAGGCCCATAACACCTCGAACAGACAATGGCTTGAATCAACGTTTGAAAAGGCCCGCCAGGTTATCGAAAATGGTGGCACGGTTAACATTACACAGCAGTTTTCTGACGCGTCAATAGAACTTGTTGCGATAATTGATAACCTGGAAGGTCTTAACCACTATATAAAAAAATATTCGAGTTGATTTGCAGGTTATACAGGACAAGGCAAGTTGGTTATTCTTTACTCTGAAAATCCACTGCCCCCAGTTAAAGCGAATATACATCGCCGGGGAGGTGATCACGTTTCAAACTGTAATGATGAAGATTAATCCGGCAATTCTCATTCTCTTTGCTTTGAGCCTGACTGGAGCTGTGATATGGCTTCCAGCAGCTGCTGCTGCACCCTCTGCCGACCTGTGGCCGCGATGGCAGGCCCATTCCTCCGACAGCACCCAGGTCGTCGACCATACATCCTGGGACATGCTGTTAAAGAAATACCTGGCAACCGGCCATCCGTCAGGAATTAATCGTTTCCGGTATGCGGACGTAACCGGTGCAGACCGGCAGGCTCTTGACACCTATCTCCAGCAGCTGCAGATAACCGAGGTCTCAACCTTGAACCAACAGGAGCAGAAAGCGTACTGGGTCAACCTCTACAACTCCCTCACCGTAAAAGTTATCCTGGAACATTTCCCGGTAAAAAGCATCATGGACATTGACATCTCACCGGGCCTGTTCAGTAATGGTCCCTGGGACGCGAAACTGATTCACATCGAAAATGAAACAATCAGTCTCAATGACATAGAACACCGTATCCTGCGGCCCATCTTCAATGACAACCGGCTGCATTACGCTCTGAACTGCGCGAGCATCGGCTGCCCAAACCTTCAGCCTGTGGCTTTTACCGCTGCCAATACGGAAGAACTCCTGGAAAAAGGTGCCCGCGAATATATCAATAGTCCCCGTGGTGTCCGGATGAAAAAAGACAAGCTGCAGGTATCAAGCATCTACAAATGGTTTCAATCTGACTTTGGCGGTTCAGAAAAAGGAGTAATCCTTCACTTGCAAAAATATTCCGAAGACAGCCTGGGCGATGTACTTAAGACGTATAAAAAAGGACTGCGTTTCGATTATGACTGGGAATTGAATCAACCCTGAAAGGAATCCATAATGAACAAACCGATCATCTGCATCGACCGGGACGGGACCCTGATCAATGACACCCGTGAACATCTTTTTCTGGGCCGCGACAAAGACTGGCAGGAGAATGTCGATATTCTTCCCAAGGCAGCAGAAGGTTTGAAAGTTCTTAATACCATTCCCGACGCAGGAATTTACATGATTACCAACCAGGCAGGGGTTGCAATTAGCGATTATCCTGAACTTACAGAAGAAAAAGCCCACGAAGTTTGCCGTTATGTGGTGGAGGAGCTGCAAAGTCAAGGCGGCCTGCTCCATGGATATTATCTCTGCCCGTACGCTACATCTGAGTATGCATCACGAAAACCGGAGGTCAACTTTCACCCTGACCTTGTGCGTGACAGGCAATGCCTCAAGCCCTCTCTCGAAATGGTCTTCAATGCCTTGGCAGCAGAAGGAGTTGTACAAAACAACGCAGATATTTTTGTTATTGGAGACCGGGAAAGCGATGTGCAGACTGCACTGAACGCTGATGGAACGGGAATCCTCATCCCTTTGTCAATGAACCGGGAGAAGAAGACAAGGTTCGCAAACTGGAGAAACAGGATCAAATTTACATAGCGAAAAATATGGTCGAAGCAGCAGAATTCATTCTTACACGTGTAAAACAATAAGCAGGCAGGTACTTTTCTTTACAACTTAATTCTATGCCCTATATCGAAAACAGCATGACACGACGGGCAGATGAAAAGCCATTGAATCTTGTCTCCGTCTTTTTTCAGCATAGAATGAAATCCATCTGTGTATCCGCATGTCGGGCAGATCTTGAACTCGTCGTCGACCTGAACTTTCTGTACCGTATAGTCCATGGAAAAATTCCTGATTACTCTTCAGCAGGCATAACCTCGATGCCTTTGCTTTCCAAAAATTTCAGAGTCTTACTGCATACCGGAGCAGACGTTTTCAAAGCCACCTTGGCCGTTGGTCGAACCTGTTGAATCTTTCCGACCTTCTCCACTATCTTTCTGCCGTCGGCCATGATGATTCTGCTCTTTCTGTTCATGACAATGGCGATGCTGCCGGGATCAATTTGCTCCAGGACTGTTCTCGATGGAAGGCCAAAATCTTTCGGATCAATTTGTCCACTCATTGTAACTTTACAAACTTGATAACTTTACAACTTTTCAACATACTTTTTCCAGTCTCCATACTCTAAAATCCTAAATCCGAAGTACGAAATCCTAAACAATATTAAATGACTTAAACTGTAAAATGACCAAATCCAAAAAAACCTGCGTCAAGTTCGACTATAGTTTTGGGAATTTGAATTGATCTATTCGGATTTGTTTCGAATTTAGAATTCAGTATTTCGAATTTATTACTCCGGTCTCCCGTCTCATGATCCTATTTCAACGCGTTTGCATACAATTCCGGGGCATATCCGTGAATTCCGGTACCGTTCACAACAGCAAAGGGAACACCGCTATTCTTGTCGAGCTTTTTCTTTCTTGCCGCTGCCTTCCTGTCCTTTTCAATATCATAGACTTTGATTTTAACACCCTTAGACTGAAAATACTGGATAGCCTGCTTGCAATAGGGACACCAACTTGTCACATACAGATCAACCTGGTTTCTGGTGATTTTTTTTTGTACGGCTGATCTCTGGCCGGACGACTTTTTTTTCCAGACCTGATCCGGTGGCGGTGGATAATACGTTCGTCGGACGATGCCGTTTTTGTCTGTCCAGGTATACAGCTTTGCATATGAAAACGTGGGCAATATCAACTGGACGGTGAGAATACAACAACACAATAAAATGCAGCTCTTTGTCAACTTCATTGGAGAAATCCTGTAAAGAATCTATTACTCTTTCACTTTAGTATTATGCTATATCCTCATTTAATTCAACTTTTTGATGCTTTAGGTGAATTTAAAGCAGGAAGAATCACAACCCTTTGCATATAAAAAAGAGCAGCGGATTAAATCCGCTGCTCTCACAAAGTTATATCACTCATTAGATTGACGGTTGGTATTCCTTATTTTTTGCGCCTGCCCGTGCCTCCTTTCACGACCATAAGCAGTTCGTCATGATTATTGCCAATATCCGGGTCAGCAGTACTGCTCGTGACATCTGCAACATTGGTGATCGCATCGGCACGACCCTTAACATCAATCTGGATCTCGAATGTTACACTCGAGCCTGCCTGCAGAACAGGTTCCGTACAGGTTACAGTATGAGTCATCCTGCTGTAGGAGCAGTTCTCAGAGGTAAAGTCGACAATGGCCTTCTTTCTGGTCAGAGGCAAGGTATCGACAACAACCACATCCTGCGCATCAGACGGTCCGCCAAAACCGCAAACCTGCGGATCATCCTCTGAGCATCCTTCTCTATTGTGCACAGTCAGATAATAGATAATTGTCCTGGATGGATTTCCGGTGGGAAAGCTCCCGGTCTTGTCAATCCAGAGATCTGCCTCGGCATTGACCAGGGTATCTTCAGTCACACTGGCCGCGCTTGGATCAGATGTGGCGGAAGATAACTCGGCTGTATTAAAGATGGTCGTTCCATCAGGTACTGACGCATCAACCTGGACTTCGATGAATACCGTGGCGGTGCTGCCGGGATCAATGTTGCCGAGAGTACAGGACACGGTACCCGGGTTCACCAGTTCACACAGGCTCCCGGCCGGCTCAACCGTTCCAACAAAGCTTACCTCGGGCGGCAGGGTATCGGTCAGAGTTACATCCATTGCCGTTGATGGACCGCTGTTGGAAATATCAATGATGTACGTCAGAAGACCGCCGGCCAGAACCGGATCCGGACTGTCGGTTTTCGTGATTGTCAGGTCCGCTTCAGCATTAACCGTAGTATCCTCCGTGACAAGGTCATTTTCATTAACATCATCGAAGGTCTCGCTGAAAACACGGGCATCATTGTGCAGTAGACCTGTCGTCTGCGGCAGGACATCAACGGTCACGGTCATTGTTTCCGTCGCGCCAAATGCCATGCTGTCAAACGCGCAGGTGGTCGGCTGACTATCATCACCCGGCACGCCGGCGTTGCAGGCTGCTCCACCGGATCCCACTGCACTGATGATGGATACGCCTGCCGGCAGTATATCACTGATCAGTACATTTACTGCCGTGGATGGACCGTAATTGGTGACCTCCAGCGTATAGGTCAGCTCATTGCCGGCAATGACCGGGTCAGGTGAATCGGACTTGGTCAGGCCCAGGTCCGCTACAGCTGTTACCGAGATTGAACCCTCTGCCTGATTATTTGATGAATCTGGATCCGTGGTATCGCTTACAGCATCAGCCACGTTATTGATGTCCATGGCCTCATTTGCCGTGACCTCAATGGTGACAGTGGCCCGGCCAGGCTCTGTGGGAGAAGCTGCCGGCAGATCACCCAGACCGCAGGTAACCACACCACCGCTTTCCGAGCAGCTTCCCTGGCTTGACGCTATCGCTCCAAAGGTAAAACTGCCGTCACTCAGATGAGTGTCTGTCAGCACGACATTGCGCGCCTCGGAGGGACCAAGGTTATCGACAAAAACAGTGCACTCTCCTGTTTCACCTGCCAGCAGCGGTCCGTCCGGCTTACACAGTTTGGTCACTTCAAGGTCAGCCTTGTCTTCAACGATGGTCATCAGGCTCACTTCATTATTGGACTCATCCAGGTCCGGCCGGTCATTGTCATAGCTCACAACCGCCGTGTTCGTGATCGTGGTAGGTCCGCCGGCATTCGCAACCAGGTCAGGATCGACTGCCACTTTGACTGTGAATGACACCGAATCCCCATTGGCAATGTCCCCGAGGTCGCAGGTAAGTGTCCCGGCCGGAGCCTCTACGCATGCATCGGTGTCGGTCACGTAGGTAACTCCCGGTGGCAGTGTATCAACAACCTGGACATTGGCGGCATCGATAGGGCCATGATTTACTACTGTAATGTCATAATAGAGCTGCTCGCCTGCCAGGACCGGATCAGGTGAGGCATATTTGAAAATCTCAAGGTCGGCTGCGCAGTAGGAGAAGCGAAATGAAGCGATCTGCGTCGGCTTGCCCCCACCTCCAGCCAGGTCGGCCACATGTTGAGTGTACCAGAATGTGCAGTCATCTACCGGATCGACGGTCATCGCGCTGTAATCACCCCAACGGGCTCCTTGCCCGGCTTGACTGTCGACTCCGACGAGTATGGACTGCTCGATCTGCGTCAGAGAACCCGGGATATCATCAAAACGCCGTCCTGAATAGCTTATCCCTGGATGAATAGGGTTTGCCGCGTCGGAATTGACGATACTATAGCCGAGGGCCATGCTGCCGAAATTGTCCATAGCGATACTTCCCATCCACCTATGGAGCAACTCTGCCTCAGTTGATACTCCAATCGGCTGTGGTGAATAGGTACCCTGCTGCTCGATTGTCCAATTCGGACCGTTCTTCCGCAATTCGTACCAACGGATCCCGGCAACTTCGTCCGCAATAGGAAACCCCAACGCGCTCTGAAGGCTTCCCTGAACGTTGATCGTCTGGTTAAAAACCATCCTGTAGTCACCGCTAAAATTGCGGAATTTCAGCTGCATCATAGGCCGATTCGATAAAGCATCAACAGTGTTGTTCCCAACAGGTTGCGGGACACAGTCCCTGCCCCCGCCACCGTTCCGGTCACAGACCATGATGTTAAACGCAGCGGGAGTCAAGGTATCCACGAGGCTAAATGTAAGGCTCGGCACCGACCAGTCGGTCACGGCTTCGTAGACTTCGATACGATCCGTTGGATTTCCGGTATCCTGCTGTCCGTCCACCGGGCGCACCCAAAAGTTAGGAGTTCCCGCCGGAGGAGCAGGGCCGTCCAGATCAGCCGGTAAAATTCTCGTGTTTCGTACCCCAGCGCTTGGCGGGAGTGCTGAAATCGTCGTCTTTATGAACCCCGCCGCGGCACCGACTAGCATATTCACACGATCAAACACGAATACGCCTGAATTACTGCCTTCGTGTGAGGACATGTAATAGCCGTCGGGCCATACTCCAAATTTCTCGTAATCAGGAAATATCCCACTCAAATCTGTTGTGTCGTATGTGTAAGCGTACCAGGTGGAAGTGGGATCAGGGGTCGTTGAAATGGCAATGCAGAGTGCGGGCCCAGGAGGATTGAATGCGCCGCCTCCTGGCGCCGCAGGATCGCGAATCACTTGCGCAATCAACCAGCGATCAGCCAAATGATCATACACAACGATTGGATCGGTATCATCCTGTGCGCATACATCCCCTGCCGGCCATAAGGATGACATCAGCCGTATTGCAGCATTCGGTGTGGCCCCTCCGATAGGGTTGCCTTGCTTATCGAACACGATGTAGCCTGTATTGTTCGTCATTTGAACGATGTGGTCAGGTCCCGCATCAAGGATGGTGTCAGGGGGAAAAGCAGAAGCAGTAACTCCTGCTACATTAATGGCAGGTGCTGAGAGAGCGTCTGGAGGAGCTATCTCCAATAACCTGACTCCCTCTTCTTCGCCATCGCTTTGAATTATTCCGTCATCGACCGGAGTTGGGGTCGGTATCGGACCCTCTGGCTCTGGACCTCCTTCAGGGTATGGTTCCAGTGTCGTGGGTGGTTTAGCTTTCCGGGGCAGCGGCGGTGATGCAACAAAAGGTTTAACAGGCTCGACGACTATCTGTTCCATAGCAGTTTGGTCATCCCCCTGCTCCTGAGCTTGAACGCTCTGGGGACCAAATCCCAACAACAGAATAACCGCTATCAATACACCAAAAAGAAGTTTGCATTTTGCAATAATCATGTATCACCCTCCTTTCTCCAAAGTTAGAAATCAACAAAAAAGGATATAAAAAAGTTATATCTTCTTCCGGTTTTGGTGAATCTGTAAATTTCCTCCACAATATCTTTGCTAATTAATTTGCCATGGGAAGCAATGTCATATTTTGTTATCTCCAGTACGCTGACGATATGTACCGGAGATCCTGTGAAATTAATTTCAATCTCATATCAGCCTCCTTTCCCTTAAGTTTGCAGGACTTCAAAATAAAAAAAGCCGGACCACCTTTATTAATAAAAAGGCAGCCCGGCTATCTTTTGTAAGATCCGTAGCTTTCCGTCCCAGCCCCTACTACCAGGTTGGCTTTATCTTATCTGTTTAGAGAATAATACCTCTCACATGTTAGATTCGTCTTGTGGCTATAATAAGATTATATGAAATTACACATTGTAATTGCAAGAAAATCATAATTATTCTTTCTCGTAAAAAAAGCATACTTAACAGTGGAGGAGAGATGTCCTCTGTACAGACAATTATGATTACCACAAAACTTCAGCAATAATTTGTTAACATTTCATAAGAAACAAAACGTGAGTCTTCTTCCATACAAGCGGCAGGAGAGGGGTAGTTCAGTGCTGAAAGTGAATATGCATTTCAGGAACTTTCTTTCCTTCCTGCAAAAGCATACGGAAGGAATATACAATTGAAAGAGATTTTTATGTTTTAAACTTTTCTACCAATTCCTTTATCTGTACAGCAATTGTATCAACTTCCTGTGCCGAATTATTTACCTGCCGGGCCCCGGAATTTGTATCACTTGCTGCCTGACGTACTCCCTGAATATTTTTCGATACCTCACCGGTTCCCTTGGCAGCCTCTGCTGAACTTTTGGCCATGTCATTTGAACCTTTAGCTATTTCCGCGATCGATAACGCTATATTGTTTGCGCCGGCATTCGCCTGTTGGATAATACCAAATATTTCGTCCACATTCGAGGTCTGCTGTTCAACCGATTTTGTAATTACTGATGACGTTGTATTCATTTCTTTAATGATATCAGTTATATTTTCAATACCTTCTACGGCATTTTTCGAATTGGCCTGTACTTCCTTTATTCGTGTCGAAATATCTTCAGCTGCAAGAGCACTCTGTTTTGCAAGTTCCTTAACCTCACTCGCCACAACAGCAAAACCTCTACCGGCTTCACCTGCTGAAGCAGCTTCAATTGTGGCATTAAGGGCCAGCAGATTTGTCTGATCTGCAATTTTTTTAATAAAATCGGTTACATTACCGATCTCCTTAGCAGCATTACTCAGCTGATTCATTGTGTTCGAGGACGCAATTGAAACTTCCATTGCTTTTTCCGCAGTGTATGAACCTTCCTTGGCGTTTACTGCCACTTCATTAATAGCCCCTGCTACTTCCTCAGTTGCTTGAGAAACGGCATTCATATTTTGAGACACCTGTTCCGCGGTTGAAGAAATACTCTGGATATTCACGCTCATTTCTTCAGTGGAAGACGCTATTGCATCAATGTTGACAGACATTTCTTCAGTTGATGACGCTACAGTGTCGGTCTGGGCACTCATCTCTTCAGCAGATGAAGCCATCTGTGTTGAAACAGCTGACAAATCTTCAGATGACTTGGCAAGATGTACTGTCGAACCTGTGAGTGTGACAACGAGACTTCTCAAGTTGTTAATGGCTTTATTGAGATTCGTCGCCATATCACCGATTTCATCTTTGTTGTTGATAGTGACCTCTGCCGTCAAATCTCCCTCTGATATTTTCTGGGCCAGTTTTAAAACCTGGGTGAGAGGTGACGTTATACCCCTGGAAATGTAAGAAATGAGGACTATCGCCAGAAAAATGACCAGGACACAGCCGATTAAAATACGAAGACTTTGACTCTGACTTTTATCTGCTTCGCTGACTACTTCCTCCATCAGGGTAGCTGTCTTCGTTGTAAGATCCTCAAGTGAGAAAATGACTTGCAGGCGACCTATTTTTTCATCCTGGGAGACAAACGGTTTTGAATAAACAAGCCTTTCTCCATAAATACCAAAAACAAATTCATTAACATTAATATCCAATGGTTTTTCATTGGAGGGAGTTCCTTCTACATCTTCATCATCTTCATCGGTTTTGCCATCGGCAAATATGTTTTCATCTTCGTCCAGTACGAGAGCTGACTGGATAGCATTATGCATTTTCAAGTTATACAGGATTATATTTAAAGCCTCGGGTTCCTGATAAATCAAGGGGTCGAGCGACATTGATTCCACCAGTGCCATCAGGGGTAAAATCGAATCTTCCTGTATCTGTTTTATTATCGAGGAAGACATTCCGCTAACATTTCGGGTTACCCGAGAACTTTGCAGATACGAATAGGCCAGCGCCGATATGAAAATAACACCAATCATGATCGGCAGTATCAACAATTTTGTTCTAATTTTCATCGTTCTCTATACCTGAAGTACTACTAGTTAAACCCGCAACTACATAAAAAATTGCGCCAGAATAATGATATAACAGGAATATACTGGCAGCATATTGAGACTTGCTTATAAGCCTAATGTCTTTCGAACAGTCGTATTCATGACCTCGACCGGAACTCCATCAAATTCTGAAAAACCGGTTGGTGTTTTCATTGTTTTCAGGACGTCCTTGGCACCGGAATCATTTATCATTTTCAGGAGTACTGCTTCGAGTTTTTCAGACGAAACTCCTTTACGGATCAGAACAACATGCCTGGGCACATGAGATGATTCAGGGGAAAGCATCCTGAAATCCGGATTATCTTCAACTTCACTTTTCTTGATTCCACCTGCGGCAGCCTTTTTTCCTGCTTTTACCTGAGCGATTGTATTTTTGTCATCCTTGGAGAAATAATACGATATTACACCAGGAGTTGGCTTGCTGGATTCTTTTACTGTAACCCCGGCATTTTTCAATAAATTAACCGGCATAAGGTATGATGAAGTAGATGTGGGATCCTCGAAGGCAACAACTTTACCAACCAGGTCGGAAAAGGACTTTACCGGAGAATCCTTTTTTACAAAAATAACTGAATTGTAGCTTTTCACTCCGCTTTTTTCGCGAATTAATATTGGAACAGCACCGGTTTTGTCCATTAATTCCAGGGCAGCATAAGGGCTTTCAAACATAAAATCCACTTTGCCTTCATTAAAAAACTCGATCATTTTGTCAACGGTTTTGGCTGTAACAATTTTTCCGGCCGGAACTCCGTTGTCATTCAAATAGTTCATCAACGGTGTAAACCGCTTTATCATTTTACTCGCACTGTCATCGATCATACCCAGATTGAGTTGCTCCGCCGACACTGTCTCCAGAGGGCCATAAATTCCTGCTACAAGAAAAAAGGTCATGAACATAACTTTCATGATTCTTCCAGTTTTTCCCGCTGCCGCGAACTTGTGTTTGATGTTGCCTTTCATAATCTTCTCCAATGATTTTAAAATTTTACATTCCTTTAAAAGGAACTCATAGATGGAAGAGAGCGTCAAGAAATTAGTAAAACAGTACAAAACTCCCCTTGCACGAGACAACCACACCACTATTATCCCCCTATTTAACTACGCGGCCCTGATAAAGTCCTTTCACGACCGCGTAGATCAATATGACTCGTACGTCACATCCAGCTGATTTTTCTTTATTTCCGCCGATACTACATCCCCGTATTTGCAGCTGTCTGTTTACTTATCTCAAATATGGTCGTTGTACCGCTTACTTCATATGAAACCACCAGCAGCGGGTTGCCCGTCGGACTGTCTTCATCATTTATAAATGCAAGCCCTTCGGGTGCAAGGTCGCCGGCGGTACTCAGTTCTGGATTCCCCGAAAAATCCCGGGTATTCAGGTATTGAACAAACGAAGGAGCAGAGGGATTGGTAATATCGTAAACCATTATCCCACCTATGCGTTCCAGCCCGATAAAGGCGTATGTGCGCCCGTACACCTTCCCCAAGGCCAGTCCTTCGGGTTCCGGGCCTTTATCATCACTGCGAGCATCGAAGGAGTCGTTATCGTCCTCATCAGAATTGAAAAATTCGGGAAGAATACTGGCAGTAATCTGTTCAACCTCATCCGCACTGTCGTACACCCGCTGACCATCAGCGTTCAAGATTGAGAATGAACGTGCTCCATAAGAAAAGAGGGCGTCAAAGTCACCATCTCCATCAAAATCGCCATTAGCTGTGGTGATCTTCAGGCGTCCGAGCATTGCCCTCTGCTGCAGCACTTCGGCATCTGGAAACGCGGTCGGGTCCAAAACAACATCCTTAACACGTTCTTCCTCGCTGAAGCCGGCGTAATCGCGACTGTCACCTTCGTTAGCCGTGACAATGTACGTCTGCCCCATGTAACGGTAAGATGCTATGGTATCCGGCTGAAACATTCCATATGTAGGCCACGGTGTAATATTGATTGCATTATCTTCATTGCTTGCATCGAATCCATTTTCGGCCAGGCTATGGTCCTTAAATCCCAGACCTATAAGCTCTTCGACTTTTGCATCCTTGATATTGATAACCCCAAGAGCGTTATTTTCCTGAAGTGTGACCCAGGCCCGCTGTGAATTACGATCCACCGTAATGTATTCGGGTTCCAGGTCCTGTGCTACCGAAGCGTTCGGGCCGAAAATCCGGATACTTGAATCCAGTTCCATGTTGTTGAACCTTTCAAAACCGGCTGTTTTCACATTATCTTGAGTGATTCCAGCAGCGCCTAGCCTGATGTCAATAATACTTACGGATCCTACAGGATCGACAGTATAATCGTCATTTGGTTCGCCTTCGTTAGCAACAAGCACCCAATCGCCGTTGGGAGAGAAGGTGATCATATCTGGTAGTGCGCCAACTGTTACCTGATTGATAAAATTACCATCGGTATCGAAAAATACGGCAGTGCCTGGCGCTTGTTTGTTGACATTCTCAACAGCGCAGACAACCAGTCCGTTATAAACATCCACGCTGTTAGCCTGTTTACCGTATTGCGTAAGATCAATGACAGATGCAAGAGACGGACTTGTTGGATCAGAAATATCGATTACATCAATAGTTTTATCATAGCCGTTCGTCACGAACAGTCTTTGGGTTGCTGGGTCGTGCGCGACGATTTCTGCGGCACCCTCAGCAAATATTCCAGTAGCATATGTCCCGATTGGCTGAAGATCGATTAACTCTTTCGAAAAAACCGAATTTGAAAATAAAGATGCCGTAATCATGATACTCAATATTAACAGTACTTTTGTTTTCATGCTTACCTCCTATAGCGTTAATTATGTTCCATCACCATTGTTTTACCGAACAACAACCTGACGGAACGATTCAGTCTTACGAGCAGCCAGAAATATAAAAAATATTTCTCAACGACGCATTTAAATTACAAAATTGCAATTACCATGCCTTGCAACATTTTATCAGCGCAACTCACTGAAAATAAAAAATAAATAAATATTTGAGGCTTTATCGGGACCGTTTCGGAAAAAAAAATGAACTTACTTCAAAGGCAAAGGAAGCGAGCAGAGACGTTTGCATATCTCCTAAGAACTTAAAAATATTACTGTTTCTTCCTATTGCTTAAACAAAGGGGCTGTCTACTTTTTTGTTTTTCTGTCTACCTTTCTATACTCTCGTCTACTGTTTCTTTCTATTACTCTAACAAATGGGGCTGTCTACTTTTTTGTTTTTTCGTCTACCTTTCTATACTCTCGTCTACTGTTTCATACTTCGTGTGATTCAAATTAAAATTCAGCATTTGATTTCAAGCCTTTTTCTTACAGTATGGATTAATTAAAAACATACTGAAAAAAACTCGGGATTAATTGACAGGGATCATATAGATATGAGAGAATTAAAAAATTTATATATAATCTGGTTGAGAATTCATGAGGGGGTGACATGAAGATTGATCTTGGACCGGTTACGCGCCTTGAAGGGCACCTGAATATCAAAACGACCATTGAAGATAATGTCATCGTTGATGCAAAATGTATGGGAGAAATGTTCAGAGGCTTCGAGGTGTTCCTGCAGGGCAGAGATCCCCTTGATGCACAGCAAATCACCCAGAGGATTTGCGGTGTCTGCCCATATGCCCATGCAATTGCATCGTCGTATGCCCAGGAGCAGGCATATAATCTAACTACCCCGGCCAATGGTCGTATTCTTCATAACCTTATCCAGGGTGCCAACCATCTCTACGACTACCTCCTCCACTTCTACCAGTTATCCGCCCTCGACTTCATCGATGTAACAGCAATATTGCAATATCAGGGTAATGACTCTGATCTTGTCAAGCTGCGAACGTGGGTAAAAACAGAACTCGAGAGTAAAAAAACATATCCAGCCGCTCCTTTCCTTCCACGGTTGTCAGGCAATTACCTTGAGGATACCGAGTTAAATATCGGTGCGCTCAAGCATTACCTCGAAGCCATGGAAATCCAGAAAAAAGCCAACCAGGCATCAGCTATCTTTGGTGGGAAATTTCCTCATTCCACCAGCATATTTCCAGGCGGATGCACCCAGCAGCCTGAAGTGGACCTGATCGCTTCATATCAATCCCTTATTGAGGAAACGCGCATCTTTATTCAGCAGAAATATATACCCGACCTGCTGGCAGTAGCCCAGGCGTTTCCTGAGTATTGGGAGGTCGGCAAAAGCAAAGGAGGTTTTCTTTCATACGGACTCCTTCCTTTGGGACCTCAGCCTGACAGTCGCCGCTTATTTGCACCAGGCCTGCTTCAGGAGGGGAATGTCAGTCCCGTCAAATTTGACCGCATTACAGAAGACGTCCGGTACGCAAAATACTCCTCCCGCAGCGGACTGCAGGTGCGAAATGGAAACCTTAAGCCTGACCCGAAAAAATCCGAGGCCTATTCCTGGATCAAGGCACCCCGGTATGAAGGAAAAATGGTCGAAGTAGGCCCTGCCGCGAGAATCCTTGTCGAATACCATCAGGGGAGAAATACACAGGTAAAACAGCTGGTGGATCACTTTGCCGGGTTGGCGGGCATAAGTACAGACAAGCTAAATTCTGTACTGGGACGCCATCTTTGCCGTGGTATCAGCGCGCTGGTTATTGCTGATTTCCTGCTGGAGGAGGCTGACAGGGCAACGCCGGGCAAACCAGCAATACCTGATCTTGCAATCCCTTCTGAGGGGGAAGGGTTTGGCGCGACCGAAGCTTCCAGAGGTGCACTGCTGCACTACATACGTATCAAAGATAAAAAAATTGCCAAATATGAATGCGTCGTGCCAACGACCTGGAATTGCTCTCCCAGGGATGACCGTGGCAAAGTTGGTGCATTGGAATCTGCTCTTATCGGCAGCCGGGTCGAAGACCCCAAGCAGCAGATCGAAGCAGTCAGGATCATCCACTCATTTGATCCCTGTCTGGCCTGTGCGGTCCATTAATATTCAGGAGAACTGATATGTTGCATCGTCGAGACTTTCTTAAACTGGCGGCCACATTGAGCACGGCATTCGGCATAGGAAACCTTCCGGAAAATGTTTCCGCTGCCATAAAAAAAATCAGTCATAACGAAATCCCCAAACTTATCTACCTTCAGGGACAGTCATGCACCGGCTGCTCCATTTCTTTACTTCAGGCTGAATCACCATCACCCTTATCCCTGATAACCGATTTTTCACAGCTTGTCTTTCATGCCGATCTTTCAGCAATCTCCGGCAGTCAGGCCCTGGGACTGATTGACAACTACGTCGGTGGCAAAGAAGGTGAATACATTCTCGCCGTTGAGGGTGCCATCCCTGAAAAAATGCCTGAGGCCTGTATGATCGGGCACAAAACCTTTGCTCAATATCTATTGGAAGCTGCCCGAACCATGTCAGCTGCTGTAGCAATAGGTTCTTGCGCCTGTGATGGTGGAATCCCGGCAGCAGAGGGAAATTTGACAGGTGCTGTCGGCTTGCAGGAATTCTATACAAAAAGGAACATCAGCAAACCTGTGATAAATATACGCGGCTGTTCTGTCCATCCAGACTGGGTCTGGCATACAATAGTCCATCTTGTAAAGATCGGGATGCCGGAGCTTACACCTGATGGAGCTCCTGTCCGCTTCTATGACAGAAAACTGCATGAGACCTGTTCGCGGTACCATGACTTTCAGCAGGAAATTTTCGCAACAAAACTTGGGGAAAAAGGATGTCTGTTCAAACTCGGCTGCCTTGGTCCGCAAACAGTTGCCGACTGTTCAACCCGCTGGTGGAATGCCGGCAAAACCTGGTGTGTCGGCGCCAATGCGCCATGCATAGGATGCGCATCTCCAATATTTGCCCGTCATAAAAATCAGCCTTTTTACCGTATCAGCAAAAAAGAGAGCATAGCGTAAACGATTCAAAACAGAACACAACGACTCAACATAGACGGGAACACGAAAAATGAAGATAAATTTTTCAAGAAACCTATCCATTACCATCAAGCTTGTTCTTTCTGTTGTCGTTATCATGTTTATTTCGCTTATTATCGGAACGTTACTTCTTAACACATACGTTAAAAGTGAAATGACCAATGCCTATATGGACGCAGTGGACAACCTTGCAAATTCTCTCCAGGAAGGTGTTCGAGGCTCCCTGGAACGGGGACAGATGAAAAATTTCCAGAAGCTTCTTGTGCAGATGAAGAATATTAAGGGGGTCGACGAGGTGACTCTGTATGACCGTAATTTCAGGTTGAACCTCTCCTCATCAGAAAAAGGAAATAATAATGAAGTTCTGCCTGACGACATTCAGGCTCTTGTGCAAAAGACTACAGAAACCTTTAGCCTTCCTGGTGAAACAGATGTCAAAATATACATACCTCAAATTGTTGAGCCTGATTGTATCCGCTGCCATCCAGGCTGGGTGGAAAATGAAATCGGTGGAGTAATGGAACTGATCTATGATCTGACACCCCTATACGAAGCTATTTCGAAGCAGAGAATGATGCTGACCCTGGGTGGTATAGTTCTTGTATTAGTGATCAGTATTCTCGTTTTTCTCCTGTCCCGAACGATAACCAACCCCATCGTAAAGATGACCTCAGCCATGGGCCTGCTCGCAAAGGGCGACCTGGAAGTTGATATCCCCTCTCAGCAGCGCTCCGATGAAATAGGTGAAATGGCAGATGCCATGCGGATATTTAAACAAAACACAGCTGAACGAAAAATACTGGAATCAGAAAAGAAGGCTGCCATGATCAAGGCAGATGAGGAAAAAATTCAGTTAATGAATAAAATGGCTGATGATTTTGAAGATAAAATTGGCGGGCTCATTGCCGGTGTCACGGAATCGGTCAGGGAACTTGAAAAAACTGCGAGTTCAATGTCAGCTAACGCGCACCAGACAGAACAACAATCTTCAACTGTTGCCTCTTCTGCCGAGCAAACATCAACCAATGTTTTGACTGTTGCTTCGTCTACCGAGCAGCTTTCCGCATCAGTCAATGAAATCAGTTCGCAGGTGAACCAATCAACCCAGGTATCAAGCCAGGCGGTGAATGAAGCTGACCGAAGTAATGAACAGATTGCAAGCCTGTCAGAGGCTTCTCAAAAAATCGGCGAGGTAGTTAAACTGATAAGTGATATTGCCGACCAAACAAATCTTCTGGCTCTCAACGCAACAATTGAAGCCGCCCGGGCAGGAGAATCCGGCAAAGGTTTTGCTGTTGTAGCTGGTGAGGTAAAGGAACTGGCCCGGCAAACGAGTGCAGCCACAAATTCCATTGGTGAACAGATAAACGATATCCAAAACGCCGCAACTGATGCTGTTGATTGCATTCAATCCATCAGTTCGACAATTAGTACCATTAATGACATTGCCTCAACGATTGCTTCTGCGGTAGAAGAACAACGACATGTGATAAACGATATCACTCAGAGCACACAGTCTGCGGCTGCAGGTACCAAAGATGTTTCAAGCAATATTACACTAGTGGCTGAAGCATCAGTTGAGACAGGTAGAGAGGCAAATATGGTTTTTGAGGCTGCATCAGATCTGTCAAAAAAGGCAGGACTGCTCCATACCGAGGTTGAAACATTCCTCGCTCAGGTCCGTTCCTCGGGCTGAGTTAACACAGAGAGGTATTGCCAGAAATAGTAAATATATACTGAAGCTACAGGCTGGCACAATACTAACTGTAACCTTGAAATCTGGGTGCAGGGACTGAACGGAATCTTTCTGACCTACAAATTCTCCTGTGATTACTGCCGTCATTTAATTTCCAATCCAGGCTCACTGATATAGTACCCCTGGCCATAATCAGCACCCAGTTTCTTGACCATCTGAAAAATTTCCTTGTTCTCAATATGTTCCGCAATGGTCTCGATATCAAGGTCCCGGGCCAGGGAGATGATGTTCTTGACAAATATTTTATCGACATTGTCTTTCGGGGTGTTGATGATGAATTCACCTTCGATTTTGATAAAATCAACTGGAAACAGCTTGAGATAGTGAAAAGTGGAAAAACCTGAGCCGAAGTCGTCAATCGCAAATTTGAACCCTTCACTCCTCAATTCGCGGGCAAACTTGTCAAGCAGGACCCTGTTACTGACTGCCTCCCTCTCGGTAATCTCAAAAACTATGCTTTCCGGCGGAATTCCGCTTTCCACAGCAAGTTGTTTTACACTGCTGAGAAACTCGCTCCGCATGAGTGAACTTGGCGAGAGGTTCACGAACAGTCTGCCCTTGTAACTTTTTCTTCGCACTTCCTGAAAGGCCTTCTCGATATTTATGAAGTCCAGCTTACTGACAATCCCCATCTTCTCAGCAACCGCTATAAAGGCTGAGGCTGGTACAATCTCGTCTTCATGACGAATGCCCATCAACAGTTCATACATATCCACCGAATTGTCATGGATATTCATGATAGGCTGAAACAGGGGAACTATCTTCTCCTTGTCTTCAAGCAGGTTAAGCAGGAAAAGCGATTTTTCCTCCATGGTCCTGAAGGCTTCCCGGATATCTTTATCAGTCGGAACACCGACCCTGTTTTTACCTGCCTTCTTTGCGTTAAGCAGTTGGTTGTCGGCAATCATGAACAGGGAGTTGACTTCCTCGGAATGATCCGGGTATATGGCCAGCCCGATTGAAACAGTAGCACTGATTCTGGTGCTGTCAGGTGCATCAATTGCTACATCCTTCAAGCCATTCATCAGGCTGTCGGTCACCTCCTGTGCATGCTCCAGGTCAGTTTCGGGAAGGATGGCTGCAAACTTGTCACCTCCATAGCGGGTGAGAATATCTCCTTCCCGCAGAAATTCCCTGATCTTGCCTGCAAACAGCTGCAGGAATGTATCCCCGAACACATGCCCGTAACGGTCATTGATCATCTTGAAATTATCAAAATCTATTACCAGGATGGCAAACTTCTTCCTGTGACCACGACTCCTTACCACCTCGCTGCCTGCAAGTTCCCAGAAAACCCGCTGATTATACAGGTTGGTAAGAGGGTCCCTGGTAACGTAAAACTCCACATCCTTGGTATACTTGTCAATGGCCTTGACCGAACCGACCACGTTCACCAGGGTGGTCAATATTCCTTCAATGACAAGGGCTCTGCCTGCGTCACGGGTCTCCACCGATTGCAGGCCGATGCCTACAACACCACCTATCTGCGGGGAATCAAGGAAGATGGATTTTATCTGCAGATCGATATCCTTTTCCTCCAGATCAATCTCTGGAACAAGAAGATCGGCAATATTATGCGTAACGGAAATGCTTGTAAAAAACTTGAGTCGCGGATCTCTGGCAATTCTTTTCCTGACTATGTTGTCAAATCTTTTCCTCGTATCGATTGAAGGCCGCCCACGCCAGAATATTTCCAGGTCATAGATTTCCTCCTTTACCTTGAAAACAGAGAAAAGAGCGTACGCGTCCATGATATTGTTGACCTGGATGAGAAGGTTGCCAACATGTTCTTTCCAATCCCGGACAACTTCTGTGGTAATGATGAATTTCTCCAGCAGACTTACCTCGAATTCAAGCAGTTCCTTGTCTATTGCAATGTCCTTGATCTTGTCTGCAAACAGGTTAAACTCCGATAATATCCCGTTGAGTTCAGTGAAATCAGTCCAGTCTGATGAAAGCTCAATGGTTGTCAGGTCCTTGATACTGTTAATTCCCTTGATGTTGTCATGCAGCAGGGTCGTTGATTTCTCAATTTTCCTTCCGGAATACCGTGAAATAAGTGTTGCCACAACGAACGGCAGTGGAGAAAGCAGAAGAAAAAGAACCAGTATTTTATTGTATATAGCATTGATAACCAGGCTGAGGTCCTGGCTGATATCAAGCACGCCGATTACCCCTCCAACCTTCATGTTTGTGTGGCAGCGCAGGCACTCTTTTTTTGCCTTGACCGCAACAACATGCCTGATGGTCTTGTTTTCTTCCCGAATTACAGACAAACCACTTTGCATCACCCCGGCCGCCACGTTATTGGCGATGGCCGGTTCAACGACACCGAAGAGCTGTTTTAATTCTTCGGAACGGAAAATAGTCACTTCCAGGGGAATATCTGGATTAGCCATAGAAAAAGGCCGGATAAAACGTACAAGTTCCTGTCTTGTCCATCCTTTTTCCATGAGCTGCAGCAGGGAATCAGTGATCTGCATTGCTATGCCGCGGGAAAAATCAACAGACTTCTTTATATATGCCTTCTGAAATGTATTTGTGGTAACAAAGAATATCAGAAGAAAGGTAACAATTGAGACACCCAGCAGCGAAGCAAAAATAAAAATCTTCAGGTTCAGCCGCGGGGCATGTGGAGTGGGTTTGTTTTTCATGCAGCCAGTTTTTATACGTTAAATAACAGGATATCAAACATCAAACCTATTGCTGCTGATTGTTTATGTTATTATACCACAATATCACTCGAATCACTGCATGATTCAGTGCTGCCATTGAAGCGGGGTGATTCCTGTTGAAAAATACGAGGACAGGGAATCAACCTTGGGTTGCCTTTTCTTTTTCCATGTGATCCTGTTAACGTAATTTCGTATCATACGGCCGGATCATTTTCGTTGGGCTAGCGAAAAAAATGAATTATAAAATATAAACAGTCCTTTTTGATAAATAATTCCAGAGAAAGCAGCATGAAAAATATTATCACCTTCTCCCTGCTCATTGCCGGATATTTCCTGCTGACCGGGTTTAACCTTGACAGCGCAATTATCCCAAAAGAAGAGATCCTCTCCGGGGGGCCTCCCAAGGATGGCATACCAGCTATTCTGCATCCCAAGTTCGTTACTTCCAGCATGGCTGATTTTCTTAAACCGGATGATCAGGTAATCGCTCTCAAGCTAGGCGAAGAAACCAAGGCTTATCCCATAAAAATACTGAATCATCACGAAGTGGTGAATGACACTCTGGGTGGTGTCCCCATTGCGGTGACATTCTGACCTCTGACCCAGACAGGAGTGGTCTACTCCAGAAAAATAGATGAACGCGTCTTTACCTTCGGCGTTTCCGGGCGGCTCTACAAAAGCAATGTTCTGTTCTACGATCACCAGACTGAGAGCCTCTGGTCCCAGTTGCTTTCCAAGGCAATCACAGGAGAAATGGTGGGGACTAAACTCACCCAGGTAGGGTCAAGCCGGATAAAATGGAAAACGTGGAAGAAAAAAAATCCGGAGACTCTCGTACTGTCTACTGAAACCGGTTACAATCGTAACTATGCACGGGACCCATACGAAGGATATTACAGGGTCGGAAAAATCTGGTTTCCTGTCGGCAAGGTACGAAAGGAGATGCCCCCAAAAACCCGGATACTTGGGATTGAGATAAACGGGAGGGCAAAAGCCTACTCCCTGGAACAATTGCAAAAACAAAAGGGAGAGATCCGGGACCAGGTCAATAATCTATCACTCAGGATTATCCTCAACGAGGATGGAGAGGTTGTAACAGTCCGGGATAAAGATGGAAATCCAGTCCTTCATATATTTGCCTACTGGTTTGCATGGCAGGCCTTTCATCCTGAGACATCTATCTACACATCAAAATAAGTCCAGTGACATATATCCAACCGTTGTTGCCCCTTTTAACATGCTGCCTCCTATGGGCATGCACACCGCAATTTTCTTCCCCGGAAACAGTAACCACAGAACCTCGCCTGAAAGATGCTGCATTCATCACTTTTGACGGTACCGAACTCCCCCTGAACACCTGGCTCCCGCCTGAACCTCTCAAGGCTGTTTTTATCGGCCTGCACGGGTACAACGACTATTCCTTTTTCATCAATGAAGAGGCCCACCATCTTACTGACAGGGGAATCGGTATTTATGCATACGACCAGCGGGGGTTCGGCCAAACATTAAACAGGGGAAAATGGTCGGGCCATGAGGCCATGTGCGAAGATCTCAGGACCATCATTTCCCTGGTGAAGAAGCGTCATTCGGATATACCGCTTTACCTGCTGGGCGACAGTATGGGTGGGGCCGTGGTTATGGTTGCTGACAAACCCGACAACCCCTTGCCGGTTGAGGGAGTGGTCCTTATTGCCCCGGCTGTGTGGTCACGCACTTCCATGCCCTTTTATCAGCGATGGATGCTCTGGTTAGCTTCCAGGACTGTTCCCTGGATCAAGTTGACAGCAGATGGGCTCGACATCACTCCCTCTGATAACAAGGAAATGCTCAAAGCTTTGGGTCGTGATCCGCTGGTCATCAAGGAATCACGAGTTGATGCAATATACGGCCTGGTAAACCTGATGGACGCGGCATACGAAGCAGCATCCTACTTCAACAGGAAGACTCTTTTTCTGTATGGTGTAAAGGACGAAATAATTCCGCCCGAGCCAATTGCTCATGTTTACAGGCAAAGGCTGAATGGAGAGTTTTCAAATCCGCAGCGGCTCCTGGTGTACAAAAACGGCTATCATATGCTCCTGCGTGATCTTCAGGCAGAGGTTGTCTGGAAGGATATTCTATTCTGGATAAATTCACCTTCTGAGCCATTCCCATCAGTCCGGGAGATGGCTGCCCAGGAAATTACAAGGGAGGAAGATATAACAACCTATATTTACCCCGCATCAGCTGACGATTTTAACTGAGAGGACCTTCCGCCTGCCTACACGTTATCATCAAGGACATTTCTGATTGTTTCAGTGAGTTTCGCGGAATGTATAGGTTTGTTGAGCAGAATAATACCAGAATCTATCACACCGTGGTGACTGATAATATCGTCTGTATAACCTGACATGTATATGGTTTTTATTTTCTGGTCAAAGTCCTTGAGCCGCTCTGCCAGTTCACGTCCATTCATGCCCGGCATGACAACATCTGTAAGTAAAAGATCAAACTTTTTTTTATGTTCATGATAAACCTGTATCGCCTCTTCTCCTCTCGCTGCTCCATGCACATTGTAACCAACAGACTGGAGTATATCGACAATGAGCCTGAGTACATCTGGTTCATCTTCCACCACAAGTATTGTTTCATCCCCTCCCTGATGTTCCGAGGTAATTTCTACTTCATCAGCACTCGATTCTTTGTCCGTGACAGGCAAATATATTGTGAAGGTCGTTCCCTTTTCGATCTCACTGTCAACAAAGATATAGCCTTTATGCTGTTTTATTATACCGTACACAGTCGCTAGACCGAGACCTGTTCCTTTTCCGAGACCCTTGGTTGTAAAAAACGGTTCAAAAATATTCTTCATGGTTTCCCTGGACATCCCTGAACCAGTGTCTATCGCCTCAAGTGTGAGATATGGCCCCGGTTGTACATCCTTAATACCATTAAACTGCCTTGAGTGGACATCTGTCTCAGAAACCTGCAGAAGAAACTCCCCTCCATTGGGCATGGAATCTCTGGCGTTGACAGCAAGGTTCATTATCACCTGTTCGATTTTAGTTTTGTCTCCCCACACCTTTACCGTCGCCGCTGACCTGTATTGAAAGGAAATATCCTCCCCGATCAGCCTTTTAATCATCTTTGACATATCCACAATGACCTTATTCAGATCGATATCTTTCATTTCAAGAACTTGTTTACGGCTGAAAAGCAGGAGTTGTTCTGTAAGTGATGCCGCCCTTTTGCCGGAATCATAAATGATCTGAAATTTTTCCTTTGTTGCTTCATCTTCCCTAGTGCTCAACAAACCCATTTCGCTATATCCGATGATTGCGCTGAGGAGGTTATTAAAATCATGCGCTACGCCTCCTGCGAGACGGCCGATAGCTTCCATTTTCTGGGCCACCTGGAGTTGAAGCTGCAGTTCCTCCTTTTCTTTTGCCGCCAGTTTTTCCTCTGTTATGTCAGCATTAATGGCTATAATCTTATCTACTTGTTTTCCTTGCCCATAAATGGGGCTGAAAAAAATTCTCCACCATTGTTTCGTCCCATTTTTCACCCTGACCAGCTCAAATTCATCCTGTTTGCCTTTCAATACTTCATGTATGGCATCATCAATTATTTGATGCTGTTCGGCTGCCCAGAGATGACCGAAGGGCCTGTTGAGAATATCAGCGGTAGTGGTAGCCATCATATTATAGCCTGGCTCATTGATTGTCAGGCAGTGTCCTTGCCTGTCCAGCATCATGATTGTAAATGGAGCACTGTCAACAAGAGTCCTGTACATCTCTTCCCTGAACTGGAGTTCGTGTGCGATTTCTTTTCTTGCGTTGATTTCCCGTGTAAGATCTTCATACGTCGTATTCAAATCTGCATACAACTTGGCACTTTTAAGAGAAATTGAAGACTGATTGGCTACAGTATCAAGAAGATTAAGGTCCTCAACGAAAAATGGATCCCCTGATAATTTTTCACCGAGGATGAGTAAGAATACAAGCTCATTATCCAAAAAAATTGGTGCGACAGCTTTTCCTTCATAAGAAAGCAGGTCTTCTTCTATACTTTTTACCTGGCTTTTCGAACAGAACTGTCGCAGGTCAGATTTCATGAGAGTTTCTCTCCTTTCCGCAAGAATGGCAACCAGTTCGGACGTCTTGCTGATAGGAGCTGGAAGATTATTTTCCGATCCTGAGGAACCAACAACTGACTTGAAACATGTGGTTTTGAATTTTCCGTTCTCTTCCACTAATAGATACACGCTCGCAACCTTAAGACCTTCAAAGAGTGTACCCACAATAAGTTTACAGGTTGGTTTCAACTCAAATTTTTCTAGAAGGTCATTACTTATCTTTTTGATTATTTCCGGATAATCATATGTGGTTTGATGATAAAATCTGTCAATCAAAAGCTGCGATGCGTACTTTATCGGATTGAAGAGAAAGGCAATGATAAGTGCTGCTAATACTGTAATGGAAAAGGATGACCAGCCAAAAACAACAGATATGAAACGTGTCATCAGAAGCACAAGTATCAGGTAAAATGCCGTCAAAAAGCCTACGGAAAGGGAATAGACAAGACTTTTCCGCATGACTATATGAAAATCCATCAACCGATGACGAAGAATGGCGTAGGCGAGTATCAGGCAATAGATGGTAATCCCGAAATTTGTGAAAGGGTAAACGAGCTGGATGCCATACATTGGAGGGAATATGAAGGAAGAACCTACGAAGCCAATGGTGAATCCAGAGGTAATATACAATGACTGTATCCGCTTGTGACCTTTAGCCTTTAAGAGGAACACGTACAATTTATAAAAACTGAGAAGCACAATAAACAGATAAAACAGTACACCAAGCGTGTAAAAACTGTCCGCCTCAAGATAATGAAGGCCGTAAATGAACCTGGTTTTATTAATAAGAAGATCCGTGGTAAGGCTTATCAGTATAAAGAAAACAGCCTGCAGAAATACATACCAGAATAATTTTGAACGTTGGATCTGACAGAATTCCATGATCAGGTAGTAAAAGACCGGACCGACAAGGAAACCGCCAAAATGAGCAATTTTCCATCCCAATAACGCATCAGTGGGCGAAGTTGCGATACCAACATAAAACAACCCGAACCCCCATACTGAAATAACCAGGTTAAAAAAAAGCAGAGCTCGATGGAGTGTCGTTTTACCGAAGTAAAAAACAAGAACAGAAAGAATTAAGCTTGAAATGCCGACAGATAAATTTGAGAAGGCAAACAGGTTCATAGTTAAACATGTATCATCATGAGGTACTGATGTCAATTTTTGTTGCCATTATTATCAAGTTATTTCCCTATGTTATAGTTCGCTGTTCCAGACTTTTCATTCCGGGACTCTTGAGGTAAAATACAGTCAGTGTAGAAATCATAATCTGAAAATGGAGGAATCTATGCGTTTACAAGACGAAATCAAGGCATTTAATGAAGAGGCATTGGCCGGCATACCGGAGGAGACGATCAACGTTATGGTCAATGCTACCAGGAAACTGGCTGAATCGGGTATTGTCAACCGGGCCCTTGCCAAAGGTGATACCATGCCACCGTTTTCTCTGCCCAATCTCCATGGCCGGATCGTTTCTTCAGCAGACATGTTGTCAGGTGGCCCCCTGGTGATCAGTTTTTACAGAGGAAGCTGGTGACCATACTGCAATCTTGAGCTGCGGTCTTTGCAGCGGATAATTGCCGAAATAAACGAACTCGGTGCTGAACTGGTTGCCATCTCCCCTGAGCTTCCGGATAATACCCTTACCATGGCAGAAAAGAATGGACTCGCCTTTCAGGTTTTAAGCGATAAAGGCAACGCCTACGCCCGACAGTGCGGCCTGGTCTACACTCTGGCTGAGGAACTGCGGCCGCTCTATAAAAACTGGGGCATCGATTTGCCGGCAAACAATGGTGACACTACCTTTGAACTGCCGCTGCCCGCAACCTATGTTGTTGATCAGGAATCACGTATTGTCCTAAGTTTTGCGGATGCCGACTACACCAGACGGCTGGAACCGTCAGAGGTGGTTGATGCATTGAAGACTCTCGCTGCCTGATTCTTTAACCCTGTTTTCCAGACTGGAATCATCCACCTCAGCCAGGAAAAGGTAGCTCAGAAATGTGAAATTCAGGATTTTTCAATGTAACTTCCAGACACATGGAGAGAAGTTATAGTTACGATTATTGTTCACGGTACAATGACTACATCCCCGGCCCAGAATTTAAGCTGGTGGTGGCGCTCATGGAGTGCGGGTGGTTTCCTCTACGGCCTGGCAGAAGGGATGACAGCTGTCGATGGATATGAGGACATATGGAAAGTTAACGATATTCTTGTAGAGGATATCGAAGAACTACGGCCGAAATGGAGTTTCTGGAAAGGTCGCATCGGTCAATTCTCGCAATATAAAGGGTACTTCATGTGGATTGGGGGAGATTCCTATGACGAGCGGGATGCCGGAGCACAGCACCTGGCTCGCTATCTTTCCACAATCAAGGATATAGCTCCCAATGAGCCCATTCGCCTGATTGCACACTCGCACGGTTGTAACGTTGTTAAGAAAGCGAGCTCCCACAAAAAACTCTCCTCATCTGTTTTTTTTTGACAAGGCTGTCTTTCTCGCATGTCCTCATTTTGAAACACATCTCATTCATAGCAACGAGTGGTATTACCCCTACCAACTTGACCCAAACCGTTTTGGTGAAATAATAAATCTATATTCAGAACAGGACACTGTTCAAACAACGATAGCCGAGAGCTTGCCCAGTACCCTTATATCAACCAATTGGCGTGAGTGGTCACCACCCAAAGCCCATCGAACCGAACAAGATCCGGACACCTCACATGTTTATGATAACTACACTCTCTAAACAGAGGATACAGGTATTGCGGCCCACGCCGCTCTGCATGGAGAAACAGTAGGACGTCTTATTGGATTATGGCTTGAAGGGGCCGATAATTTTGACGACATCATCCAGACCATTCGAAATAATGTTGGAGAAGCTCCCCTGATCGCGTCTAGAGGTGATAATGGAGAAATATAGCTTTGATGTTCGCGAGTAATCCAAACTGACAGTTACATCAAAATAAATGTGACCCTTGTTTATTTTTTTGTAGTAGCAATATAAAGTTCTCAACGACACTTGCTAAGCATTGTGTTCTCAATTATTGACTATTAAAGATACCGTGGAGAAACCCATGAAAATCAAGATCGAAAAAAAGCAGGAATCCGAGTTGCTATCACAGGGGGTGACAGAATGGCCCACCTGGGAATGTGAACCGTCAACCTTTGACTGGTATTATGATCAGCAGGAGCAATGCTACATCCTGGAAGGGGAAGTGACCGTGAAGACGAGTGAAGAAGAGGTTGATATCAAACCCGGCGACTTTGTTACCTTTCCTAAAGGACTTGACTGCGAATGGACCGTGAAAAAACCGATCAGAAAACACTACTCCTTTTCCTGAGCCTGGTACTTCATGACCTCGAAAACAATCCGGAAGAAAAGAATACAGGCCCGGGACAACTTACAGCAGCGATTCATCAAGCAGAAAAGGCGTAATCTGCTTGCCAAGCCAGGTCCACGTGAAATGGCTATCGTCCTTGACGGACTGAAGCCAACATACAACATCGGCAAGATTTTCCGGAGTGGAGACGCCTTCGGAATCTACAAAATCCATCTCATCGGCATCGACTATTTTGATCCGGCCCCGGCCAAGGGCTCTTTCCGGTATGTACCGGCCGTATTTGACAAAAGCTTTTCAACCAGCCACCAATCCCTCAAAGAAGAAGGATATGAATTTTTCATTTTTACTCCGCATGGAGGGAAACCGCTGCAGGATATTAAGCTGCCCAAACGCAGCGCCTTTGTCTTCGGGCACGAAGAGTTCGGGTTCTCCTTTGAACTCGATGATTATCCCGACCTGCACAGTGTTTACATTCCTCAGATCGGCAGAGTGGAAAGCTTGAACGTGAGCGTTGCCGCCTCAATCGCCATGTATGAATACGTCCGACAGCACTCTCTGAAAGGGAAGACTTGACCAATCACATTGTCGCTTGCTGAGCACCCCATTAAGTTAAGAATTTGTGTAGGCGTCGACTCATGAACTGTCCTGAGAATTTGATTCTTTTCCACACCTCACTTTCGACCAAAACTCTCTTGTCATAGGGCCGCAACTATTTCTTTTAATTGGCAAAGACCGCTGAAAATTATGTTAGCAGGTTTTGTATCCCTGAATTTTTCATTATTGGGTTAATTTGACCAATATTTCTGAGCGGTCTATTATACTTAAAGGCGTCGGTAGTAATGTGCTGTCTAAGTGGTTGGATTTATCACGAGAAAAGAATAGAGCCTGATTTATTACATAAGTCTTCGTTTCCATGTTTCTTCTGAGAAAAAAACACTTTGTTTTCCTCGTATTCCTGAGCCTTTTCGGGCTTGTTCTGACTTACGCCGCTCACGTCGCATATAAAAATGTTGAACTTGAAAAACTCACCTCTAATTTAAAGGAGAGGACTGAAGATCGAATATTCACTTTTCAGGAGTTAGTTGAGGACAATATAGATGAAATGTTATCAATCGAGGCATTCTTCAACGCTTCTGAAAAAGTAGAGCGGCAGGAATTTCACAGGTTCTGCCAGACGGTTCTCTCGCATCAACCTGCCGTCCTGGCTCTGGAATGGATACCACGAATACTTAACGCAGAGCGAAAACTTTACGAAGAATCAGCCCAGCAGGATGGATTATCGAAATACCAAATCACTGAAAGAAAAAAACAGGGGGTTATGGTTCCTGCCCGGGAACGTGATGAATATTTCCCTGTTTATTATATTGAACCCCTGGCAGGTAACGAATTGGCTCTGGGATATGATCTGGGATCCGATCCAGTACGCCTTGAAGCTCTACGCTTGTCCATGGACACCGGAAAGGTGGTAGCCACATCACGAATTACCCTGGTTCAGGAAACAGGAGAACAGTCCGCCTTTCTTATTTTCCTGCCGATTTATAACAATAAACTGCAAATAGATTCTGTTAAAGCCCGACGAAAAGCACTTATCGGCTTTGTGCTCGGAGTATTTCGTGTGGGTCATTTGTTGGAGGATTCCTTATCGGTATTATCTCCACAGGGAATTGATTTGTATATTTACGATGAGAGCGAGAAGAACACTGATAAACGCTTTCTTGCCTTTCATGCATCCCGCACAAGGATTGAACCTTATGAGTATAATCCGGATGAGGAAAAGATAGCCCAAGACTATTATTACAGCTTAGACGTACGTGTTGCTGACAGGATATGGAAAGTATATGGCGTGCCGACACCCGAGTTTATACTCAAATTCAAAACATGGCAGGCGTGGGGTGTACCAGGCGCCATATTTCTTTTTTTCGTTTTTCTCGTTTCCTATTTCGTCTTTCTCCTGGACCGTATTGAAAAAGCTCGGCTTCACGCCAAAGAGCTTTCCCGGGCCAAAGAAGTGCTGGAAGCTGAAATTCATGAACGTGAAAAAACTGAACATGAAAAAGCGCATCTCGAAGCCCAGTTACGACAGGCCCATAAGCTTGAATCGATCGGCACCCTTGCCGGTGGTATAGCACACGACTTTAATAATATACTGACCATAATAATCGGCAACACAGAATTAGTTAAATTGAGCAAGCCTGCTGATACCAAAACACAAGAACAACTGGGTGAAGTGATAAAGGCCTCAAGGCGAGCCAAAGATCTCGTCAAGCAGATTCTGTCTTTCAGCAGAAAAGTTGAACAGAATTTTCAGCCGGTGAGGCCTCATCTTATTGTCAAAGATACAATCAATATGTTGCGCTCAATCATCCCGGCGACGGTAGATATACAGGAAAATATCGACACTGAATGTGGAACAATCATAGTTGACCCGACCCAGATCCACCAGATATTGATAAATCTATGTACGAATGCCGTCCATGCCATGCAGGAAAAGGGAAACCTTGTAATCAGTCTCAAACAGACCGTTCTCAAGGAAAAGGACATGGCCCACCGACCGGACATGCTGCCGGGCCCCTATGCTGAATTGACTGTAAATGATACCGGTACAGGTATGGATCCTGAAATTATCGATCGGGTATTTGACCCTTTTTTCACAACCAAAGATGTCGGTGTTGGGACTGGAATGGGACTGTCAATGGTACACGGCATAGTAATGTCGCACCGGGGCATGATTAAAGTTGACAGTGAACCGGGAAAGGGGTGTGTGATTAACGTATATCTCCCTGTAGTGGAAAGTGTAGAAGCAATAATACATGAAACCCAGGAGTCCCTGCCAACCGGCACAGAACGGATTCTTCTGGTTGATGATGAGAAAGGGATAAATGAACTGGGAAGAGCTATATTAGAGCAACAGGGATATAACGTGACTACCAAAACAAACAGCATTGAAGCTCTTGGTTTTTTCAAAAGCTTTCCTGACGAAATTGATCTCGTGATCACCGATCAATCAATGCCGGAAATGTCGGGTACGGAACTGACTGCTGAAATACATAAAATCAGGCCTGGTAAACCCGTAGTCCTCTGTACAGGTTTCAGCACAAAGGTGTCTTCCAAGGAAGAGGCCAACGCACTTGGCATTAAGGAATTCATAATGAAGCCTTATGATCAGCGAAGCTTAGTTATTATTGTCAGAAAAATACTTGATGAGGGGCAGGAGGGTTAAGCCGCCGGAAGGTGAGATTTCAAAAATGCCTTCCCAAGAACCAAATGACCAGGCGTCTTTTTTCTCGACATATAGAGACGTATGCATGGATTCGGAGCCACCTGCTGCTTCGGTTCCTCAGACAGATGAAGAAAATGTACTATAACCTTACATTCATGCAGACACCTTTTCCCATTTAGCAAAATACCTCTTCAACCCGCGCACTGTCGTAATAGACATGTTCTGAGTTCCGTCCAAATCGGACAGCTGGTGTTCCGTATAACGGAAATTATATTTTCCTCTTTTTGTTGCATTAACTGCACCGATTGTATAAAAAACAATTTCTATCTTTTACAAAACATTAACAACCAAACTCATACTCAAGTTTCGTCATGGGGTGCTGCGACAGTGATTTAAACCCGGGCAATCCTGTATGAAGTTAGACTACCACACAACAAAGAGGGATTACTTTTCAGGAGAAATAAAACGCAACGGACCAGCCGGATAATAACCATAATATTGAAGCATTTTTCAGTCCATCTGCAGGAATACATGAAGCCTGAGTTTCAGAGGTAAATGTAACAACACAGGCTTCATGACACCTCCTGCTCCCCATAACACTACAAAAAAGGAGAAAAATGAAATGACCGGAAAATCGCACGAGTATCCACCAAAAAACACAACAGAGCAAGACGGGAAGGTGCAAGACATTTCCCGCCGTGGTTTTCTTAATACTGCCGGCTGTGCTGCTATGGGAGGTTTAGTGGTAGCGGCAGGAGGCAGTCTGTTTACAGAGAAAAATGCAAACGCGACTGCCGTACCTGAGGCGCCTGCCCTGCCGTGGAAATATGTCAAACTGGATCCCAAGGAGGCTGGTAAAAGGGGGTACAAAAACTACCTCGCTAAAGGCGGCTGAGGTTCCGGTGCATGGCTGGGGGTCCTCAGCCTTTTGAAGGAAAACGTCGGTTACCCTTACACAACTCTTTCTGATGATATGTTTCACCACGCGGCAGGCGGCTATGCGGGCCAGGGTACGTTGTGCGGTTCCATCGGCGCCTGCTCGGCAATCATCAACCTGGTGGCCAAGGATGATAACAAAACCCATAACAAGATGATCTCCGATCTGATCAACTGGTACGCTTCGTTCAATCATCCCACGGCCCAGTTCGACTCTTTCTGCAAGTACCCTAACCAGGTAAGAAAAGTTCCGAATTCACCCCTGTGTCATGTCTCGGTATCCGGTTGGACACTGGAGGCCGATACCGAAATAGGGACCAAGGAAAGAAAGGACCGCTGTGCCAAGGTGGCAGGCAGAGTTGCCATGCAGACGGTCATGATGCTGAATGATTACGCGGACGGAAAATTTAATCCGGTTGCACCGGCTGTTTCAGCTCAAACATCTTCCTGCCTGGAATGTCATGGTCCTGAAGAAGATCATAACCAGCAGGGGAAAATGAACTGCAACATGTGCCACCCGCATGCCGCAGACCATGCTGAATAACAGATAACTTTGTACTGTAACACTGATTGACCTGAGGGGATGGGATTAAAATCCATCCCCTTTTTTAACCCTATCTATAAACCCACCAAGCTGTTCATGAAAAACAAAATCTGCGTTATCATCTAAGGGAGTGTCTGATTTTGTTATGATAGCCAGCACTGCTCCGTTATTCTTTGCAATAACAGGAAACGAAGCAGCTGGCTGAACCAGAAGGGTTGAGCCGGCGGCAATCATCAAATCGCACGACAGGGCCATTTCCTCGGCACGCTGTATATCTTCTGCAACAAGACTCTGACCAAAGGAAATGGTGTTTGGCTTCAATAGGCCATTGCATTTCTCGCAAAGTGGCACCCCATTATCCAGGTTAAGATCATCAAGAGTTTGATTGGCCGGAGTAATGTCTCCGCACTCAAGACAGATGACCTCCAGGTTTGTGCCGTGGAGATTAACAATAATATCTTTTGGGAGACCGCTTTTCTCATGCAGACCGTCAATATTCTGGGTGATCATCCCGACAAGACTGCCCTTATCGTAAAGATCTTTGAAAAAAACATGGGTCCTGCTTAGTCTGGCATCTCTTATGCCCTGCCAGAGCACTTTTTTCCGCTGCCAGTAGAGAAGCCGCTTGCTCTCGTCAGAGATAAACTCATCAAGATACACCGGCTGGAATTTATCCCAGATACCTCCCTGGCTTCTATAATCAGGGATCCCGGATTCGGTGCTTATCCCTGCTCCTGTGAAACCGACTACCCTTGTACTCTTCACAAGAACTTCTTTAAATTTCTCAAAATCACTCATAAATCATCAAACAAACCTTCATTTAAATTGCACAGGTCTTTCACACTGTATTCTTCATCATTAATAAATTCCCTGTGGTTTGGAAAAGCCTTTTTATCCCTTTCTCAAAAATATGTTTACATTTTATCCCAGTCACGGCATAATAATTCATATATGAACAATAAAATCGAACTAAACGGTCAAGTGTGAACAAAAAAAATGAAATTCTTTCGCCTGGAATGCAGGAGCGGTTGCAACAGATAGGCCGCAATCTGCAGCTGGCCAGAAAGCGGCGGCGGAAAACCGTGAAGCAGGCAGCAGAGATGACCGGCACATCCGAGTCTTCCGTGCGCCGGATGGAAACAGGGGACCCGTCCGTCAAAATCGGTACCTTCCTCGCTGCCCTTGATGTTTATCAGCTTGAGGATTCATTGCGTTTTGCCGAACCTGAAGATGATATCATCGGCCTGACCCTTGACAAACAGCGGCTTCCAAAAAGGATTCGCATGAAGAAGGAGAAAAAGTTTGACTTTTGAAAGAGTCGTTTTCATCGACCTGCCCGGGGAAAAAGAGGCGGTGCCCGCCGGTTTATTCACCCTGGATCATGACCTGGGAGTCGGCAGATTCCGTTACGGAAACCGTTACCTGGAACGAAGAGGCGCCATAGCTCTGGACCCGGTCAACCTCCCCCTTGCCCCGCAGGACTATGTCACTAAAAAAAACAAAGGCATATTCGGCACTTTGGGTGACCTGCTTCCAGACAGCTGGGGCAGATTTGTCCTGGCTAAGCAGCAGAGTGTTCCCTTCGGCACCCTGAAAGATCATGAACTCCTGGAGATGGCCTCAACCCAGGCAGTCGGGGCTCTTTCCCTGGGGACATCACCTGCCAGCCCGGCTTCCAGGAAGGAAGAACCGGTGTCAATTGATGATTTAAATACGGTGGCGGAAGCCTTTGACCGGGCAGTGAATGAAGAACCCCTGTCACCAGAGGTCCTTTATCTGCTCAAACAGGGGACTTCCCTGGGTGGTGCCCAGCCGAAATGCCCGGTCCGAATCAATGGCGAAGACTGGATAGCCAAGTTTGAAAGCACTAAAACAATGGTGAAATACCCTGCCCTGGAATTTGCCACCATGAGTCTGGCAGGAAAATCCGGCATCAGCGTTCCTGAAATCGCCTTAGAACACATCGCCGATCGTAAAGTGTACCTGGTGAAACGATTTGACCGCGACCGGGGTGCGCGTCTCCCCTTTCTCAGCGCCTTCGCGCTCAGCAATTTTGATATCGATGAACTGGAACAGGGCTCCTATCCGCATACCGCGACCCTGATGCGCAGATTTGTCGAACATGTTCGCCGGGACCATCATGAACTCTTCCGCCGGATGGCTTTCAATATGCATGTACGCAATGAGGACGATCATCTGCGCAACCACGGATTTCTTTACAGCGACGGCTGGTCGCTATCTCCCGCCTTTGATATAGTCCCCATACCGGCCCGCATAAAATCATCAGATACCTTCCATCTTTCCCTGCAGGTTGGTACTCAGGGTTCAGAGGCTACGTTTGAAAACCTGTTAAGCCAACACGAGCGGTTCAGCTTGACAAGGGAGGAGGCCCTCAACATTATCAGGAAAATACGTGACGCGTTGATTGATTGGGAAAGCGTCCTGGAAAAATCCGGTGTCATCCCTGAAGACGTTGAATCCGTACGCTGGTGTTTCGACGGGTTCCGAACCATGCAGGCAGACCTTCCCTCCTGAAATGAATCAAACTCTTTAATTCTTCATTCTAAATTTTTACCTTGCCAAGAGCTTTTTTCACGAATGATTAAAAAATAGTCGTAATTACGATTAAAATGAAGTATGTTGGTATTTATAGATAGGCAAAGTGTCAGCCACTCCTATGGAGTTTTCCCTACCGATCCTCTTTACTCCCTTCCCAAGTTGAGAACGTCGTTAAAGTTTCTGCTGATTACTTAGAAAGAACAATATATTTCGCTTCTGCCCATGCCAACAAATGAGTATGGCGGCAAGCACCACAGGGATGGCCATCGGATATATCCAAAAAAAGATATCCTGCTGGCAATTGGAACAGGTGCACCCGCAAAGCAGAAACAGCAGAAAACTCGTAGAGTAAAGAATACAAAAGGAAACACATGACCCAAATGAGCATGACTGAGTCCACGAAGGACTCCGCAGTAATAAACACAGAAGACAATACCATCGTGATACCGGAAAACACTCCGGCATCGACTCCAACAGGAATAACCCGCTTTGAGGATCTTGGCCTGCCCAGTGAAATCCTGGATGCAACCAGGGAGCTCGGTTTCGAGCACTGTACGCCGATCCAGGAAGCGATCCTGTCACAGGTTATTGACGGCAGCGATGCTGCCGGACAGTCACAGACCGGTACCGGTAAAAGTGCAGCGTTCCTCATCAGTATTATGACCCGCCTGCTCATGCAGAATAAACCGGAAAAAAACAGACCGGGAAGTCCCCAGGCGCTTATCCTGGCTCCGACCCGCGAACTTGTCTGTCAGATAGAAAAAGATGCATTGGGCCTGGCCCGGTTCTCATCGCTTACTATTGCCTCCGCCTATGGAGGGATTGCCAGCAAGGAGCAACGTAAACAGTTTACCAATAAACAGGTGGACATACTGGTGGCAACCCCTGGCCGGCTTTTGGACTTCATGCGCCAGAAGGTTATTCATCTCAACAAGGTGCAGACCCTGGTCATTGACGAAGCCGACCGCATGCTGGACATGGGCTTTATCCCGGATATCCGGACTATTGTGCACAACACGCCGCCCAAGACCGCCCGCCAGACCCTGTTTTTCAGCGCCACCATGACCCCTGAGGTGCTTCGCCTGTCTGACCAGTGGACCAATACCCCGATCAGGGTCAAGGTCCAGGCGGAGCAGATGACCGCTGACAGCCTGGAGCAGATTGTCTACATGGTTACGGTGAAGGAAAAATTTACCCTGCTCTACAACCTGATCAACCATAACACTTTTGAACGCAGCATCGTGTTCTGCAACCGCAAGGATGAAACCCGCGATCTGTATAGAAAGCTGCAGGCATATGGAATTAACTGTGCCATGCTCTCAGGGGATGTTCCCCAGTATAAGCGTATGAAAAGGCTGGAAGATTTCCGGGCCGGCAAATACAAGGTCCTGGTCGCTACTGATGTCGCGGGCCGGGGGATCCATGTTGAAGGCATCAGCCATGTGATCAACTTTCACCTGCCGGAAGAACCGGAAAACTACGTACACCGCATTGGCCGTACTGCCCGGGCAGGGGCATCCGGAATATCGGTCAGTTTTGCTGATGAGCAGGAGGCTTTTGCCCTGATGGATATTGAGGAATATATCGAGGCCAAACTCCCCTGTTCCACCCCGCCGGAAGAGCTTCTCAGCCCCTTGCCGCCTGCAAAAAAAGAAAACAGACCTTTTAAAAAATCACCAAGAAGAAAGAAACCACGACGTTATTCTTCTCCCAAAGGATCACGCTCCGCTCATACCCGATAATCGAGAGAAGGTATTTTGACTCATCTCCATTCAACGTTATTTTCTGATAACTACTGACCGGAAACGAGAAGTATGCATATCTGGGTTGATGCCGATGCGTGCCCCAAAGTAATCAAAGAAATACTTTTTCGTGCTGCCGAACGCACACGGACCCCCCTCATCCTTGTTGCTAATTCCTTGCTGCGGACCCCTCCGTCACAATATATCAGTTCGCTACGGGTGGGAGCAGGATTCAATGTGGCAGACAGTACAATAGTCCATAAAATGGCCCCCGGTGATCTGGTCATTACCGCCGACATACCCTTGGCTTCCCAGGTGATCACCCAGGACGGCCACGCCCTGAACCCTCGTGGAGAATTTTACTCCAAAGAAAATATCGAAGAGCGCTTAGCCATGCGTAATTTCATGGACGAGCTGCGGAATACCGGGGTGAATACTGGTGGACCGTCCACTCTCAGCCAGAAAAACCGGCAGAACTTTGCTAATCAGCTAGATCGATTCCTTGCTAAATAGAAAATCGGGACTGCCCCCCGAACCAGAATAAATTGTTATTTTTATTTTGTTTTCAGTAATGACCAGAGCCATCCGCAGATAATCACCACAAGCAGATATATAATAAGATAACACCATTCGGACGGTCCTGAATGACCGAGTGACTCAATACCTGATACAGATTCAATCCAGGACCAGAACGGGACAAGCAGGATGGTTAGAACAACCGCGACAGGCATCGATACCATTGCTACGCCGAGCCCTATAAGAGCGTCCACAACCCTGCTCTTCAGTTTCAACAATTACCTCTTTAGATGAATGAAAAATTACAATTCAAACACTTTACATTTTGCACTATCTACTTGAATGCTGATGCTGAAATACGTGGATGGTTTCCCGCCTATGTGTGGATGTGGAACCCACCAGAGCGTCCAGTCACCTTTTGATTCTGACACTGTAACAGGAATTTTCATGAGAAGGCATTTATCAAATTCCAGGTCCATATATTTTACATCTCCTGCCCAGCCAACAATCCATTTTGACTGCATTTCATAACAATCATACCATTCTTGACGATTATCTTTGGAATAGGGTACTCGGCTTTGTTCTTCAACGCAAAAACCAACTTCAGGATGTGAAAGGTACACAACCCCATGACGACTATCACTTCTGCCTTCGGCCAGCACATTACCTTCGGATCCTAAAAGCTGTATTTTTGCATCTTTAATATTTTGGTATTTTTTATCATTGTCAGAGATGTCATATATGGAAATATAAAACCATCCGTAAGACGAAACACGCCAGTATCCGTAACCAAGGATTGCTATTACCAGCAGTATTGTTAGCGCAATGATCCTGTTACGCATAAACTAGACAAAGGTTTAGTTCTATAGCAGTAAACTGCTAACGAAGTTCAATGAAATTATGAACAGTTTGGTGGTTGTGTTTATTGTAACCTGGGCTTTGTGTTAATAAGCATAATCGTCATGCATAACCAGAGGCGTGAGAAAACTTGAACTCCCCACGCCATCTGGTTGACACAAAAGCTGAGGTTTGTGCAATGTATTTCAACAATTTAAATGGACAAAAGCAACAAAATCTCTATTTTTGGTGTTATTCAACAATTTAACGGCTTCATGGGTATCCATAAGTAGAAGTTCCACACCATTATTTTTCATTTCTTTCTTTATCTTGCGGCTAAGATCCAGAGCTACTTTGCCTTCATCTCCAGTGGCAATAAGAAGCTTTTTATGACCGGATTTAAAAAATTCATCAAAATCATTAAGATGAGGGGGATGCATATCTTCCGGCCCTGGAGTTATCTCTCCATTCGGCCATAATACAAAATCATGAACATATGTGTTATCATTGACAATCATTTTACCGTATTCATAATGAGAAATTTGAAGTTGTGGCGTGTTTATTGAGAAACACACACTGGCGGTGCATAAAACAGCAAATACGACATAAAATACAAATTTTATCGACCTGGTTTTTTTAAATCTCATTTTTCTCTCCCTTATGGAATGATGAAAATGTTGATATGAAAGTCGGGGCCTTCCCCGATTATCATAATTTCATTACTACATGGTAGCATTTAAGAAGAGATGGGACTGTCAGATATGGATTTAATTTTGTTGATTTTGGTTTTTTTGCAATTGTTTCGGAGTAATTCCAAAGTTCTGTTTAAAGAGTTGGGTGAAATAAGAAATGTTTTCGAACCCAACTTCAAAGCAGACTTCTGTCACATTTTTATCTGTTGATGAGAGGAGGGAATACGCCATCTCTAATCTTTTTCTGTTTACCCATCGCTTGGGAGGAATATTATAAATCGTGTTAAACTCTTTTTTAAATGTCGTCAAACTTCGTCCTGAAAGCCCGGCAAACTCCTCCACAGAAAGTGGTTTATTATAATTTTCCTCCATCAACACCATGAGTTCCTTCTTTCGGTCAGAATATATATTTTGGAGAAAAAAGAGTAAATTTCCATGCTCGTCTGATTCCAGAATATGCAAAAAAATTTCACTGAATTTTAATTTGAGGAGTTCTTGGGAGCTTGATGATTCGTGCAGGAAGTAAGGAAAAATTGAGTCCAGGCTGCTTTTAAAAAGTGGGGATATTTTTATTTTAAAAACACCTTCGTTTGTGCATGGGCCTTTCTTCTTTCTCTCAATAATGTTCTGGTGAGATTTGATAAAATCAGCAAAAAACCTGTCCTCAATAAAAAACATAAGGCTTTGGAAGCGACTGTCCGTCGCAATGAACTCAGAATACATATACGAATCTTTCCGGGCAAAAAAAGCATCTCCCGCTTCTATTTCAATATCACCGGAAACGGTATGCATTACTTTTTTCCCGCTTAATACAAATACAAATAAATACGTTGTAACGACTACCTGGTGGCAGGAGTGATCCTTGTAATGATGATATTTTGCACATGAAATTCCGTCTAACTCAAGAAAACGGTAGTAATCCTGCTTTTTAAAAACTCTGGGGATAACGACGGTGTTACTCATTTATTCACTTCACTGGGAAAAGCTTATCTTTGAGAGAAGACAAGCACATTTGTTCTGCTGAGCAGATAATCATATCCTGCCTGTATACGCTCAGACGTTATAAATATTATTGGGAAACCGGCTACACCCAGATAGAGAACCTTTAGCATATCGGTACCAGGTGTATACACCTGTAGTAAAGCATAGAATATTATACGATGATAAAGATACATACAAAATGAGGCGTAACTGAGCCGGACAAATACATCCGATTCTGCTTTTTCAGCAAACAACTCTGCAAGTGCAATCATTGGTGAAATCGAAAAAACCAGAGACCCGACTACATATACGTGTTTGAGCCAATCGTTTTTCATAAAATCAAACATAGCGGTTAATACTAAAAGTATAATAACAGAAAATATTATAGATTCTTTTCTTTTCAGGAGTTGGAAGAGGTTGCCGTAGCGGGCGCAGAGCACCCCCCAGATAAAAATCGGGAAATAGTAGGTCAGCCTTATGTCCATCAGGCCTGCAAAATTGTTGGCGATTATACAAAATGATATAAATACAATTGTTAATAATACAGTTTTTACCGCTGAAAATTTATACAGGATTATGGGTAGCAGAAGGTAAAATACAAATATCATGGTCACAAACCAGAGTGTTTTGATATGTATGTTCAGAACTGCATTGAGGAGAAATACTCCGGCGTAAAATTGTTTGCTGGATATTTGAGAGGTGACATACGACAAAACAAGCGAGGACAGGTAGAGCGGATAAATTCTTACAAACCTTTTTTTCATAAAACGGACAACATCCGCAACCGTCACAATCTCACGACAACTTTTTGTGAGAGTAAATCCGGAAACAAAAATGAAGATTCCCAGTGATCCTATTACCAGAGTTCTGCCGATAGAAGTAGCAAGTATGTTTCCGGCATAATCATCCATATGCCAGCCGAAAATAATATACATTAATGCCGCTACTTTCAGCAGGTCAAAACTCGGAATACGTTTTGCGGTCTGTACCATAGCCCGGAGGATCTGTTGCTCGAATAGGGTTAATTGGCAAATTTTGTGTTTACAGAAGACTACATATCAAATTAACCACATTGTAGCACATGCCTCCTGCTGTGGTCAACTGTAAGGGGTGATACAAAAATGCAGGCAGGTATAAAAGGCGGAGTTTCTTTTGTTTTGAAAGGGAAAACGTTATATAGGGCCGGGAGGAACCAATGAGGACAGCAGAGCTGAATCTTCAGGACTTGTAACCATGCGCACGGAAATTGTTTGACCGTTATTCCAGGGCCACCATGCACAAAAAACAATGCCCTCATTTGGTAAAGCTGCGGTGAAGAGCAACTGACCACTCTGAATGCCACCTAGCGGCTTGACTAAACTTTGCAACGCCTCCGGGGCCTTTTTGATGGTGGAACTGTCCCAGGGCGTATCCATATACTTATCCAATATTTTCAGAATGGCCTCTTTTTCCTCAATTTTGATTTGCGCGAGCGGCATTCCGAAACGATCATCCCATTGCCAGGAAAAAGCGTTCTGCAACTTTTCGAAAAGCTCTTTGCATGTCTGCTCAGAGAGAGGATCACGGTGACCAACCGCTACGATTCCTTCAGATTCTGTTTTTTGTACTGCTTCCCTGGAAGGAGAGAAATAATTTACAAGGTCAGCTGTCCATCTTCCCAAAAAATTTTTACCGGATATTGAGCCCATGGTTTTCCATTCAGTAACAGTAAAATTGTTATATATTTAAAAATTAATTATTAACCATAATCCTTCAAGGCCCATTCCAACAAATATATAAATTTCTCTTTTCTTCCTCTGGTTTTATTTCTCAGAAAAAGAACGAGGTGTTGCTCATGACATTCCCTGTTAATATAGCTTTTATAACTTATTCGACGAGTTTTATGTTTCTGAATAGCCAGATGCAAAAAGATACCAGCATGTATACAAAAGTCACTGGCAGGATGAGAAAAACGACCCCAAAGGTAATATAGAACCACACGAGTTTCCGTCGGACCCGGCTCTTATCTTCAACCAGGTGCTCTTCAACTGTTTTCTTGCGCTCTTCAAGAACAGCTGCCGGCATGGAAAGGCAAGGGTCTTCTGCTACGCCGGAGGTCATATCGTAAACAGACGGGTGACGGTCGGAGCGTTTTAACTTCTTTCGGCATTTGTCAACAAGCTCTTTGGTTGCGATCTCCTCAATCCGCGTAGGCTGCAGATTCTCCCGGGCTTGTCGATATTGTTTATGGACCATACCGAAATTATTGAGGCTCAGATAAACCACCCAGCCCACATAAATCAGACAGCACACTGCATAGACAATTCGCCAGTTCATGTTATTTCCAGAGATCACATTTCAACGCCATCAAAAGAACAAACCTCCCCCTTTTTGTATCATCAGCCTGTATACCAGAATCTTCCAGGCAGTATTATTATTACTATCCCGCTCACAAGCACTGACAAATTGCAGGACATGGAAATGCCATGCAATTTGGAGAACTCTCTACGCAGAGGATCTTCTTTGCTTGTAGTTTCAAATGAACCTATCTGCTGTTTTAAAACGGCCGCTTGCGGCTCAATAAAAAATGCCTGATAGGAAGTCAGGCCCAGCATAAGGATTAACAGTACCAGGGTTGGCAGGAAAAGTTTCCCGCGTAGTATGAGCAGACAGACAAGGGCCACGGTACCGGTGACAAGACCCCACCAGAAGTATCCCGGAAAGAGGACACCGACGATTTTGGCCGCCAGATCACGTGGTTGTGTTTTAAATAGGATGGGTGTGAGAACAAAGGTGAACAGGGCAGCGCCCCCGACCCAGAAAGCCACTGCCAGCCGAAAAATTGCTGATGTTACTTGCATGTATAATCCTTCCCTGATTTTTCCAGTGGTTGAAGAAATTCCATATCCCTTTTTAACAAATATACCAGACCATTAATTTTCCCACGGTTGCAATATTTCAAAATCTATCTACACGTTCGCTGTTGGAAATGAACTGCAGTTGATCAATGAGAATTTTTTCAAGCTGCTGTTCAGCGTCTGTTTCTTTATTGCCTTCCCCTCGTGTTGCCACCTGAAAAAATGTAGTGCACGTGCTTTTGGAACCGGAACTCCACTGCGCAGTGTAACCGGTCCGGGGAAGATCTGTGCTCGGCTCCGTTCGGTCAGCTTCATAGTCTCTTCTTCCGTGCGCCCAATTGATAATATGTGAATAGTAGATCAGGCTGCGGTCCAGCAGAACATAGAGAAACTGAATGTTATTTGTCGGACCGAACTGTATTTCCCGCCCTCCCAATGGTATGCCCAGGATTTTGATCCGGGCCAGGTTTTGTTCTCCAAATGCAGCCAACCCGGCTCCGGTTAGACCGCCCAGTGCCGAAAAAACCCCGAAGCTCACTCCGGCTGCAGCAGCATCCAGGGCAGCCCCTATTCCAGCACCGCCAATTCCTGCGGCGACAATCTGCTGATTGCGGGTCAGACCGAGAAAGTTCCATGTGTTCTCGCTGAACATGTCTTCGTGCAGGATAGAGTGCTCGGAAAGGTCGTAGTTGAAGATGTTGTGTTTAAAAAGACCCCTGATCTTCTGTTGTGCCTGTAACTCAATTTTTCGTATATTTTTTTCGTATTTTTGCTGTATGTCAGCCTTCATGCGTCCTTCATCGGCTCCATCCGGCAGGCTTCTGGTGACGGTATGTGACAGACACTTTTCCAGCATCTCTATGATAATCCCGGCAGTGGCAAGGTTGCGCCGGGCCCAGTCTTTCCTGAAGGCTGAGATAACCGTGTCCAGTGTTGACTGCCAGTCCTGGTCTATATGCTTCAGTGCCTCAAGCAGTTCTATTCGCTCGGCATAGGTTGCCCGATGTGCATTAAACATCCGGAATACATTAAATGTTTTACGGAACTCTTCCTTCCACTGAGCGAGGAAATCCGTGGAATCCTCCTTGCTGTTCAAAATAGCCATCCGGGGGAGACCGGTGAGCCGGAGGATTTCCATCTCTGCCCTGTCGACACTTCGTACGGGCCTTGAACCGTCAACCACATAGATTATCCCGGCGCCCTGGGTAAGGGGGAGAAGAAGTTCGACGTCCTGACTGAAATCAGGGGTATCGGCATTTCTTTCCCTGAATACACTAATGATATTGTCGGTTTCGTGCTGGATGTTTTGCAGCTGATGCAATATTTCCCTGGGGTGCTGAAAACCCGGCGTATCTATGAACCGGATAATCTCCCTGCCGTCAACTGTCACGGGAAATGACTGGCACATCAGTGTTTCACCTGGAGTCGCGCTTATCCGGACACTGTCGTCTTCCGCCAGGGTTGAAAGCACGGATGATTTTCCCTCGTTGGGGTGCCCGACTATGGCGATTTCCGGAACAGTTTCAGACCGCATTTGTTACCAGTCCTTCCGAGTAGATACAGGGATCGCCTATTGCGGTGATTTTCCCGGCCCAGATTTTCAGATCCTCATCCTTCACCGGGGTAAAAACTGTAGTAGTCCGAGGCTTGCCGATCAGACCGATCCTGATACAGGGGACATCTCCCATTGCCATGCGCACCTGTTTTATAAAATCGATATATTCCATTATTGGCGGCTGCCATGCCTCCTGGATAATGAGGACAGCGGTTTCCTCCATTCTGTCCATGTATCGTAATTCATCAAGCACTGCCCTGTCCGATGCATAATCCTGATTAATGCGGATGATTTCTCGGATGGTATATACAGCCCCTGTATTAACCACTGACTCGATTTCATCCCGTGAACAGGAATCATATATATCATCAGGGATCATGACCAGCAGATTTCTGGCAGCGATACCTCTTTCTGCGGCAGGTTGACCATGCACAGGAAAAAACGATTCAGGCTCTTTTTCGGGTCCATCGGCATCATCAACCCTACTGCTCCTGGTGGTCACCAGGGGGGTAGCCATGCGCTGCAGCAATTGTTCATAGACACCCTGCCTGAAATCGAGTGAGCCGAGATATCTGCGCTGGGCTGTAACAGCTCCAATAAAAAGAAGAACCCGGGGCAACAATCCGTAAACCAGAACGGCAAGACAGAGAAACGGCCACCAGGAAACCAGATCCGGTGTTGACAGGTGATAGATTCCCTCTTTCAGGATTATGCGGCTTCCTTCAATCTGGGCAAGGGAAGGATACGCCGCATCACCCTGCAATGCCCATGACCACGGCACAGCGATTTTCCCGACAAGGGAGTGCACTGCTTCCGGACTCATCTGGATGGTGGATTGCCAGCCAAAGGCGATGTCGGTAGTGGCAACCTTAAACAGGGTGGCGCCCAGGAGACCCAGATTGAAACCTATGGCAAAAAGCTGGGTCAGGATAAAGACCGGCAGGACAAAAAGAAATCCATAGGTACGGCTTTTTCCGAGAATAGTGCCGAGGATGAATTCCGTCTGCATGCGCTGCTCGGCAGAAAGCTTCCTGGAGACCTGGTTTCTGGCAGAAAGCAGCATCCGAAGCATCAATCTGCTGATCATCGAGTAGAGTGGAAATGTGGACAAAAATGATTTTTTAAACAACCGGTACATGGAGAGAATAAACAGAAGCAACAACAGAAGCAACTGCACGAAGACAAAAATAGAGAGATAGACAAAAACGTTTACCGGGCTGTCGCCGGTGTAGGTAAGAAAAGACCCCCCTAAACCACCACCGATCAGAAGGCCGATGAAGAGGAAAATAAAGCGGAACGAACCGTACAGGCTGTCAACCCCTTCACCCGGCAGAAAAGTATTATCGGTCTTTTCCTCTTCTCTTCTGCGGTTGAGCCAGATCTTGATAATAAATTGACGGTCAGGTGTTTTATATTCCTGAATATCCGGCATGACGGACTCGAGGAATATATTCCGGTCCCGCTCATGGAGATCCTTCTGTTTCCCGCCCGAAGGAGTTTCACCATCTTTGTACAGGAAGTATTCAAGGTCAATGATGTCCCGGATCCACCACTTCATCTTAAAATTAACGCCATTTTTGTTTAATTATTCCATTTGTTGCCTTATTCTTTGCTTTTCATCTTTTCATCATACCACTTCCAGCAAAATTAGACCAAAATTCCATACAACTTTGAGCTTACAGGCTTACAGGGAAAAAACTCAAAATTCGAGTATGGTTTCAGTCAGGTTATTTTTCAGCGCTAGAGGCTGTATGAGAAATAATGACGAGTCAGGAAAAAAGCAAAACAGGAAGTTTATCAATTGTTACTTGATTTCCTATGAGAAAATTTAGTAAATTGCATTTCGAGTGAACTACACCTTGGGTATATGGACAAAAATAGGAAGAAAAGGATACATATGAAAACTATTCTGAAACTTACATCCGCCATCCTGGTACTGGCAGCATATTTTTTTGTTGCTGGTAGCGTCTTTGCCGAACAACCGGCCGGCGACAGCCCTGATTTTATTTACACATGCAAATGCAGTAAAAGCTGTGATTGTAACGCAGTAACAACCCAGAAGGGGAAATGTCCCTGCGGTAAGAAACTCCAAAGGAACAGTGTCCTGAAAATTGAAGGTGACAAAGCCATCGTGTGTGCATGTGGAGGTGGATGTGAGTGTGATTACAATGAGGGCGATGGATCGTGCTCCTGCGGTTTACCGGTAAATGAAATCAGTCTTGAGGGGATCAAGTAATCAGGCTGGAACCTAGCTGGCTTAAGCTTTCAACCCAGACAAAATAAATAAAGGGCAGGTTCCTCCCGGGAGCCAGTCCTTTTTTTGTGGATCGGGACCGGAGTTAAGAATTAGGAGTTTTTTAAAATTGTGATACTTTTGTGACATATGGTGAGTAGTATTCAAGGTAGGGTTGCATTGCGTACCGTGGGAGCAAAGTGGTCATTATGAAATTTTCAGAAAAATGAGTGACCGTGGCACATCGTATCCTTGTCGTTGAAGACAATAAAGATTTAGCCAAGGTGCTGAAAATGCACCTGGAAGATCTCTCCATGGAGGTTGATCTGGCTTACGATGGTGTTGCCGGGTTAACAAAAGCAGAAACCTCTATCTACGACCTTATTATCCTGGACCTGATGCTCCCCGGGCTGAATGGCATGGAAATCTGCCGCCACATCCGCAGTAAAAGTGCATACACCCCTATTCTGATGTTAACTTCAAAATCTTCTGAATTGGACCGTATCCTCGGTCTGGAGTTGGGTGCGGATGACTATGTGACCAAACCATTCAGCATCAAGGAACTGATGGCAAGAGTTAAAGCCATCTTCCGGCGTATAGAAGGTATGCAAGGCAAATTAGAGCACGAAAAAGATATCCTTCAAGCGGGCGGCCTTGTTATCGATTCAGCAAAACGTACAGTCAACTGCAAGGGCGAACCTATTGATTTAACCGCCAAGGAATTTGATCTTCTCCTTCATTTTGCCAGCCATCCCGGCAGAGTGTACAGCCGCGCACAGTTGCTTGATATTGTATGGGGTTATGGGCATGACGGATATGAACATACGGTCAATTCCCATATGAACCGTCTCAGGGCAAAGGTTGAGGAAGACCCTTCCAACCCCAGGTATATTTTGACCGTCTGGGGCGTAGGGTACAAATTTTCCGAGAATATTAATACCCCGGAAGCAGAGTAATGTTTCGTTCACTCTATTCAAAACTAGCTGTAGTCATACTGATTCTGTTCACCCTTGTCGGATTCCTTATGGTGACAGTAGTTATGTATGCTACTGGCATGTATCGCCAGGAAGTAAGCCAGAAGCTCCATCGTGACCTGGCTGAAAATCTAGTTAAAGAAAATCTGTTGATTAAAAACAATAAGATAAGTCATGATGCCCTGGACCATATTTTTCACATGCTTATGGTCATTAATCCTTCCATTGAGCTGTATCTTCTTGACCCCAATGGGAATGTACTGGACTATTCTGCCGCTCCGGGCAAAGTCAAACGAAAACGAGTTTCACTTGATCCGATAACAAAATGGGTATCCGGAGATATAAAGATACCTTTGCAGGGAGATGATCCCCGCCATCTGAACAGGCAGAAAGTTTTTTCAGCTGCACGTATTCCCAAAAAAGGAAAACTTGAGGGGTATCTCTATATAATTCTTGGAGGGGAGGATTACGATACCATTGCCCAGAAAATTCAGGGGAGTTACATTCTGAAGATGTCGAGCTGGATGATTACGGCCGGTCTTTTTTTCGCAGTCATCACAGGTCTTTTTATCTTTGCCATGCTTACCTGCAGGTTGAAAAAACTGGCGACTGGGATGAATAGCTTCAAGAGAGGGGAAAGCCTGGCAAGTGTTGATCTTCCACGTGTCAAAGTGCCGGCCTTTCTGAATGATGAGGTTGATCATTTATCTCAGACATTCAAGGAAATGGCCGAGCGTATTGAAGAGCAGATTGAAAAACTGCAAAAAAGTGATTTACTGCGACGAGAACTTGTGGCCAATGTTTCCCACGATCTGCGCACTCCTCTCGCCACCCTGACTGCCTATATAGAAACCATGCAGCTCAAAGAAGCTGATTTGTCGATGGATGAGCGGCGAAAATATTTAAAGGTTGCCCGTAAACATTGTGAGCGGCTGAGTTCACTTGTTGATGATCTTTTTGAGTTAGCCAGGCTAGAAGCCAGAGAGACTGTTCTGAACATAGAACCATTTAATATTGCGGAACTGGTTCAAGATGTAGTGCAGAATTATGAATTGTCTGCCAAAGAAAAAAATATCACCCTTACCTCCAATATAGGCCAGGATCTTTCTTTTGTCAGAGGAGATATCGGTCTTGTCGAACGTGTTCTTGAAAATCTCATCATGAATGGTTTGCGGCATACTCCTGAAGGCGGAACGGTCAGTATAATGCTGAGCCCTTCAGATGAATATATGAATGTGCAGGTACTCGACACCGGAGTTGGTATCCCTGACGAAATCCAGCCGCATATATTTGACCGGTATTACAAGGTTGACGAACCCGAAACTTTCCCAGCTTCCTTTGCCGGTCTCGGCCTGGCAATTGCCAAACGTATCATGGATCTGCATGACAGCAGTATTGAAGTGGAGAGTGAACCAGACACCGGAACCTGTTTTACTTTCAGACTCCCTGTCTATAGTACTTCCTGAAATTATCTCACCTTTTATTAATTCGTGACAGAAAAGTGATAATTTTGTGAATTTTCTGTGATCCTTCATCTTTAATGTTGAATGATCAAGTTCTTCTTGCTGTTGAAATTCTCTTTCTTCAGCATGGCTAAACAGAAAATATTTTGAAAAAGGGGGTGGTGGATAGTTTTACAGGAATCGGGGATCGCCATGAACTGTTATTAATTGAACTCAAATGAGGTGCGCTTATGAAAAAAATTACAAAAATGTCCCTTGTCTTTCTTGCAGTCGTTGGCTTGACTGTCAGTGCGACAGCAGGAGTAGTTTTGGCAGAAGTTGGTGGACTCTGTTACGAAGTAACTGTAACGAACATGACCCGAGGTCAGGTATTTACGCCTGTCCTGGTTGTAACGCATAAAAACGGAGTAAAACTCTTTACCCCTGGAGAACCGGCAAGTGACGAACTAGCTGAACTGGCAGAGAGTGGCAATGTAGTCCCTCTGGCTGAATATCTTGACGCAATGACGGATCAAGTTGGTGCAATTGCTGTCTCAGATGGCGGACCATTTGGCGCCGGTGAAAGTGTCTCCATTCAGGTCCCGGCCAGTGGAAGGTACAACCGCTTGAGCATCGCCTCCATGCTGGCAATCACAAACGATGGTTTCGTTGCCCTTAACGGAGTATCTACCAGACAAACAATGCACACATCTCCGGTATATGATGCTGGTAGCGAAATGAATGACGAATTAGTTGCTCACATTCCGGGCCCTGGCGGTGAGGGCTACAACGAGGAAGGTGGTGAGGGATTTGTCCATATTCATGCTGGAATTCATGGTATAGGAGATCTTCCCATGCCTGAGAATCTTGACTGGAGAAATCCGGCAGCAAGAGTTACGAGCATACTGACTCATTGCAGCCCGGAATAAGATAAAAGAAGTTAAATGTGTGATTAGAAAAAATTTATCGATTGGAAAAGCGGGGACTGATCAGGCTGGAAATTATGTTGGTCCCCGCTTCCCACTGGAATACAATTTCAAATATATGTTTTCCCGAAATACCTCCCCGATAATCTCTTCTTCAGTTTCCTTATAAATGCGATTACGTACCATGGCGGCTATTACTTTTTCGGTAATCAAAACTTCCAGCGCTCTGCAAAGACTCAGCACCTGTTGGTAAATGATATCCTGGATCGTATCACAGCCATTAACCGAATTCTTGATATATCGCCGTTGGATGAATTAAATATTTCCCCGGGATATCTTTCTGGCATGAATACTGCTTAGTTTGTCTTTGTTGCAGCTTTCTTTGTCTGGCTTCAACGGGAGCAGTCGGTACTTTTCCACTGTTTCATCTTCTCGCTCTTGGCACCTGCATTTCCTTTTTGCAGCTATTGTTGTGAAATCAAGAAGCGATGTTTCATATGACCCAGGAGTCGTATTCATGAAATTCAGCATAGAAAATAAGATGGTTTTCGGATATATGCCCATAATTTTTGTAATTTTGGTCATAGCAATCTTATCTGTCCGGAGTCTTAATGAATTAAATTCGATCAACAGAAGTATCATCGAAGAAGATTCCTTTCTTGTTCAGGCGGCAGATAAAATGGAGGATACTATTCTTGCCCAGGAATCCTATGGCCGAAGGTACCTTATCCTCGGAAGCCATCGAATTCTTGATCTTTTCTGGCAACGGGACAAAGAGTTTAACGAACTCGTTGACAAGGTACGCGCTCTTCCATATCAGGAGGAAATCCCTATTGAACAGTTAGTACTACTGCACAACGAGTTCAACGACCTGTACACGAAAACTGATAATATTGACAGCAAACCTTACTCCCGGCTCACGATAGAATTTGATGAACAGGTTCGGAATACATTTGAAGAAATAATGGCGCATCTACAGCAAATGACCCTCATGGGAAAACAGAATCAATACATGAAAATGCAGCTGGCCAACATCATCGGGATTCGGTCATTTCAGATAACAGTATTAATTTCTACTTTGGGAATAATTTTAGGTTTAGCCGTCGTTTCCATTATCACCCGGAGTATATCAAAAGCCATTGTCAAGTTGAAGTATGCTACCGAAATAATATCAGAAGGCAACTATACCCATTTCCCGAAAATTAATACAAAAGATGAATTGGGGGATCTTGCAGGATCATTCAGTTCAATGGCCCTGTGTTTGTCCAAGCTTGAAAAGATTTATCTGGATTCCAATCCCCTGACCAGGCTGCCCGGAGGATCGGCAATTGAAAATGCACTTATCAAGCGTCTGGAATCGGATAAAGATCTGGTATTTTGCATGTTGGATCTGGATAATTTCAAGGCGTATAATGACCGGTACGGTTATGCCAGGGGTAATGAGGTTATCCGGACTACAGCAAGAATAATTCAATCCGTTGTAGAAGAACAAGGCTCGAAAGAAGATTTTGTAGGTCATATCGGCGGAGATGATTTTGCCATTATTACCAATAGCATGAATCATGAAAAAATCTGTAAAACCGTCATCAAGAGATTCGATGAAATCATAATGGGATTTTACAATGAGGCTGATAGAACAAGGGGACAGATCGTCGCCAAAACGCGACAGGGCCAGGTAATATTTTTCCCCATCATATCCATTTCAATTGCTGTTGTTACAAATAATAAGGAAAAACAATTAAATCATATTGAAATTGGTGAAATTGCCGCTGAGTTAAAAGAATACGCCAAGTCAAAGCCCGGCAGCATTTTTGTGACGAACCGCAGAAAAAATAAACCTGATCTCCATCCTGCCGAAAACCCTGAACTCAGGGTAGTGAAATAGAGGAAAATATTATGTTACAAACAGGAACACCGCAAACTGTTAAATACCTCATGTTATCTGCTTTGCTCTGTATGATATTGTCAACAAGCGCATGCGTAAAGGGGCCGGGGGTCGTTTACCACCAGAATTATTATCACCCCATGAAAAAAGAAATTCTTGAAAAGGAAGTTACCGGTCTGGAGGCTGCCATCGACGATCATCCTGGAAACTCGAAAAAATCTGCGTCATATTTTTATCTTGCCCTTCTCTATGCCCACTATGACAACCCCTCTCCAGACTATCACCGTTCCCTGGGAATGTTTGAGAAATATCTCTTATTCGATCCGAACAACTATAAAAAGGATGAAGCACAGTACATGATGACCCTTTTGCAGGAACTGGTTGATACTGAAAAAGAACTATCGATTATTAAGATTAAGACGGAGAGAATGAAGCAGGACAGTAAAAAAATAAAAGTAAAAAATAAACAGCTGATAGTAGAAAATCAGAAATTAACAGATGCAATAGAAAAGCTGAAGCTCCTCGAACTCTCGTTGGAGAAGAAAAGATTAAGTTTCAAATAACCCGGTATAAGAAGATATAAGGTAACTGACCTCTACCGCGACAAACAGGTCTGTGGTTATCGCACGGTATGCGATACATTTAGAGCAATCTCATAACTTTCGTCACGCTGCATATGCATTCCAGCCTTACAAAGAATAATTGTTAACTGGGATCCTATAATTGCTTTCAGAAATAAAGTTAAAATTATGATTTACATTTTTCGCTTCATCCTCAATCTCAATTCTACATTGTGGATTGGCCACGCGAAAAAATGACGATTCATTCCTCTTTTACCTCCCAGGCATTGTTTTCAGCAGCCGGGACGAAAGTTGCTTGAACCCTGGTCGGATATACTGCAAACCTGTACATAATCAAGTATAGTGTACTGAAATTCCGGTACTGATTTTGCTAAGGTACAAGCATATCCCTTGCGTTCTGTACCCAAAAAACAGCTTTGAATTTAATGCTCAATCTCAACCATTTATGAAATTTACATCCATCTTTTTTAGTCAAATACACTGATGAAACTTTTCAGGCCACAGTCCTTTTTCTCTTTGCTCCTCATTTCATTTTTCTTTGTATGCCTGCCTTTGCTTGCTGCCCTTTACAGCTCTATGGAAAAACTTGACAATCTGGTCCAGCAGAGTGTTTCAACTGTTTACGAATCAGTTGAGAGGGTCAATAAGAGCCGGGAGATAATAGAACTGCTCCAGGACCAGGAGCGTATGGCTCGTTTGTATATTGTTCTCGGTGAACCTGACCAGCTTCAGAATGTGAATGCAACCCACCTGGACATTGAAAAAGAATTGGAAATATTACTCCCTTCTGACGGCGATGAGAAACTCACCGGCTTGATTGAGGAACTCAAGTCCAAGGAGAACTATACAATCACAGTTTTGAACCGTTTTTCCAATGACCCCGAGATACTTAAAAATGAAAAACAAAAGGCGCTTTCGCTGTATAAGGATATTGGGTCCCTTGCAAAAACACTTTTGAGAATGAATAATCAGCTGATGATAAGTGAAGTACAGGATTTACGACTGAAAGTGGATAGCGACAAGAAAAAACTTGTGTGGCAGACATCGGGCCTGATCATTTTTACAGTCGTGGTTATTATTTTGTTCATTTCACTTATTTTTAAACCGGTCAAGCAGATTAACAAAGGTATTGAACTCCTTGGTGACGGAGACTTCAACACTCCAATTGATGTAGAAGGCCCCAGGGACCTGGAGGACCTGGGCAAGAAACTCGACTGGCTGAGAAAGCGTCTGGCCGAGCTTGACAGGGAAAAGGTTAAACTGATAGCCCATATTTCACACGACCTGAAAACACCCCTGGCCTCTATCAAGGAAGGTGCAGGCCTGCTTCGGGATGAACTTGTCGGGCCAATAAACAACCAACAAAAAAACGTGGTCAACATCCTTGAAAAGAATTGTACGAAGTTGCAGAGGCTCATTGAAGATATTCTGAGTTTTAATATGGCCAAGGCCAGGGATATCCCCTTTGAGAAAGCCCATATTCAGTTTGATACACTTATCAAAGAGGTCGTATCAGATCATCAGAATTCAATACTGGCCAGGAATATTAAGCTTGACGTACAGCTTGTTTCCGTGGCTATTTACGGAAATAGGAAACAGCTGAAGACAGTTTTCGATAATCTGCTGTCCAATGCCGTTAAATTCACACCGGATCAGGGCGATATCTGTATCCTGCTGAAAAGCGACAATAACCAGGCTACCTGTATAATTGAAGACAGTGGACCCGGGATTGACGAAAAAGAACGGTCGCAGATTTTTTCACCTTTTTTCAAGGGGAAAATAGCAGAAAAAAGTCTGATTAAAGGAACTGGCCTGGGACTTGCTATAAGTAGAGAATATATACAGAACCATGGTGGAGCAATCCGTTTGTTTCCCGGAAAAATGGGCGCCCGTTTTACCGTAACGCTCCCCTTAACAGAATGAACCAAACAATGACAAAATACATATTCCTATTTTGCTGCGCCTCGTTATTATGCAGTTGCGCGGAGTGGAGTCCGTCTGAGAGGAAGAGCAGAAACCTGCTTGAACCGTTAGTTGCTATCCCCTCCTTCAGCAGCAATTATCTCATGTCGTGCTTGAACGACATGCAGACCCTGGAGCAAAGTGAATTTGACACCAAATTCAAATTGGCAGAAGATGACCAGCAAAACGGCCGTAAGATGGACAGGTTATATTTTATTTGCTTGAGTCTGACTGATAAAGCCGATGATGAACAGTTAAAGAAGGGTCTTGATGTGCTGGAAAGATATCTTGAGGAGCACCCTGACTCAGGGGAAGGCATGCAGGGATTCCAGTATCTCGTCAATAGGCTTGAAAGTGAAATAACTACCAGACGGAGTGTCCGGAAAGTTCTGACTGACGAAAACAGCTCACTCCAGACGGAAGTCGCTTCATTAAAAGCCCGGCTGGAAGAGCAGCACAGGCAGATAGAACAGCTCAAAAACATTGAAAATATAATTAAAAACAGAGAGACCGGGCAACCGTGAGTAAACATTGTAACCGCATACTCATCGTTGATGATGAGGCAGACCTCCTCAGTTTATGGAAATTGAGGCTGGAGAGTAATGACTATGAGGTCTCAACAGCACTCAGCGGTGAGGAAGCACTTGCGAAAATATCTGTGGTCAATCCCGATGCTGTCATCACTGACCTGCGGATGCCTGGAATAGACGGGCTTGCACTTTTTGAAGCTGTACGTGAAAAAAATAAAGCTATCCCTGTAATTATCATCACCGCACACGGTTCTATTCCCGAAGCTGTCGAGGCAACCAGGCAGGGTGTTTTTTCCTTTCTCACTAAGCCGATTGATGGCAAGGAACTTATACTGGAGATTGAGAAAGCGCTGAAATTTTCAACCGGCCCAGCAATAGATAGGGACGACGGCGACGCATGGCGATGTGATATCATCTCAAAGAGTGCTGTAATGGAAGACCTGTTATCCAGGGCCCGACTGGTAGCTGATACTGATTCGACGATCCTGATTCACGGTGAAAGCGGAACAGGCAAAGAACTTCTGGCTGTGGCCTGTCACCGTGCCAGCAGCCGCAGGGATGAACCTTTTGTGCCTGTCAATTGCACAGCCATTCCTGAAACATTGCTTGAGTCCGAACTTTTCGGACATGCCAAGGGATCATTTACCGGCGCGGAAAAAAGTTATTACGGGCTTTTTCAGTCTGCCAACAAGGGAACACTGTTCCTCGATGAAATCGGTGATATGCCGCTGCACCTCCAAGTAAAGCTGCTCAGGGTATTGGAGGAAAAACAGGTGCGGCCTGTGGGCAGTACAAATCCAGTGCCAGTGGATGTGCGTATCATATCAGCGACACACAGGGACCTTGATGAAGCTGTTGCAGAAAAACAGTTTCGGGAGGATCTGTATTATCGCCTCAATGTTGTAAATCTTACGCTTCCACCTCTACATGAGCGGAAGGAAGATATCCCCTTGCTGGCTGATTATTTTATTGAAATATTGTCCGGCGGCAGCGAAAAATCGGTGAGAAAAATTACCCCGGAAGCTATGCAGATACTTGTGGATGCTGCCTGGCCAGGAAATATCCGGCAACTTTACAACGTCATGGAAAACGCTTTTGCCCTGGCCACCTCCCCTCTCATCACCGAAGACCTCCTGCATGACGCAATAAAGCAACACCAGAAAAAAATGCTTCCCCTGTCGGAAGCCCGCCGCCAATTTGAACAGCAGTATCTAATTCAACTTCTGCAGACAACCAATGGCAATGTAAGTCAGGCGGCACGCCTAGCTCAGCGTAACCGCACAGATTTTTATAAATTACTCAATCGACATCATATCGTTCCCTCTCTGTTCAAATCGTAACGGAATTCATCACCCGCCCCTTTTCATTTGTCGCATTTTAGTGACACAGACAGGGTCGACTTGGACCAGTTCCCCGAAAATAGGAGCCTTGCCGCTGTCTCCTTTTACAGACAGTCTTTCTATCCAACGCTACCAGCCCAACCTTGAAAGCAGGTAACTCTTTCAATGCGAAGAGAAACCCCATCCAATATATCTCCATCTAATATACTGATATAATAGAGCATATTAGCTTTACAGCATTAAACTGCCAACCCCTGAGCAGGACTTTACCCTTCTGGCACAAAATCTGCTAATCAATGGGAGATGAGTGATCAATGATAATGGATTGAATTACCTGGAACAGGCAGACTGAAAATCAAAATACCATGAAAACCAGCAGAAAAATCCACAAAGAAATCGTTTGTATGAGCTTTCAGGGCTTTGGATATCTTCTTGTTTTAACTCTGACCTTATTTACGCTCAGTTGCTCCAAACCACCGCAGGTAGTTAAAACAGCCCCTCCGGCGCCTGAAGTTGCGAAACCTTTAGAGCCTGAACCAGAGCCAACTGAGTTGGAGCGTTGGCAAAACTTGATCAGACAAAACAGGTACGCCTCTATTGACAAGAAACTTGCTTCGGTGAACGAATTTTTCAACCGTTTTGATTTCATCGAGGACAAGTATCTATGGGGTATGCAGGACTACTGGGCAACAGTATATGAAACCTTGAAAAAAGGTGGCGGGGATTGCGAAGATTTCACAATTGCGAAATATTTCACCTTTCGCGAATTAAATATCCCAGATGAGAACATGCGGATTACCTATGTAATCTCTCTGAAAAGTAAAAAACCGCATATGGTCCTGACGTTACGAAAAGATGCATCACAGGAACCGATAGTTCTTGATACATTGAACAATTACCTTTTTCCCATTTCCAAGAGACCGGACCTTGTCCCTGTGTACAGTTTTAACAGAGAGGGCTACTGGCTGGTGAAAAATCAAAAAGGCTGGAAAAATAAACGTCTAGGCAGTGCAAAAAAATTATCACAATGGCAGGGTGTTCTGCAGCGCACCAGACAAAGCGAAGCTGTATATTCTGGTGGATAGATTAAAATTTAAATACATTATCGGCAAATGCAAAAACAGGTCTTTTGATCCCTCCGCTCCTCAAAGCTGCTGGGAATTTATACGTTCGCCTCCCCTGGACATTGTAAATTTCCGGCAGCTTTAGCGGTATTCATCAGGCATCAAACAAAAGACATTTTTAATACCCCCCTCACAAGCCATCTAAAGCTTGGCCTTTTACACACCGTTGTTTACATGAAAATCGCTGCATAGTGGAAATACTACCATGGCATGGGTTCACCCATGTGAAAAAAACCGCCGCTAGGACCTTCGTCATCCATAGTGGCGAGGGAGACACCTGTTTTCGCACCTTCAACTGTATCCATCGGAGCCTCATCACCACCAAGATCGGTCTTTACCCAGCCGGGGTGGGCAGAATTCACTTTGACCGCTGTATCTTTGAGCAAAGAGGCCAAGTGAACGGTAAACATATTTACTGCAGCCTTTGATGCATCGTAGGCCAGAGGTTTGATCTGGTCGAGACCGGCCTTGGGATCGGTGTGCAGGATCAGGGAACCTAGCATGCTGGATATATTAACAATGCGCCCGGCCGGACTTCTCCTGATCAACGGCAGCAAGACCTGGGTCAGTTCAACCAAACCGAAGAAGTTGACGTCAAATGTTTCCCGTATGATCTTTACGGGGACGGTAGCCGTGCTGTTTGAAAAAAGCGGTTCTTCAGCATGGACCGTTCCGGCATTGTTGACAAGAATGTCGAGCCGACCGAAGCTGCTTTCAATCAGGTCACGGACCTGTGTAATATGGTCAGAATTGGTCACATCAAGCTGCGCGAACTCAACATCAAGCCCTACTGCCTGAAGATTTTCCACGGCAGCAGCCCCCCTGCTTTCATCCCGCGCTCCCATGAGCACTTTGACGTCCAGCTGGGCCAGCTGCCGGCTGGTCTCAAAACCTAACCCTTTGTTTGCTCCTGTTACCAAAGCAATTTTTTTGTCAGACATGGTGTTCTCCATAATGAATAAGATGAAAAAATGAAACGAAGTATGAAAGACAAATACCGTCCGAAAAAGTTAAAATAACCGTATATCACGCTTCCAGACAGGCATTGACCAAATGCTCTTTACATCCCGGGTCCTGAATGTCTTTGCAGCCAGTCAGACTTGATGCGCTAAAAGTAAAATCACGAATATCTTACTTATTCGAAGAATTTTCCTGAAAGAACCTGCCGGAATTAATATGTGCCGGCAGGTCTGTAAATATATACGTAGGTATTATCATCATATGTTCCCAGTTTTTTTTACTCCTTCGCCCCGAAACAGGGCGGAGATTATTTCGTTATCGTCTCAATTGGCTGCCCCCGGCAAATAATGTTCCTGATACCTTGAATTGTATCAATTTAAAACTGTGGGTGCAAAGTATGATAAATAATCGCCGCTGGGTACTCAAAGACTTTTTAGATTTCAGGTTGTTATATCCAATTTCTGACAACTCTTGAATTAATACTACCTGAAGAAACTTCAGCAGCACCAGCTTGACAACCACAAAGTGGCAGCATATTATTTATTAATAATGTATTAAATATAAAATATTTGATAAAGCCATACCTGTTGCGAGACAGTGACGGAAAACCACGGGTCTTTAACAGATAGCCGGGTTGCCTTTCGATGAGGTAACCCGGCTATCTTATTTGAAAGGTAAATAGAAGAACTGGATCAGGAGAAATATCAAAAATATTAACCCAACCTTCAAGAAAATAATTAATCCCATTTATTACTCTTACCCGTGGAGGTTAGGATGAAAGATACAGTCAATGTAAAAAATATCGGTTTGCGAGGCGTCATAGTTGCCGACACCAAGGTGAGCTTTATTGATGGAGAAAAGGGTGTACTCGTTTATCGGGGATACCGTATCGAAGATCTTGCCCAACACTCAACCTTCCCGGAAGTGGCATATCTACTTCTCCACGGTGTTCTGCCTGGAGAAAAAGAGTTAGCCGACTTCAACAAGGCCATGCAGGGCGAGAGTGAACTGCCGGAATTTATCTACGAGTCATTCAAACACTATCCTACAGATGCCAATCCTATGGATGTCCTGCAGGCCGGGGTCCCGCTTTTGGCTATGACTGAACCAGAACTGTCAGATGATTCAAGAGAAGCAAATGTCAGGAAAGCTGTCAGGCTTATCGCCCGGCTTCCTCGACTTGTAGCAGCCTGGCATCGAATCAGACAAGGGCTTGAACCGTTGCCTGCAGATGACTCACTTTCACATTCCGCTAATTTTCTTTGGCAATTGCATGGAACCAAACCTTCTGAAGAGATGGCAGGAATACTCGATACCTGCCTGGTCCTCCATGCAGATCACACCTTCAATGCGTCAACCTTCTCAAGTCGCCAGGTCGTTTCCACACGAGCTCATATCTATTCAGGAGTCACAGCCGGAATTGGAGCGTTATCGGGGAGCCTTCATGGAGGAGCTAACGCCCAGGTAATGAAAATGCTTCATTTAGTGGAGGAAGAAAATGACATTGCCGGCTGGGTAAAAAAACAGCTTGAAAGCGGTGAACGGATAATGGGCATGGGGCATGCGGTATATAAGACCACGGATCCCAGGGCTGCATTTCTTAAAAAAATGGTATTGCGCCTGGGTAAAGAAACCGGCCAGAAGAAATTTGTTGATCTCTCCAGGCAGATAGAAGAGGCCTCATTAGCTGAATTTGCAAAACGTGGCAAGACCCAAATAAAGCCAAATGTGGATTATTACAGTGCCCTGGTCTACCATTTCATGGGTATTCCACAAGATTTAATGACACCCATTTTCGCCATTTCACGGATAGCAGGGTGGGCCGCTCATATAATTGAGGAAAAGACTGGCGAAGCTCAGGTAAAGCCAGCCTTATACCGTCCTAAGGCTGAATATATAGGGCATTATTGCGGTTTGACGGGCTGCAGGTTTGAACCTCTTGAAAAAAGAAACAACTAAAAGTTCTTCGGAAATTTCACCAGGACATTAACATAAAAAATTGATACATGCGGAAGGCTGAGATAAAAGGAAAGCAGAGTGGTGAAAAACTCCTGTATAGATAGATTTTTACCATCGAGACAACTATGAAAAACAGAGAATTTCACTTATTGGATATGCTTTCTTTGGTCTATGAAGACATGGACATTGATGCTATTGAAGAAAAATTTGTCAATATAGTTTCAGAAATATTTTCATTTGATCGTGTTGGTTTACTCTTTATCAAGCACCGTAAAGAAATCCTGCAGGGAAAATTATGCAAAGGGTTTGAACCTGGAACAATCAGCTCTATCAACATTCCTGTATCTGAAAAACATTTATTCACTCGTCCACTCGTTACAGGCTTCCCCCTATGGGGCGAGGATATCGAGACAGATTCATTTACCCGGAAGCTGGGGCTGACAAACTTCGCCATTATTCCAATAGTTAACCAGAAAAGGGTTTCTTGTTGGCGTCTCAAGAACTGCGTGGCTAAAGACTGCCCTGCATACGGGAAACAATGGCTGCGCTGCTGGCTGGTGCACGATACCAAGTGTTGTGATGGAAACGAATCAGATGGTCTGGATAAATCAAAAATATGCGCGACTTGTCCGGTCTACAAATCACATAGTACAAATTCCGTTGAGGGCATTCTGTTGATAGACAACTCTCAATCAGGAAACCTGATAGATGAAAAGACCATTGCCATCCTCTCGGTTATTGCTCATGCTGTAGGTATTGCTATCAATAACTCAAAAGTGTACTCAAGCGCTTTGCGGGGAGCTATCCTTGATGACCTGACGGGATTGCATAACCGAAGATATTTTAATGAACGTCTTATTGACGAAGTTGATAGAGCCAAACGGTATGGAAGCGAAATAAGCTTACTTCTGTGTGATATTGATTATTTTAAGAATGTCAATGACACTTATGGGCATCAGGTAGGGGATGATGTTTTGAAATGGATCGGTCAATTGTTCCGCAACAAACTTCGTAAAACAGATATAGTGGCACGGTATGGTGGTGAAGAATTCGCCATCGTTCTTCTCGATACTGAGAGGGACAAGGCTTATGAGATTGCCGAAAGTCTAAGATGTTCTGTTGCTAAATCTCCCTTGCCTGAAAATGAAAATGTTAAAGTGAGCTTAAGCATTGGACTATCGACTTTTGGCCTTGATGCCAATTCCTTCGAGGGTTTAATCAATGTAGCTGATAAAGCTCTATATAACGCAAAATCTAGAGGAAGGAACAAAGTCTGTATTACTTAGTTTGGTAAAACTCATGAAGATTGTCACTCCAAGCCTAATGGAAGATGAAAAATAAAAAGGTTTTATTATTACTTGCCCGGGGTTTTGAAGACCTGGAGGCTGCGTCGATTATCGATTGTTGCGGCTGGACCTATTATCGTGAGCACCTTCAAAAGGTCGATGTTACAGTAGCCGGCTTTCTTGAAAAAATTCCCGGACGTTTTGGTTTGGAAATACGTTCTGATGTACTTATTGATGATGTTGATCCGTTGGAATACGGGGCACTTGCAATTCCTGGGGGCTTCCACAGCTATGGTTTCGAAGAGGCGTATGATGTTAAAGTTCTTGATCTAATTACTTCAGTTCACAGTAATGGTGGCATCATAGCAACCATGTGTGTTGGAATATTACCTGTCGCGAAAGCTGGCCTGTTGGCCGGCAGGACGGCCACCACCTATCCTTTGAGCAGGAACCATGATAATCCCGGCTATTTACAGGAACATGGCTGTAATTATTCAGGCAGCTCTGTTGAAGTTGATGATAGAATTATTTCCTGCGCTGGACCTTCTCAGTCTTTGCATGTTTCAATGATCATGCTTGAGATGTTACTTGGCACTGAAGAAACAGATAAAATAAAAAAATTCATGTTTTTTGATAAATAAACACCAACTTGAAAGTCAAATCATAATCACCCATTGTGTAACCGATATTGTGAGGCCCCTGAAATGGAAATCGAATATTTCTGGAGGAGAATTCATACATGAACCTGCGCTCCCTGTTCCATTTTCTTGCCAGAAACAACAAGGCTCATTGGGATAAAATATATAATAAATATTCTCCTGATGAATTAGGCTGGCACCAGGAATACCCTGATACTTCCCTCCGGTTTATCGGAGAAGCAGGTCTTGGCCGGGACGCCCGGATTATTGATATTGGTGGCGGGACGTCACGTTTAACAGAGGTGCTGCTGGATAAGAATTATAATTATCTGAGTGTGTTTGATATTTCTTCCAATGCATTACGGGCTTCGCGTGAGCGGTTGGGTAAAAGAGGGAAGAGAATTACATGGATCGAAGGTGATATAACAACATATGTTTTCAATCAGGAGTATGATGTATGGCATGACAGAGCAGTCTTTCATTTTCTTACCGAGAAAACGGATAGAAATAATTACCTGAAAACATTGGATAGCACATTGAGTACCCGCGGCCATGTTATCATTTCAACTTTCAGCCCCGAAGCTCCTCCCAAATGTTCTGGTCTGCCGATTATGAGGTATACCCCTGAATTATTACAAAACGAAATAGGTAGTCGCTTTAATTTAATTAATTCAACAGAAGAGATGCACAATACACCGGGTAATACTCAGCAAAAATTTATATATTGTCATTTCATCCGTTCTGTAAAATAGCACCATCGCTACTCAATGTGCCTGCAATCTTACGGTTAACTGCACAAGTAATCTCTTTTCTTCATCAGCCATCAGGGATAGGAAACTGCCACTTAATGTATCCTCAAATAATCCCGCAAGCCTCAACGCTTAATCATGAACCTGGAAAACCAACGCATGGGTTGTCATCTTGCTGAGACATGTATTTATTCGGGAAGCATAAGTAAGGTATTGTACTTTTTAAAAATGTCTTGAATGATTAACTACAGACAGGACATCTTTTTCTTAACTTTCCCTCTTGACCTATGTGTCACGATGTGGCATGGTGATCTTGCTGTTAGATTTTAAGCTACAAAGCTGTAATTTTATTTTGCTTTCATTTCTCCTTCTTCTAACAGCGCCCTCAATATTACCCCGGCTGTTTTGGCTTACATCCGGGGTTTTTACTTTTGCAGACCTCAGAAATACCGGAAGAATGGTACTATATGGTGGAGTCATTTTAACCGTCTCCTTTATTCCGGCCCGAGTGTTGAAGAGAAATTTTACATACCCAAACAACTTTTTATCACCGGAAAATGGGTTCAAAAAACGGAACAAATTCCTTTGCAGAAAGCGGTTTGCTGAAAAAGTACCCCTGCACATAATCACAACCCTGCTTGCGCAGAATTTCAAGCTGCTCCGCTGTTTCGACCCCTTCCGCAACTACTTTCAGGTTCATGCTGTGCGCCAGAACCACTACAGAGTTAGCAATAGCGGCATCGTTCGCGTCGCTGGAAATATTAAACACAAAGGAGCGGTCAATCTTCAGGTGGTCAATGGGGAACAGCTTGAGATAGGCCAAGGAGGAGTAACCAGTTCCGAAATCGTCAATGGCCAGTTTAACTCCCATCTTTTTCAACCCTTTCAGGGTGTTGATGGTGGACTCCACATCGTGCATAATGATTGACTCTGTGAGCTCCAATTCCAGATACTGGGGTTCCAGACTGGTTTCCTCAAGGATCGAAGCCACCAGTTCAACAATATCCTTGCGCCGGAACTGACGGCCCGACATGTTGACCGAAACACTGACCGGGGGGTAACCTTCATCCTGCCATGCCTTGTTCTGGATACAGGCTTCGCGGAGAACCCACTCACCTATGGGATCGATAAGCCCGGTTTCTTCTGCCAGAGGTATAAAGTCACCGGGCGAAACCATACCTTTTTCAGGATGTTTCCAGCGCAGTAATGCTTCCATACCAATCAGCTTGTTATTCCACAAGTCCATCTGCGGCTGGTAATACGCTACCAGTTCATCATTGCTTAAAGCTTTGCGCAGCCCGGCTTCCAGAAGCAGGAACTCGAATGCCCTGGTATTCATGTCACTGGTATAAAACTGGTAGTTGTTTTTACCTGCCTCCTTTGCCCGGTACAATGCTGTATCGGCACAACGCATAATACCTTCCACGTTGTCGCTGTCACTTGGGAAGACACTGATGCCAATGCTGCAGGTGGCATAAAGTTCGTATTCATCCACAAAGATCGGTTTTGACAATGCCTGCAGTATTTTTCTGGCCACCACAGCGGCAAATTTAACGTCCTTCAGATCATCGAGGATAACTGCGAATTCATCACCACCCATACGGGCCACGGTGTCGCTTTTACGAACACAGCCTTCCAGAGTGTTACCAACGGTGATCAGGAGCTTGTCGCCCACATCATGCCCCAACGTCTCATTGACATTCTTAAATCTGTCCAGGTCAAGAAAAATCATCGCCACATTGGTTTTGGTCCTATTTGCCTTGACCATCATGCGCTGCAGACGATCCTGCAGCAATAACCTGTTGGGAAGACTGGTGAGGGTGTCGTGATGAACAAGGTGATAAAGGCGTTCCTGGTGCTCCCGCAATTGGCCCTCCATGCTCAGATCTTCACTGATATTGCGTACCACTTCCAGAAAACCATGCAGGGTGCCATCCTCGTTCCACAGTGGTGAGGCTTCCAGTTCAAAAATTCGTTCATCACCGTTTTCCAGGATATCTTTGTGTTTGCAGATTGCCGCTTCGCCGGTCTTTATCAGTTCATCCAGAACACACCTATGGTCCTCGCCACTGCAAGGCCTGTTGGATTGCCGGTACGCCTGGTAGCAATAGACATTGTCCTGTCCGACATAGCTACTTGGCAGCATAGCCAGACCTGCCTCGTTCATCATCATTACACTTTTATCCGGGAGGACTATCATTGCCGGATGTCCGACACCGTCAATGACGGTTTGCATATAAGTCCGTTCACTTTCTATGGCTTTCTCAGCCCGTTTACGTTCCTGAACCTCACGTTCCAGAACACTGTAGGCCCGTTCCAGCTCAACAGTCCTTTTTTCCAGATCGGAGTCTTCTCTCCTTACTGCCCGGGGCTGCCCCTCCTGGAGCTTCTTGTACTCTTCCTGCAAAGCAGACCTTTCCAGGGAAGTCTCCACGGAATGCCTCAGGATGTCGAGTTCCTTGAATGGTTTAGTGATATAATCCCAGGCCCCGAGCTTAAGGGCCCGGGTGGTATCCTTCTCTGTGCCTACGCCGGAAATTATTATCACAGGGGTATCGATAATCTTTTCCTGCATTACTTCCAATACTTGAAAACCGTCCATTCCCGGCATACTCAGGTCCAGAAGGACGAGATCGGGTTTTTTTTCTTCGAACTGCATAAGGCCGGCTTTACCGTCATCGGCTGTAAGGGTTATATAGCCTAAAGCCTGCAAATACCTGGCGACGAGATCGCACATGGATTCGTCATCATCTATGACGAGAATGGTTTGTTTTTTTTTGTTGACGGATTTCATAGTTCTTCCCTTTCTTTCATCGAACTGAAGAGGCTAAAAATATGATGATTGCGGCTTGCGACGCAAAACAAACTCAGCTGAGCAACTCTCTACACCAGAGTTCATCTGGAGTTACATATTACATGTTATCACATAAGATTTTTCTTTACTACGAAATTGTAACTAAGCGCTAAAGGGTGGAGAAGGAAGCATTGAAGATGAATGCCAGAGGAAGGATGGTGCAGGATGAGCTAGAGGTAAACAGTATGTAAAGTTTGTAAAATTAATTAAGCTGCAGGTTAAAAGCAATCAGCAATACGGATGGCTTACCTGGGTAGGGCCGACCGAAGCTAATTCCTCTGTGGTAGTTAGCGCAGACAGACCAGCTGTTGCTGCTGCATCGGCAATGGCTGAACATACACCTGTTTAAAAAAAATCTCTTCGGCTTGTCATGCTTTTCTACTCCTTCAGCTTTTGTTCTCTTTTTTTGGATTTTACAATTACCGGTAAAACCAATGTCTATTTATATCCAGGGTTTTTATAAAGGAGCGGAAACACCTCTGTCTCAGTTAGTTGCCGACCACTGAAACAGAGGTATTTGCCAGCTATGGGGGTCAATGCAATTATCCTTCTCTGATTTTATTTAGACAGATTCTTCAACTTAACTTCAAGGAAGGTATTGAATTTGAATGTAAACAATTTTTGGCTTAATGGGCGCAGCCTATGCCCCGCCAGAATCCCTGGTGGGTGAAGCAGGAATTCATGACGAGGCATGCAGGCATTTAGGGTAACTGAAAATATTTTTTTTCATACCTTATAATCTTCATATTTAGCAACATGTATGCCAGAACAGCACTAAACAACACTAACTTGTTAAAATATAAAGAAAAATTGTTACACCATGCGAGGATATCATCATTTAGGGGAACAAAAATACATATTGTAGTTGAAGGGGCATGTGACGGAAGAAGCACCTCGCTCCATTCATATTACTGAAATTATTACAAAATATCTCTTTGTCTGAAAAAGTAGACCTGTCCAGTTTCCTGGACAGCGGTTGAAAAGATGACAGTTGGAGGGATTCAGGCCGCAGGACAGGAAAAAAGGTATACTAAGTTGGATTTTAATTTTGGAATTTGAGGTTTTGAATTAAGAATGTCGAGTTAAATAAATCCTGATTCTTCATCAAGTACCTTTCTGATTGTATGTACCAGAGTTCTTCCGTCAAACGGCTTGTATAAAAACTCCCTGATTCCCAGTCCTTCAACTTCTTTCCTGGATATCTTTTTACTGTATCCTGAAATAAGAATTATAGGTATATCAGGCCTGATTTTAAGGATTTCAACCGCCAACTCAGTACCGTTCATTTCCGGCATGGTCTGATCCATTACTACAATATCAAATTCATCAGGTCTTGATTTAAAAGTTTCAAAGGCGGCCAGGCTACTAGTTTTCTCCATAACCTGATACCCCTGTCGCTGAAGATACATGCTTGTCATTTCTATGAGCATATCTTCATCGTCAAGAAGCAGAATACGTTCATTGCCGGGCAATAACTCAACGGCTTCCGCCTGGTCCTCTTCCAATTTTACAACAGGAAAAAAGATATTAAAAGTTGTCCCCATGTCCGGCGCACTTACGACTGTTATCATACCCCCGTGGCCCTTGACGATACCCATAACCGTTGACAGTCCCATTCCCATACCGTTTCCTGGCTCTTCGGTTGTAAAGAAAGGGTCAAATATCCGCTCCTGAACCGCTTGATCCATACCGGCACCCGTATCACTGACACTCAGCTTGAAATAGAGTCCGGGATCAAGCTCTTTCTGGTGGGCAATATCGGCTTTATCCAGCTCAACTGTCTCCCCGGTTACTTCAAGGGTCCCTTTATCATTCATAGCACGCAGTGCATTGGAAAACAGGTTCATCATCATCTGTTGAATCTGGGCAGGATCCATCAGGATAGAATGAAAATCATCGTTAACATTCTTGACAATATTCACCGTCGATGGAGTTGATGAGCGAAGAAGCTGCAGTGATTCTTTTATCAGTGCACCCGGCATTAGCGGAATGAGCTTCTGGTCAACTCTTCGGCTGTATGCAAGTATCTGCCTCACCAGGTCCCGGGCCCGCCCGGATGCCTGGATAATACGCTCAATATTTTTTCTGGCCGGGTTTCCCTCGGGTATATCCTCCAGGGCCATATCCGTATTAATGGATAATATACCCAGAATATTATTGAAGTCATGGGCGATACCACCGGCCAGCGTGCCGATTGCTTCCATTTTGTACGACTGCCTGAGTTTAGCTTCAAGTTTTTCTTTTTCCTTTTCAGTTGTCCTGCGCCTTGTTATGTCCCGCGAAACAGAAAGAAAACCGATCACTTCGCCATCCTCACCAAACACATGGGTTCCCAGGGTTTCAGTCGGGATGACTGTACCGTCATTCAACTTGAAGTCCAGTTCACAAACCGATTGACGCAGATTACCCTTGTTATCAAATCTTTTTCTTTGGAGTTCCTGCAAAGATTTTGGGTCAGCATATAGAAAATCAGGCGTTAATCCCTTGATATCCCCAAAACTATACCCGGTCAATTGGGTAAAAGCCGGGTTGGTCATGACAATGTGATTACCAGTGTCAACGAAGACAACCGCATCTGATATGGCATTGAATATTGCTTCGAACCTTGCTTTATGGCGAAGCCTCTCAATTTCCTTGCCGAAAAGCTCTTCCGTTATCTGCCTTACCTCACCGATACACCTGGAAATTCTCCTTGCGCCATATGCCAGAAAAAAAAGGCCAAGCAGCCAGACAATACCCAAAGCATATATCAAGAAATTCCGGGGCTCTCCCCAGACGCCCATCAGGAACAGGAGAACTACAAGGAGTGACCACACTGCCGCCACCACCAGAAAAGACCGCCCGACGTTAATAAAGCATGTTGATTTTGCTGATTCGTTCATACTCTGTGTCAATATTATTGAAATGCGTCGGATTGAATCGGAAATGATTGTCCTTTTGCATTTCATTTAAAAAAAATAGAAATGCAAAATTATGACCAGAATCATTCCAGTGTCGAAAATAAATTCACTCGGTTGGATTTTCAGACGAAGTCTGATGTTTGTGCTTGCTTATCAGCTGGTACATACGGGCCCGCGACAGTCCGGATATCCGGCATGCTTCGGTTATATTATTATCTGTCAACGCAAGGAGCCGCTGAAGATAATCGTACTCAACCTCATATTTATACTCTTTCCAACTGGTCAACCCGTTCGTACGGTACCCATCCCAGCCGTCGGCATAATGGTGGTGACCACCTTTAAGGCTAGATTTGGCCAGGTCAATCCTGATTTCTTCAGGCAAATGGGTGGTATGGAAGGTTGGACTGTCTATAGCCGTAGCAAATACCCTGTCCATGGCCTGAAATAATTCGCGAACGTTACCGGGCCATCTATAACTGTTCAGGGCCTCAATAAATTCAGGAGAAAAATTTTTCCGTTTCTGACCGTACCTAAGACTGAGCATATTGACAAAATAGCTGGCAAGTTCAAAAATATCACCCCCTCTTTCTCTTAATGGGGGCAGATCAATGACCAGTGAACGGAGCCGGTAAAGGAGGTCCTCCCGGAACCTGCCGCTTTCAGTCATGGCATCCAGGTCCCTGTTAGTCGCAGCTATCAAACGGAAATCACTCTTTTCCTCTGTAGAACCTCCAACCGGCCGAAAGCTTCGTTCCTGAAGAACCCGTAAAAATGATTTCTGTACACTCAGGGGCAGCTCCCCAATTTCGTCAAGAAAAAGAGTTCCCTTGTCAGCCTGCAGGATGAGGCCTGTGTTCTGCCTGTCCGCCCCGGTGAAAGCCCCTTTGGCGTGGCCGAACAGTATACTTTCAACGAGTGTTTCCGTCAGAGCGGCACAATCAACAACCACGAAACTTCCCTCTTCCGCTCTGGGACTATTATTGTGGATTGTACTTGCAAAAACTTCCTTTCCAGTACCCGTCTCCCCGGTAATCATGACATTAACATCACTGCCTGTTGCTTTTGCAAGCAGATCAAGACTTTTGTTCAGTTGCGGACTGCTTCCTATAATCTGTTCACGGCGCAGGACCCTGAGAGGGATTGTACGTGCCTTTTCCTCACGGTACTGCAGAGCGCGGGTCAGGGGCAGGATCAACTCCCTAGTGATTGATGATTTTTCAAGGTAGCACCAGGCACCGCTCTTTATGGCAATTTCAGCACCCCCGGGATCACCCTGGCCGGTCATGATAATTATTTCAGGATCGGATGGTGCTTTTTTCAACTCCGGTATTATCTTTAGGCCGTCACCGTCAGGCATACGCACATCAAGAAAAACGACGTCAAAAGGTTCAGTAGCGCATTTTTCCAAGGCTTCAGAGATAGTAAAGGCACTTGACACGGTGTGACCTTTCCGCGTCAGCAAATCGATCAGTGTCTCACACAGTAACTCATCATCATCTATGATAATAATTCTAGCCATGACTTTTTTGATGCAACTTTTAATCCAGATCAACTAGGCAGTGGATAATACATGCACTCGCCGTTTAAAAAACTGTCATTGAATAAAACCTATAAATTAAACTGTAAACAGAAATTTGCGAACTGCTTATAGATTTAAGGTTATAATATACAATCCGACAAATCAAATTATCCTCTTTGTATACACTTTGCATTCGCAGTGCTGTTCTCTCTTTCTCCAACTCAATAACGTAGCGTTTCACCTTGATAATCCAGTAACTCTGAGGTACCCGTATTTCATTGCAAACATCTCAGAAATTTTCTGTTTGTTGTAAATCTGACCCGCAACAATGTTAGTACCATGCCATCGACTTGCTCTTTTTCGTGTTAAAAAGCTTCCGGAATTTGGAAAAGGCACTGGCAAGGGGATAATTTCTTTTACAAAAGCCCTTTAGAATGTTGACCTCCCCTTTTCTTTCTAAAAAAAAAGATTATCTGGTATTATATGTAAAACATTAAATACTCATCCCTTCTTTTTAACCCGGAGGTAGAACCATGGCAGATACAACTGAAAAAAAATGTTTGAACTGCGGTCAACCCGTCCCTGAACATGAAAAAGCTGCCCTCTGTCCCAGCTGCGGTCAGACCTACTGGAAGTGCGGCAGCTGCGGGTTTCTGCTCACGGCAGCTACCCCCCCGAACACATGCCCGGGCTGCAACCAGAAATGCGAATTTAAAAATGTCACCTGTTATACACCTGATTGCGGTGGACCGGGAAACATCGATCCGCGATTGTAAAATAAACCTGTACTCTCACCCTGGGGCTTTTAGACAGGATTTCAACGTTAAACCGGTCACTCTTTTTTCTTGATAACTGCCTGTATCAGGTCTATGGGCAGGGGAAAAACCAGCGTGGTAACGTTTTCATTTGAGATATCATTTAAAGTCTGCAGATAGCGGAGTTGCAGGGCCTGAGGATTCTCCGATATCACGTTTGCGGCGGCCAGCAGTTTCTCAGAGGCCTGCAATTCACCTTCGGCATGGATCACCTTGGCACGGCGCTCACGCTCCGCCTCAGCCTGTCTGGCAATGGCACGTATCATGTTTTCGTTGAGGTCAACATGCTTGATCTCGACATTTGTCACCTTGATGCCCCAGGCATCGGACTGTTTGTCAATTATCTCCTGCAGATCAGCATTCATTTTTTCTCGTTCTGACAACATCTCGTCCAGTTCATGCTGGCCCAAAACCGAGCGCAGGGTGGTCTGAGCGAGCTGACTGGTCGCGTTATAATAGTCTTCCACCTGAATGATGGCTTTTTCAGGATCGACCACCCGGAAATAGAGAACCGCATTGACCCGGACAGTGACATTATCCCGGGAGATGACATCCTGACTGGGCACATCCATGGTTATAACACGCAGATCAACGCGGACAGCCTGCTGAATTCCCGGTACAACGATCCGCAACCCCGGTTTCTTGACCGCCTGGAAACGCCCGAGGAAAAAGACCACCAGCCGCTCATATTCCGGCACTATTTTGAGCGACAGAATGAGAAAGCCGACAATAAGAATTAGAATGAAAGCAAAAGGCGTTAAGTGGATGGGAATCATGTCATATCCTCCTCTGATATTTTGACCTGCAACAATAATCCGTCCTGAGATATCACCCGGACCTTCTGGCCCTGCTTCACCGGGGCCTGAGACAGTGCCCGCCAGGATTCACCACGGACCCAGATCCTCCCTTCACCTGTAAAGTCTGCCATGGCTTCACCGGTGCTGCCGACCAGCTCTTCTGTGCCTGTTAAGACCTTCTTTCTGCTGATTTTATAAAACATGCCCATCACCCACAGAATAAAACATGCGGAGGCCAGAGCTGTGCCGCCGATCAAAGGTATAGAGATGCGCATGCTCTCTTCATCCATCAGGATGATGGAGCCGACCACAAAAGCCACAATACCGCCAATGCCCAGTGCACCGAAACTGGGGGCAAAGGCCTCGGCAATCATGAAAGTGATACCAAGGAAGATCAGGGCCAGTCCTGCGTAATTTATCGGTAGAATATGAAAGGTATACAGGGCAAGGAGCAGGCAGATGGCCCCCACGACCCCTGGCAGAACAAAGCCCGGGTTGGCCAGTTCGTAGATCAGGCCGTAAATGCCAAGAAGCATCAGGATATAGGCCACATTGGGGTCGGTAAGGACTGCCAGCAGTTTTGTCCGCCAGTCGGGCTCGAACCGGGTGATGGTGAGATCCTTGGTGGCGAGAGTAACTTTTCTGCCTCCTTCCATGACCACTTCCCTGCCGTCCACCTGCTGCAGCAGGTCTTCAAGGTTCACTGCCACCAGATCGATGGCTTGTATTTCCATGGCCTCCTGAGCGGAAAGACTCACCGCCTCGCGCACTGCTTTCTCCGCCCATTCGGCATTACGGCCATGCCTGTTTGCCAGAGCCGTGATATAGGCTACCGCATCATTGATCATCTTGCGCTCCAATGCACCCTTGGGAACATGTTCTTCCTCTTTCCCCCCTTGCTGATCTTCCGTGGCAGAAGGTTCAGGTTTCTCCTCCGGCATACCTGGCATGCCGCCGACCTGTATGGGTGTTGCAGCACCCAGATTGGTTGTCGGAGCCATGGCCGCCACATGACTGGCATACAGGATATAGGTGCCGGCACTTGCGGCACGGGAACCACCTGGGGCCACATACGAGATAACCGGAACAGAAGAGGAGAGAATACTTTTGATGATATCACGCATGGAGTGGTCGAAACCGCCGGGTGTATCCATCTGCAGAATAACGACCGCGGCGTTGCTGTCCTGAGCTTTGTAAAGACCCTGCACAACATAATTGGATACTGCCGGACCGATGGCACCCTTGATATTGAGAACCACAGCAGTTTTTGAAGGGTCATCCCCGGAAAAAGCTGCCAATCCGCTCACTGTCAACACGACCATGCATATCAGCAAGCAAAGCTTGGTTCTACGCTTGAACCTGATGAGTTTATCAATGGTTTGAAGAGTAATACAGTACCTCCCTGCATAAATCGGCTTCTCCTTTATTTTATCAGATTTGCGGGTGCCAAATACAGAAAAAAGACGCAGGAAGCCTGAAGATCGAAATCTGCGGCACTTGTGAAATGGAAATCCAAAGCCTGCACCAAACCACATCGTGGTTCATTTTGTCTTGACTGTTCTACAGATAACATGAGATAATTATACTGCACGTACTCTATAACTATTCTTCGGAACTGAGGGGTTGCCAGGGCAGGCAGAACTCCGGCATCAGTAATCACTACATGCCCAGAGCAGGGGGTTACATGACACCGATAAAAGACATGCCGTGTTGGGAAATTATGCAATGCAGCGGAACTGAAAATTGCCCGGCCAGGACGCATCCCGATGTCCCCTGCTGGGAAATTGCCGAAAAACTCGGAACCAGTCAGAGTGTCATGAACATCTGCAGCGACTGTATTGTATATGTTGTCAAAACGAATGACCCTATTCTGACCCGTAATGAACTGGTCGAAATTATGTCCCATAGAAATATTGGTGGATTTAGCAAGGAATGTCCGGCATATGATAGCAGGGGAGAAAAAGTAAACCTCCAGCAGCAGACAATCCCACCGTCAGGCCAGAATTGATGTTACCACAACGCATCTGAACCAGTATCTTATTACAGCTCCAGAAGCTGCCTGTTTATATCTATGGCCGCCACAGCCCCCTGCCCTGCCGCAATGATAGCCTGGGAATGACCGGTTTTCATTGCCCCGACAATGTAAAGCCCCGGCAGTGAAGATTCGTTGGTGCTGTTGGTAAGGATTTTGAAATTTTCATGATCCCTGTCAAGGGATAGTCCATCAAGAAAGCTGTCATTCAAATGCCAGCCAAAGGTGGCCATAATCGCCTGGCACTTTATGACACGGTCATCTGCAAGATGTACTCCTTCAAGGTCTTTTTCACCCAGTAAAGCAACCGGTTCGCCAAAGAGAATCGGAATATTCTCGTCCCTGATTACGGCCTCATAATCATGCGGCAGGGTAAAGTCTATCAGCAACAGTGAAATATCATCCGTATACATCTGCTTCATGCCCAGGGAAAGGCGGGCTGCATTAAGTGAATTGCCCATCACGAGAAGCTTTTTGCCGGTTGTGAGATAACCGTCGCAGTCAACACAGGTATAAAAACCGCGTCCGAAAAACCTTCCAAGATTCCTGAGCCGTGGCTGATGATCAACTGCACCGGTTGAAATGAGAACAAAGCGGCTTTGAAATGAACCCTGAGGAGTTTGTACTATGAATACAACATTTTTCTCAACACTGGTCACAGAATCTTTTATGACTTCAACACCGAAATGCTGCGCCTGCTCAAGGCCGCTTGCTATCAGTTCCCTACCCGAGATTTCCTTTATCCCAAGGTAATTGACGATATGGCTTGCGTGGGAGGTACGGCCTCCTCCCCGATCGACAAGCAATACCCTCCGGTTATAGCGGGCCAGATGGATAGCAGCCTGCAGGCCTCCAGGCCCGGCTCCGATGATGAGGCAGTCATATATTGAATTATCTTTTGTCATGGCAAGTAGCGTATCGAGGATTCCTGATTTGACATGAAGGTTCCCGTAGCCAAACTCAAGGGGTTTAACATGAAGGCTGAAATTATCATTTTATTCTTATGAGTGTGAAAAAGCCCGGATGATACGGGTTAATCCCTTCTCAAGCATAGACCTGGGCACCCCGAAATTAAAACGCCAGAATCCCTGGTTGGCCCGGCTGAACGTAACTCCGTCATTCAACCCTACTCGTGCCTCATTTATCAGTTTTTCTTTGATTATTTCAGGAGATAAGCCCAAGGTGTTGAAATTAAGCCAATACAGATAGGTCCCATCGGGGAAGAAATGCTCCAGGGCAGGCAATTCTGCATTCAACCTGTCCGCCATATACTGCCTGTTGGCCTGAAGGTACCGAAGCAATTCGTTCAGCCACTCTTCTCCCTTTGTGTAAGCAGCTTCAAGCGCAACCAGCCCGAGCAGGTTTGCACCATGCAGATTCATCCCCCTGAGCTGCTGCTGGAAACCAATCCGCACCTTTTTATCAGGTATAATAGCATACGCAGTATTGAGGCCGGCCACATTAAAACTTTTGCTGGCCGAGTTAAGTACAATTATCCTGCTGTTTGCCTCCTTATCGACAGCCAGTGCCGGGATATGACGATGTGACGCAAAAATGATGTCCGCATGGATCTCATCGCTGACCAGGTAACCCTGATAACACTTTACCAGCTCTATAAGCCGAACAAGTTCCTCTCTATTCCAGACCCGTCCCACTGGATTATGGGGGGAGCAGAGAAGCAGTATTCTGGGCTGATGAGCTTTAAAGAGTTGCTCAAGCTTTTCAAAGTTAATCTGGTAGTTGCCATCACGAACTATGAGCTGGTTTTCCACCAACCGGCGGCCGGTTTTATGCACTGTATGCATGAGCGGAGGGTAAAGCGGGGACTGTACAACAATACTTTCTCCCGGCTCACTTAATGCAAAAACAGCAGCCGACACACCGGACATCACCCCGGGAACTATCGTCACCGCTTCTTCTTTGAACGACAAACCGTAGCGCTTACTGTTCCAAAACTTGATTGCATCAAGCAGGGTTTCGGATACTCCTGTATACCCGTAAACTGGATGCTGAACCCTGGATGACAGCGCCTTTCTGATTGCGGGCGCAACTGCGAATTCCATGTCCGCCACCCAGAAAGGTATGATGTCCTCGCGACCAAAAAGACGCCGGCGCAAGGTATATTTCTCCGCATGAGTGCCTGCACGAGAAATGGATGTGTCAAAATCAAACATGTTTAACCTGCAACAGGTTACATAGGCAAACACGCATCACAAAGAAAGTTGACATTACCAGTTATGAATTTTAAGCCTGGACTTACGGATAAAAAAACTGCTTAACCAAATGTGTACTTTTGCCTTAATTACGTATGCGGGAAACAGGGAGGCAAGGTTGATCATTCCATTTGTATGCCGCTGCTGATTACTTGATTGCGGCCGCTTTCTTTGGCCTTGTACAGGGCCTTGTCTGCCAGCTCGATAATTTCCTCCGGCTGAGAGTCCCGCTCAGGTACCCATGTAGCTACACCGACGCTGATGGAAACATACTCGGCGACCTTGGAACTTTTATGTGGAATATCTGCTTTTTCTATATTGGACCGCATTGCCTCGGCAACCTCATAGGCCCCTTTTGACCCGGTTTCCGGCAGGACAGCCGCAAACTCCTCGCCACCGTAGCGGGCCACAATATCTGTCTCCCGGTTAGCTGTCTCATCTAGTATCCTGGCAACCTGTATCAGGCAATCGTCACCGCCCTGGTGTCCGTAGGAGTCGTTGTACAATTTAAAAAAATCAATATCCAGCATGATAAGTGACAGGGAAGTAGAATGGCGCATGGCCCGATGCCATTCCGCTTTCAGCACCTCGTCAAAACGTCTGCGGTTAGGTATGCCTGTTAAACCGTCCAAAGATGAAAGCTTCTCAAGAATCGCATTAGCCTCGGCCAGTTCGCGCTGACTTTTCATCAGGGCCTCAAAGGCTTCGTCGCGCTGCCTCTGGCTGATGTACGCCTGTGAATGATAACGAATCCGGGCAACCAGCTCCATTTTATCCGGCAGCTTCACTATGTAATCGTTGGCGCCATTTTCAAAAGCCCTGCTTTTAATCTCGGGCTCTTCTTTTGTTGAAAGAACAATAATTGGAACCTGGGCAAGAACAGGATTTGCCCGGTAGAATTTGACCATGGTGAGGCCGTCAATCTCAGGCATGACGAGGTCCTGAAGTATAATAGTCGGCTTCAGTTCTGTTGCTATTTTCACTGCGTCAGTTGGATCCTGGCAGTAGTGGAAATCAAGATCCTCTTCAACCAGGGCACGCCGCACCGCTTCTGCGATCATGGGCTGGTCGTCAACCAGGAACACACTGATTCTGTACGATTTAATATCTCCGGGTTCCCGGCTGCTTTCTTCTCTATGTTCACCCATGTTGTTATCCTTTTACCGAATTCAGTATATTTATGATTGCCGGACCAATGCTTTCAACGGGCAGTATCATCTGAACAGCCTCTAAATTAACTGCTGCCTTTGGCATGCCATAAACGACAGAACTCTTCTTGTCCTGAGCAATGGTGACATGTCCCTGCTGACGCAGGGCTAGCAGCCCTACTGCTCCATCCCTGCCCATCCCGGTCAAAATAACCCCGACACACCTGCCGCGCCAATAACGGGCAAGGCTACTAAATAAAACATCCACTGACGGATGGTAAAAATTATCCCTGGGCTCTACCGAATAACCAAAGGTTTTGTCAGGACGCATGATCACATGATTATCGGTGGCTGGAATAAGAACTGTTCCCGGCAGAGGCCGGTCACCTTCCTTCAACACGCCCACAGTTAACTTTACCTGGCTGTTGAGCCAATCTGCAAGTCCACCGGAAAACTGCTCATCCATATGCTGTACGATTATTATCGAGCCGGAAAAATCACCAGGCAGGTTCTGAAGGATTTTGACCAGAGCTTGTGGCCCTCCAGTTGAACAGCCAATTGCAATCAATGGTGTCCCCTTTTCCTTAGGTTTTGACCCAATCTCTTGCGGCTGAGCAGAGGGCCGTGGTAAAGGTTTATCTTTGATTCCTGAGATTTTACCTATCCGATCGATTTTTTTGAGCAGTTCTTCTCCGGAAGCGCTTTTTTCCGATCCCGCAGCTGGTGTTGCAACAACATCCAAAGCTCCAGCCCCCATGGCTTCAAACACCATACCGCTGTTACTTGCAACAGTAGCCGTTACCACCAGAATGGGACAGGGGCTCAACTTCATGATCCTTCGGGTTGACTCCACTCCATTCATAACCGGCATGACCAGATCCATCAAAATCAGATCAGGAACCTGATCAGCACATTGCTCTATTGCTGTCTTACCATTAGTCGCCACCCAGGCAACTTCGTGCCTGCCCCCTTCTGTGACTATCCTTCGCAATGTTTCCACTACCATGGGCAGGTCATTTACAATTGCAATCTTCACCAGCACCTCTTTATCAGCATTTTCCTGTTACCTTCCTTCAACTTTTAGATGGCTCGCCAATTAACTCCTCAACTGCTCTGACAAGAGCCTCGTCCTGGAAACTTCCCTTGGTCAGATAATAATCCGCTCCAGCTTCAAGGCCCCGGGTACGATCCTCTTCACGGTCTTTATACGAAACAATAATTATCGGCAGTGTTTTAAACCTTTCATCCTGACGTATGAGGGTTACCAATTCAATTCCATTCATCCGCGGCATATCAATATCGGAAACCAGCAAATCGAACTCCTCGCTGCGAATGGTATTCCAGCCATCCAGCCCGTCCACCGCTGTCTGGACATCGTACCCCTTGACAGCAAGCATTTTACGCTCAACCTCACGGACTGTTATTGAATCATCAACAACCAGAATCCGTTTGACTGTGCGATCAACCAGGAGATCTTCACTGCTGATACGCCTCAGCCTGTTTCCGGTGATCAGCCCATCGATTGTACGGACCATATCTTCCACATCAACAATCAGGACCGGCGTACCGTCTTCAAGAATAGCCACTGAACTGATATCCTGAACTTTTTTCAAACGCCTATCCAGAGGCTGCACAACAAGATCACGAATTTCCATGAACTGGTCTACGATCAGCCCATACCGATTGTAATGATCACTGATAACCAGAACCAGCAATTCATCCCCATCTTCCTTCAGTTCCTTTTTCTCCTGTTTTTCAAGTACCTGATTTGCTGATACCAGGCCGATCCGCTCTTTATTAAAGGTAATATACTGCCTCCCTTCTATCTCTCTGACACCCTCACCCTGGAGCTTGACAACATGGTCGATGGCCGCAAGTGGAAAAGCATAGACTTCGTCACTGATCTCCACCAACAGGGATCGCATGACAGATAGGGTCAGTGGCAGCTGCAGCTCAAAGGAGGTGCCGACTCCCAATTCAGTATGGGTGCGGATTACTCCCCGTACCTCCTGGACGGCACTGTGCACCACATCCATGCCGACCCCACGGCCGGATACCTGACTTACCGCGTCACGGGTGGTAAAATTTGGCAGAAAAATAAACTCGAAAAGTTCCGCATCTCTCAACTGACGTGCTGTTTCCTCGACGATCATCTTTTTAGTGATAACGGTATCGCGCAGCTTCTCAATATCTATGCCGGGGCCGTCATCAGCGACAACGATATTGAGCATTCCTGCGCTATGACGCGCCTCAAGGCGGATAACACCTTTTTCCGGCTTACCGGATTTGAGCCGCTGCTCGGGATTTTCCATACCATGATCAATTGCATTTCTGATCAGGTGATTCAGCGGTGCTTCAATCTTATCGAGGATATCACGGTCAACCAGGGTCTCTTCACCGATAATCTTCAACTCAACATTTTTTCCTAGTTCACGGGCTACATCCCGTACCATTCGGGGAAAAGCTTTGATTCCGTCGGCAAACGGACGCATCCTGTTGGCCAGGACCTCCTCATAGAGGTGATGGGATATCTCTGTTGACCGCCGGGCGTGATCTTCAATCTCGTTCAGGATATCATTAAGCTGGTTGCGGCAAACATCCATCCTGGCAATCATGTTTTTAAAACTGCTCCTGCCCAACTCCTCAGACGTTCCATAACCGATGGAATTGGAGTAGCTGTTCAGCAGGCGATGGACATCATCCTGCCGGTGTTTAAGCAGGAGGGCTTTTTGGGCAAAAGATGGCAGCCAGCGGGACTCTACCTGCACCTCCCCGGCGAAACCCATGAGACGGTTCATACCTTCAGCCGATATGCGCAGTGATCGGTCAGCTGCTTTTTCCGAAGCGCCTTTTGATGTTTTTGCTTTTATAACCGCAGGTTTTCGGGGCTTCTCCTGCTTCCTGGAAACGGCGGCAACTTTCTGCCCTGCTGCTATCGTTCGATAATTCTCTTCCAGTGACTTTATCCTGACTTCCTGTTCCTTGAACCAGGCTTGAAGTTGACGCTCATCCTGCCCTGCTATCTCGGAAAACAGGTCCAGTCCTCCTAGCAGCGAATCAAAATGGTCCTCGCTGAGGGTTATCTTGCCTTCCTGAGCTGCGACAAAGACTTCCTCCATGGCATGGGCCAGGCCCACAATAACATTCAGGTCTATAACCCGTGCCGCCCCTTTTATGGAATGTGCAGCCCGCATAAGTGACGCCAGGGTCTCTCGATCCTCGGTGTTTTTTTCAAGCGCGAGAAGGTTGTCCGAAAGCATTTGACAATGCATCTCAGCCTCCTGGCGAAAAAGATCTATCATGGACATGGAGCTCAGGTCCGCAGGATATTTTTTTACCGCTTTGGGCTGGGGGGCTGGAGCGGCGCTCCTTTCAGTCTTTCCTTTAGTGGGTTTTTCCTTTTGCACCGGTCTAGAGGTTTTTTTACCTGACTTCGACAAAGTAGTATATTCGTTGGCCAGCATTTCAATTTCAGTCTGCTGTTCGACAAGCCAGCTTTCAACTTCACCGTCAGGAACATTTCCTAATTCCACCAGCTTGTCCACGCCATTTAACAGTTGGTCAATCTCCTCAGCCCCCAGAACTATTTTATTCATCTGGGCCGAAACAAAGACATCCTCCATGGCATGAGCCAGTCCCACTGCAATGTGCAGATCAATCACCCTTGCCGCCCCTTTTATGGAATGAGCTGCCCGCATAAGTGACGCCAGGGCCTCAGGATTTTCGGCATTTTTCTCTATCACAAGAAGATTATCAGAAAGTGTTTCACAATGCGTTTCAGCCTCCTGGCGGAAGAGGTCCATCATAGACATGGAACTCAGGTCCGTTGGGAATTCCCTTTTCTCCCTTGGCTGGGAGTGCTGAGAAAAATCTCTGGTCTTTCTCTCGATACTCTCTTCTTCGGGAACCGTTTCTAGAGGAGCAGCATCTTCAATAATTTCTTCTTCCGCAGTTTTGCCTTTCGCTGATGTTCCCCGAGGGGTTATTTTCGATGTCTTTGACCCCTTCGCCAATTCCTCATAGCCCTGAACAAGTTCATCCAGGTCAGCTTTCCGTTCTGTCAGCCACTTCTCAACCTCGTCGTTTGGAACCTGTGCCAATTCTTCAAACTTATCAGCACCCTGAAGCAGCATGAAAATACCTTCTGAATCAAGGATGATTTTTTCTTCCTGGGCAGCTATAAAGGCACCTTCCATGCCATTGGCCAGGCTTACGACTGCGTCAATATCCATAATCCTGGCCGCTCCCTTAAGGGAGTGCGCTGAACGCATGAGCAAAGCGAGTATCTCCTGGTTGCCAAAATCATTTTCCAGGATACGAAGGTTCTCCGAAAGGACGGTGCTGTGATTGTCAGCCTCCTGTCGAAAAAGATCCATCATGGACATTGAACTCATGTCTTTTCCTGTGCCCGACATTACATGTCCCTCATCAGGGCACCAAAAAGAATATGGTCATCGAGGAAACCGACATCAAAACCCTCCACACTCAGAACACCTTTGGTAAAGGCCGCTTTTGAACCGGAAACTGTTACCGGCAGCTGCTGGAGCATTCCCTCTGCAAATCGGAAGGTGCCATATACCTCACTCACCGGGAAAACTAGCCGTTCTCCCTCCCACTCGACTACCAATAGACGCTCGGGAGATATATATTTTTCGTCTTCATCCACTGTTTTTTCAAATCTTGAAATACCCAGTATCCCACCTATTGAAAAACAAAGTTCCAGTTTACCGCGAACGTTGACTACACCTCTCAGTATCGTAGTACTGCGATGGGGAAGGCTGTGGATAACTCCCATGTCTACAACCTCCTGAATCAATTTTGCCGGCAGGGCAAACCATTCCCCTCCTGTCCTGAATACAAATGCTGATTGGATGTTTTCTTTTGTTACAGTTGTCGTCCTGGCAAAAACCGAAGTCCATTCCTTGCCGTAGTCCTCCGGCACCGGTTGATCCAGCAAATGTCTTCCAACAGAGGCGTATACAGGGCAATTCCGACAATGGTCGACAGATTCAAGCTCCGGGCATGGTTCAGCAGCTTCGCTCCAGACGCCGATCCTGTTCCAGCAGTCATCGATGGCTACCTGTCCTGCTGTCTTTTTTTCATCTGTCACAGGTTTACCTCTTTCTCCTGTATTTTCCTGATCCGCCGTTTATAATTTTCTGCCATGACAGTATCTCCAGAGCGTTCAGCCAGTAATGACAACTGAACCAGGCACTCGACGTTATCCGGGTTGAGATAAACTGCTTTTCGCAACAGCTTTAAAGCCTCATCAGGCTTTCCCTGACTATCACGAATAATCCCAAGAAGATAATACCATTTATCTGAAGGTCCGTTGGTCCGTAAATAATTCTCACTGCGGCTGGCAGCATCCTCAAGATTACCTCCATCGGCCATCTTACAGACACTGGAATATTCATCATCCTTTTCCTGCAACCGTTGCGGGGAAGGTGGTTTTAACCGCTGGGGTTTAGGCCTTTTGAACAAAGAAGTCCCTGCAGGAGGAACCTTTACAGAACTTCTTCTCTCAGCTTTTTCTTCCTGCCATTTTGGTTTGGTCAAGTCCTCTTTGCCCTTGTAAAAGGCAAAAGCCTTGGAATGCATCACCGGAATAAACCTGCTTTCAATAAAGAGGCTGGCTTCAGCATGACCCGTAAACAAAAGTCCACCCGGCACAAGCAGGTTATACAAGGAATTTATTGCCTGCCTCTGGCCTTCTTTATTGAAATAAATAAGAACATTGCGGCAAAAAACCACATCATAACGGCCAAGGCTTTCCGTAAAACCGTGCTGAAGTATGTTCCCCTGCAGAAAACGGACCTTATCACGGATTATCCTTCTCAGTGAAAATCCTTCTGTGGTTTTGAAAAAAAAGTTGTCACGAAAGCTGAGATCATTGGTCCGGAATGAATTTTTTCCATAAACCCCTTTCCGGGCAAGTTTCAGAACCCGCTCGCTTACATCAACGGCGTCTATAAAAAAATTTGTTGGTGTTAATCCTGCCTGCAGTAAAGTCATGGCAATGGAATATGGTTCCTCCCCGGTTGAACATGGCAGGCTTAATACCCGGTAGGTAGAGCTTGCCGGATCTTTCCCCGAGTTCAAAATATAATCGTTGAGAAAAAGAAAAGGCTCCTGATCACGAAAGAACCAGGTTTCAGGAACAACCACCTCTTCGACCAGCCTCCGCAACTCCCCAAACGAAATCCTGAGTTTTTCATAATAGGCGGAGACATCCTCTATATCCAGAACCCTCATCCGTGAACCCAGCGCCCTCTGAAAGGTAGAGTCTCCGATAGACGTAACAGTCAAGCCGATAGTCTGTTCAAGAAGTGCAGCTATTTTCTGTTTGGCTATTTGCATTCTAACTCGCTTGACTCAATCTCTCGACCTCAGGCCCTGCTTTACTTTGGAGAAATTTTCTAAAAAAGTCCGCGTACAATATCCACAGGAATCATACGAGGTATGTCATACAACTGAACAATTTCCTCATTGCCGGATCCTGAAGCTTGCGAACCTGAACCTTTTTCAAGGAGTATTCCCGATGACCTGATATCATTTTCAGTGCACTTGACAACATCCGTGGCCCGTTCGGCAATGAGTCCTATCATCCTTTCCTGTTCCGTATCCAGAGGATAATGAACCAGGACAATACGAGTACTGTAATAATGATTACTTGGGGAACCTCCTGCAAGGGCACAAAGGTCGAAAACAGGAACCGGGTCACCGCGGTAGTTTATAATTCCAGCTACATAATCTGGAGCCCCGGGTATTTTTTTGGGCACAAGAAGAGGGATGATCTCTATAATCTGTTTCGAATCCAGAGCATAGCGCCCGGTACTTGTTTCAAACAGCAGAAGCAGCATGATAACCGGTCAGAGGTTATTTTACATTGAACTTGGAGATCGCTTCCTGCAGTCCTTGCGCAGCCTGCTGAAGCCGTTCAATAGTCAGGCCAACCTGACCTATTGATTCTGCAGTCTGCTGGGCGGCATTGTTCATCTGTCCGGTAGCTTCACTGATCTGCTTTGCTCCCAGCGACTGTGCTTCAATTCCTTCACTGATGGTTTTGACCTGGGGCTTAAGAACCTGGACCTGTTCAATCACGCCCTCAATCCTCTCGCTGCCGTCACGAATATTTTCCACGCTGACGCGGACATCTTTAGCGAATTTATCTATCCCCATTACTGCGGAGGAAACAGCAGACTGCACCCCCTGGACCATCTGTTCAATATCGTATGTAGCAACAGCTGTCTGATCTGCCAGCCTGCGGATTTCAGTTGCTACAACGGAAAACCCGGAGCCATATTCACCGGCTTTTTCCGCTTCGATTGCAGCATTCAGGGAAAGCAGATTTGTCTGGTCAGCCAGTTTGTTAATGGTTTTGACCACCCCGGCTATATCCCCGGCCTTTTCACTCAGAATCGACAATTTACCAACAATGGAACCGGTGGCATCCTCCATCTGCACCATGGTCTGGTCGATGTTGATCAAGCCGGAGTGACCATCTTCAGCCGCGGCAGCAGCATTACTCGTCAGGCTGTTTACCCTCTTCATGGTCGTCAGCAGATGCTCCGAGGTTGCGGCGATCTGGTTCGTGGAGGCTGCTATTTCACTGGCAGTGGCAGCATGTTCATTGGCTGTTGCCTCCTGCTGCCTGGTACTTGCTGCTATTTCAGTAATAGAACTGGTGACCTGGATTCCGGCGTGCTGAATCTGGGTGATCAGGCCTTCAAGATAATCTGTCATCTGATTAAAACCGTCTATCAACACCCCGAATTCATTCGAAAATTCATAATTAAGCTTTTGCGTCAGGTCCCCCTGCATCATTACTTGCATAGCTTTTGTAAGGCGCTTTAAGGGATCATTAATACTGCGCATCAGAAAAAAGCCGACAAAAAGTGCTACGCAGACTCCCACAAAGATTGTGGCGCCAAATGCCGCCTGAGAAAAAACAAACCTTTTTTCAGCGCGATCGTATTCGCTTTTAACTGCTGAAATTCTTCCAAGTATCAACGTATTGATTTCACTTCCGAATATGTCAAGAAACGGTTCCAGTTGATTGGCATACATGTCATCAACCTTATCAAAATCATTGGTCTGCAGAGTCGCAAGCGCCTGCTTTGTCATGGATTTGGCTTTAACAAATATGTCACGGTCTGCCGAGATCCAGTCTTGTGATCCCTGGCCGCCGGTTTCACCCGTATTAAGCAATTCATCAATCTTGTCGTCAATTTTAATTTTTGCAGCTTCAACCCTGCTTATGGCATCGCCGTAAGTAATCTGCTCATACAGAACCCTCTCAACGGTGCTTGCCACGTCAAACTTCATCAATTCGTTGATCTGCCGCATCTCCTCCATGGGCCTTACATTGTTGTTATACACCAGGGACAGGGACTGTTTGGTGTCGCGCATACCTATCAGTCCGCCCGTTCCTGACACAACAATAAAAAGGAGCAGGCAGAAAATAAATCCCAGTAAACGCCACCTAACACTTAAATTTTCAACAAATTGAAACGCCATCGTTTCCTCTTTTCACTGAAATTAAATTTATTGCGGAGTCAGCAAACAACCTGTTTTTGCTGGTATCCTTTTCTTAATATTCTTTTGGGGGAAAATAGCATGCGTTTTCGGCTTGATCCTCGGTAGACCTTTACTGCATAAAGACCCGACCGACCGTTCACTTTCCAGCATGAAACCTTTCCAGCCCCGGAACGGTTTTCTTGGAATATTACCGTCAAATAACCTTCTACTTTTTTAGTTATATCAAACTACTCTGCTTCAGACAAATTTAATACACTCAATATTCATAATTTCATACAATTCACATGGAATTAAACATTCAGCCATTATGTTGACAGAACCGCTTGATTCATTATCATTTCTTGCCGGTACTGAATCTCACTTTGTTCACATACCTTTATGTTTCTCCACTATGCAATCAGGCGAATCGATTTTAGTACTATTACAAAGAGTTGAAACAGGATGACAGATCATCCCGGCCGGATCAACGGGGCTGAACAGTTCTTTCAATGCGGCCGGATCACTATGCTGTCCGAGCCAGGTGGCGTAATGATCAGGCTGTATGATTACCGGCATTCGATTATGGATCTCAGCCAGGAGAATGTTTGGTTCTGTTGTGATGATGGTGCATGACTCAACTATCTCGCCGCTTGTCTTATCTTTCCAGGAACTCCACAGGCCTCCAAAGGCAAAAACCCCCCCGTTTTGCATTCGGACCAAGTATGGCTGTTTAGTCTTCAGGCCAGGTACAGCACGCCATTCATAAAAACCGTCCGCCGGGAGCAGGCATCGGCTTTTTTTAAAGGGAACACTGAAGGAGGGCTTTTGGTGAAGGGTTTCGGCCCTTGCATTGATGAGCATGTTGCTGAATTTCAAGTCGCTGGCCCAGGACGGGACGAGCCCCCATCGCATCATGACAAGCTTATTTACACCTGGTACCGCTTCCCGCACAACAGCGACCTGCTGGCTGGGAGCAATGTTGTAGCGTGGCTGGAGAACTATGTCCTCGCGTAGTTTGAAATGCTGCCGGATCGTTTCAACCGGAGCCGAGAGGGCAAATCGTCCGCACATGTCTGACCCTTTTACCGGGCAAAGTTTCCTTTCCGGTATCTCTCTGCCCGCTGGGAGGCCAGTTCGAGTTTACGTTCAAGAAGCTGCCGGCGGGCACCGTCTTTCTTTACGTCCATCCTCGCCAATCTCTTCATCATCAGTGAGGAAAGCCTCTCTGCTGTCACGGCATCAAAGGGAAAATAGTGAAGCCAGTAGCTCCAGCTTTCCTCAACATCCTTAACGCTGTCACCGAAATCATCCTGTTCGAGCAAAATGGAATTTGCGATAATCGTAGCCGGAAAACCGTAATCATCCAGGCCCATCTGTTTTTTCGAATCTCTGAAATATTTTCTGTCAAACTGTGTGTTCCACCACCCTTTTTTGTTGAAATCCTGTTTATTCTGGGGACCGACCGGTCTCCTGCGGTAACTTCATGTACAGCCGTCCACAGTCTGGGCCATACCACTGATCGCTGCCTGGCGGTTACCGAGCTGAAGTTCTGCCAGTGCCAGATAAAATTCCAGATCATGCGCATCACTCTCATCGATATGGTGCACACCGCTGGCAAAATCGCCAAGAGCCAGATCAATCATGGCAAGCGTGTTCTCCGTTTTGGTACTGATGGGACCCTGTTCCTCTATATTCGTTATCAGTTTCCGGGCCATCTTGAGCTGGTTCTGCCCTATCAGATAGGCGAGGCTGTAATCAAGCACCCTGTCTTCCCTGGAATCATCCTCATCATGATACTGACCCCACAGGTGGATGCCTTCATTGTAGTCGCTACTGAAAAAATTCACGATGGAACCGGCAACGATATCTTCATTGTAGCGGTCATTGAGAACGGGCCGCAAACCGGGAAAATCTTTATAGAGAATAGTCAGTGGAATAAAAAAGACCTCTTTCTTACCAGCTGCCTGCAAAAGATGCGTGCTGCCGGTATAGCTTTGCGGTGCGTTAGAATAATGAAGATGGTAATGCAGATATTCGTCACTCAGGTTGACAAGACGATTTCTGATCCGATCTGGAATTTGACCTTCTCTGGTCGGCGGGTAGGCCAGCACCATGGTCGTTCCCTGTTTTTTCCATGACTTGACAAAGTCCTTCTGGATATATTCCACCCATACGTCGCTTGTTGCGACATCATATGTGATAAATGTTTCCAGGGTTTCATCGTAGCCGACAATGACAAATACATGAGCCGGAACATATACCATGACCGGAAAGCCGGCATCAATGGATGCCTTGACATCCTCCACTGAAGCATTGGGAAGAAAATCATGGCGAAAACCTTCCTGCTCCGCATACCATGCCTGGTCAACAATAATGGTGCCGCGTCCGAGCCCTGTAATCCTGCGGCCTATATCCCTGGCATCTACACCTGATCCCCAGAAACGCATTACCAGCGCCAGGGAATTGGGGACACAGTAGGAACCCTTATACGCGGTCTGTGTTTCGACACCCGGCAGAACAATCCTTTGACCGCTGCCGCCGTTTCGGGCCAGATTATCCAAAAATCTGTTTGCCTGCTTCACCAGTTGCTCATCAGCTGTGTACTTGGAAACAACCTTGCGGAACCCCTGAAGAGCACGATCCCTGTCTCCAAGCTTATGTGCAAGCAGTGCAACCCGGTACTGGAGGTATGAAGCAGATTCCGAAGAGAGACTCTTTTTCAGTCCCTGTTCATAACACCACATGGCGGCAGGCATGTGGGCATGCCGTTCGAAATACCTTCCGGCAGCATGAAAAAAATTATTGGGATAGCCTATGAGGATTGCCAGAACAACAGCGGCGGAGAGATGGACAACCGGGATGTGGACAAGACGGAAAAGCTTTGTCCGCAGCTTCAAAGGACGGGTGAAATAGCTGAATAAAAAAGGCGCCCACCAGGTGCCTATGAACAGGTTGCCTGTAATAAAGGGAAACCATGCCGCAGCCCTTTTGGCCCCGGCCGCCTGACCGGCCTGAAAACCTGGTATGGCAATAATAACCTGAAGAGCCAGCAGCCAGGTAAGACTGATCCAGATGATGGCAAGTGTGTAGAAAAGCATCTTCCCGGGGGTAATGTCCAATGCCTGGCCGCCAATGTACCCACCAGCAATAAATCCTGAGACAGACAGACAGAACAGGGCGACGAAAAAATATGTAAGCGATTGTGCATCAGAGGAGGTAACAGGCATTATGTTAGCGAAAAGCATATCGCTGCCAAGGAGGAAGAATACAGTTACAGCACCTCCGAAGATGGTGCACATCATTGCACCCCCGAACATTCCGGCAAGCATATACTTTCCGTCACGGCGGCGACGGTCTGAATAATCCGTCCGATACATATCCGGCATCCGCATGTAAAAACTGCGCATTACAAAAAAAAGGATAACCGCGCAAACTATATGTACCCCAGACAGAGTCAGAGAGCTCCAATACCACTTAACAGGCCATAATACCAGTCCGGCATTAAACACAACCCCTGCCAAAGAGGTGAATACAGCGGTCAGCCAGCCAGATCTTTTGAAGCCGAGACGGACCAGTACCGCTCCTGCGGCTGGTCCTGAAATCATTGGACCGGCAACCAGAGTAAGCAGGGACAGAAAAACCGGGCCAAGAAGAGGAAAATCCGTTTCCCTGACATCCTCCCTTCTTTTGCGGTCCATTCGCCTGGCCGGTGTTTTTTTAATGTCGCCTCTATCGACTGCCCGATTATTCTCCATGTCCGCTCACTGCTTTCTCATGATTATTCTGCCCTGACAAACCTGCTGTAGTGTTACCGGCCTGGTTCTTTCCCAATGTCAAGGTGTCCTGCAAAAGCGACCTGGCTTCTCTTCCCACCCTTCCGCGTTCCACGTCAACCTGAACAGCCCATTGCAGAGCCTTTCGCGCATCCTCAATCCGACCATCCCGCAAAAGAAGTTCACCGTAACGGAGATGATACAAGGGAACATACCGACGCAGCTCGATGGCTTTAGCGTAGTGTTTCTCGGCTTTTCCCGGGTCCCCTTCCCAGTCAGCCAATACCCCGCGGCAAAAAATGTAATGTGCGTTTTGGCTGACTTCTGAGGAATCAATCAGTGTCATGATTCTGCGGGCATCATCTTTACGGTCAAGCTGGACATACCGGTAGGCAAGCAGCAGCGCTATCTCATTATTCCATGATTCTGCCTCCAGGGCACCTTCAAGTGCCGATACCAGATGCTCTACATCATCCTGCCATTCGTAAAGTTCGGCCAGATGCAACCAACCATCGCGATAGACTGGATTGACCTCGATATTATGACGGGCAAGAAAAATCAATTGTTCAAGCTCTGCCGGATTACTCCGGTCCAGAAAATTCGACAATTCGTTGCGGATCATCCAGGAGACACTCCCGGCTGCCAGATCTGCTTCAAACTGTTTCCTGGCCTTTTCAAGGAATGCCCTTGTCGCACTGGAATCAAAATATTCATCGACCTCTGCCAGATGCGGAAACCGTTCTTCCAGGCCAAGCCTGCTCAAGACCATTTTATCGCGTGTTTGCCAGAAACGTTGGGCCAGATGGGCAACGTGAAGGGGTAGCGGATCCGTGACAAGCCCACTGCTTATCCTTGCCCATTCTATACTTTGCACGGGGTCAGCAGCATCAAGGGCCTTCAATGCTATGAGAGAAGCCAGATATCCCCTGCCCGCCTGCTGGATCTCAGGCATGCTGCCGGGCAAAGCCTCCTCGATCCTACCGGCCTCTTCATCAGGATAGATCACGGCGACGAATGGGGAGCTGTCAAGTTCAAAGGCACTCCCCCAGAAGGAAATTGGCAGCTCGGTATACGCCTGTTCAGCAATCTGGCGAAGCTTAATCACGCTGGCCCCCTTACCTTCTTTTTCCAGCGACAGAATCTCCTTTATTTCCTCTCTGTCCCCATCCATAAGGCGCCTGGAAATTCTTTTGTATGAATAGCTTTTGAGTATGGAACGGGAACGGTCAATGCCGTAAAACAGGTAAAAAGAATTATAGACTGGAACGACAACCGGAACACCTTTTTCAAGCAGGGAACTGACCGTATCAATATTTGACGGTAGTATCAGGAGGCGGTAACCGAGGCTTTCCGCAGCGTCATCAAGTTCGGCCAGGCCGGGAAGGGGGTTGAGCTTGATCTTTTCGTCATCTGTTGACAGTGACTTGAGCCTGATAAGGATCTCAGATTCAGGAATATCCGCATCGCTCCAATAACGGATGACCTGGAGCAGAGCCATCCAGTTGGGAGTAAGGTACGATTCATAGTTGACCAGGGGGAGGGAAATGTCCACGCCATCGGTCTCATTGCCGAAATCCGGCGCGCCCAGGAATTCCCTGGCCAGATCTACCTTGAACTGCCAACGAGGTGAATCAGCGTACCTCTCAGCCACCTGGCTGTAAATATCAAGAGCCTGGGCCGCATCGCCGTCGTCATACCTGTGCCATGCCAGATTCATGGCAAATTCCGGCCACCTGTCATGCTCAGGAAAACGGACCAGAAGTGTCTCAGCCCACTTTAACGCCTTGTCATTTGTCTTTTTGTCCGGAGATGTCATATTATGCATGATCTGGCCTTGAGCCAGCATCCAGAACTCTGCCGAATAGAAACCCAGCGGCAGAACACAAATGCTGACCACAGGGAAAATTACCAGAGCCCGCCCCAGAAAATCACGGATACGTGATACCGACCCAAGCAGTAAAGGCACTATAACCAAGGCAAGTTGATCGTAATTCTGGACATTCAGCATACCGTTCTGCAGTGCAGTCAGGTACTGCGGCGGAATTAATTGCCAATCAACAAAGCTATCGTAAGGGTGACCTTTATAAAAAAGAAAGAGAAACAGTTGAACAATGACGATCAGGATTACATAAAACAAGACCAGACCTGATAAATATGTAATAACATCGGCAGCTGAGAAACGGCGCCCTTTCCCCGCCCACCAGCCTCCTATCAGCAGACCATAAGGTATGAAAAAAGGGATATAGACAAAGAAATCCCAGAGAATCACCTTCTTGTCCAGAACATCGTCTGCATAGAGCATCTTGAAACGCTCGGCGATAACCGGAAAAACGGCAATCACCACCGCAAGGCCGACGGCAATAAACAGTGCCGTCAAAAGCGGACTTACCCAGTTCCGCCACTCAGCAATCCTGTAACGGCGAGGTGCAGGACCGAATAAGGTGCGTTGGCAAAGCCAGGCACCAAGGGCCCAGACCAGGTTGGAAACGTACATCCAAAGTAACAGTTGATGCCACGGTATTTTCACCGAGACAGAGGCATAACCGTAGACCAAAAGAATAATTGTGTTGAGGCAGAGCAGTAACAGACCGGGAAATTTCTTTCCCCTGAGATAGAACTGCCTCGCCACCAGAATCCAGGAAAAAAATCCACCCAGAGCATGGCCAACGAGAAGGTGCACGTACCATGGCAAAGGTGAAGGTATTTCATTCGGCTTGGTTAACATCTGTCCCTTTCGTAGAAGTGATAGAGATACTGCAGGTCAGGCAAGATCAACCGCATTGTTACAAATTAATAATATACTGATATTACGACAAAATATATGTAAAGACAAATATTTTGTTAGCCTGAAATGATTTATTACCGTACGGTTTGTCATATTCATTCCTCCCCTTCCGATCCAGAAGTCATGTGCGTATGGACTGTAAAATATTTTTAGTATCTATAAATTTTCTTTCTATATTTACATTCTCAAAATGTGACAAAATATGTCATCCATGCCAACATATGACCTTTTTTGTCACCTCCACTGTTCTTCTTACCGGTTGAAAATAAAAGAAAAAATAAATTATTGAGTAAATGTTCATCTTTACCTGAACGTCTGTTCACAGGTAACCCTCTGACTTAGTGTACTTATCCGGTGCATTGCTGTTAACCATGAGTTAACATAACTAAAATAACGTATTGCAAGTGTTACTATTTTTATAAATACGGAATGGTAATTGCAATATTTTCTCCAAAACCATTTTTTTACGTTTAAAAGAACCATCAGATTAACTACGCCTGGGGCTTATTATGGATGCCATTGACAGACTGGGTTTGCTTGCACATTTGGAAGAAGAATACTGTGAACTTGACCATGGTCCTGATACCCACAAAGAAAAGCGCCCTGCGGTTGACTTCATTATCCAACCGTTTGGCTATACTGTTAATAGTATTGAGGAGGTCGCTGTGCGTGAAATGATCGTACCGGTATGCACAGACTGCGCAGAAGCTCTGCAGGGGAATGATTGGACTCTATTTTACTGCTTTGAATGCTGCAGCAGCCAATGGGTACATAAAAAATTCGCCAAAAACCGGTACCGCCATAACATACTCTGGCTGCGAGGCTGCCCTGAGTGCAGTGAAGAGTTCGGCGGCCTGTATTTTACTGATATCAAGGCCATCATGGACAATCCGCTCTTTATGAGCCGGATGTCAGTTTCCGATGTAGCCTGATAAGGTTAGAGGAGAACACTTTATCAGGTCGGCCTTGTTTAATCCCCCTCTTCCGATGGCCGGGAGGAGGGGGATATATACTTGTCTCGCTTTACATCAGAGCATTTATATTCCTTCAGCTTTAACTTTTATATCCTGTTAGCGCGGCCAGTCCGTAGGCGCAACAGGCCGTGAGCATGACCGCTGAAAAACCCAGCTCTACGGCAACAATTGCTGCCAGCCCTGTGCTCACCACAGACATGCTGCCGTTGATTCCCCAGGCCCAGGCTGCCTGGCATTTACTGAGACCTGCCAGGCGCGCAAGGCCGAGGGGAAAAGGCATGCCCATTGCAAAAGCCGGGGGCGCAACCAGCAGGAGAAAAAACAGGATCTTCAAGAATAGAGGGAACCCAATGGCCTGATGTAAAAGCGGCTGCAGGATGAAAAAATAGAGAAACAGGAGCAAAAATACTCCAGCGGCTGCGATGGCATGGTTAGGGCGGCTGCTTTTGAGGCGTCCTGAAAAAAGACTGCCAAGACCTGAAAAAATCAGCAAGCTGCTTATTACTGCAGCGGCTGCAAAGATGGGATGCCCGAAAAAGAATACCAGTTCGTGGATAAGGACAATTTCAAAAAACATATAGCCCATACCCAGGCTGCCGAAAAATGGTAATGTCCATCCCTGTATCCCATTTTTTCTGGGAAAACCCAATCGCAAAAGAGGGAGCAGAATGAGCAGCCCTGCCGCCAGTACCATCTGGACAAATCCGATAAGGACCAGAACATACCCCAACTCCAGGACAGTGGTGTTACGTTGTCCCAGAAGGCTAATGAGATGAGGGATACTCTGCCAGCGTAGAAACTGGGAAAAAAATGGGCGGTTATCAATCACCGGCTCAAGGTTAAAATAGTATTCGTCGTAGAGTGTCTGGCGCTGATCTGCAGAAAATAGTGTATCGATATGAGTGAGAAAGGAATCATCGCTTGAAAAATGATATTGCTGCCGTTCCTGTGGTTCAAGACCTGGAAGCAGGACGGGATCAAATTGCAACCGGTTGCAGAAATCTCTGATCCGGCCAATGTCTTCCGCCGTGAACGGTGACCGCTTGACGATATAGGTTATCATGTCCCAACCCCTGACAGCTGCAACATGCTCTCGATAATCCAGCCCGGCATGCCCCATCGTTTCGGCAATTGTTGCCGCCAGTCTCAAGGGGTTGCGCGAAGGAGAATCAAGCCAGGCCGACACCCGCAAGACGCCATCTGGTGCAAGATGGTTCCATATCTCCTGAAAGGCTTCCCTGGTAAGGAGATACTGTTCATTGAGGGCAGAAAGACCGGAAGTACCGCCAAAGCTTCCAGCCACGGGGAGAGTGACAAGATCATAGAGGTTACGATCCAGGGCAAGCCAGGTGCGGGGGTACAGGTATGAAAGGCTGACGGACGGGTCACGGTAATGAACTGACATTGATTTGTCCTGACCGTTTAAAAGAATCTCGACAGCCCGCCGATGTGGTTCAACTGCAACAATCTCCTCAGCTCCGTTTTCCAGGGCCTGGATCACATCTGCACCTGTCCCTGCCTGCAGAACAAGCACCCGTTTCCGACCGGCAATTGCATAAGGCAAGGCAGCAGCAGAGGAATTAAGCAGTGCTGGTGATCCGCTTCTTACTTCTCCGAACCAATCACCGTTATTGAACACAACTCCATGGAGCTCTGGCACTTCATCCCCATATGTCAGGCTCAATCCGGGGGCATATCGCAAAGCCGGAGCGTTTATCTTCTGAACCAGGCCGAGGGGACTGGGCTTACTGGCTATAACAATGGATTCCGGCAAATCCAGGGCGCGGCTGATAGCCTTATAGTGGGAAGGTTTCATCTCCGGAGGATAAATGACTACGACGCCTATAAGTGCCAGGGAAAGCCCCGCGACCCCCAGAAGTGAAAGACGCCCACGCGGGATAACGAGAAGACCGGCAACCCAGGGCAGCATGGCTGTAATACCTGGAAGTTCCTGCGGCACAAGAAAATACATAAAAAAAACCGCTGTTATCCCCCCTGCTCCGGAACCGAACAGGTTGGCGCAGTAGAGGCTGTTGATCCTTGAACTGTATTGAATAAATACAAGGCCCAGCGGCAACGCGCCCAGAAAAAAAATCACGAAATAAACAAACTGACCCGTCAAAAGCAAACCTGCCTGGCCAGGTTCAACAAAAAGCAGGCTTATGTCAAATTCACTTATAAGTTTTTCCGATATCACCATTGCGAGAGCCATCATAATTCCACAGCAAAACATCAGGAGCGGGAGGAGCCACTCCTGATTGCGAAGGAGAGTACCTTTACACAGAGCTAGAAAAGTACCGCTGGCCCCAAAACCCAGGAGCGCGACCGATATAATGAGGTAAGCAAAATGATGCCATTGAACAAGTGCGATAAGCTGCATCTGTTCCAACTGGAAAGCTATCAGTGCCGCAGAAAGGAAGGCCAGCGAAACATGGAGTTGCGTGACCGGGACCTCGCCCTTACTCACTTTGATCTCCGGAAGGGAACGAAGCGAACCGGCATGAGGTTACGGGTGGTAATCCTGCCCTGATTTTTTTCCACCAGCATAAGGTGCTGCACATAAAGCGGAGAGCCGACCGGAATAATCATCCGCCCCCCTTCCTTGAGCTGCTTGAGAAGAGGTGGTGGAATGAACTCAGCCGCAGCGGTAACAACTATGGCATCAAAGGGTGAGGCTTCCGCCCAGCCATAGTAGCCATCCCCCTGCATGGCCTCCACATTGGTATAACCGAGTTTTTTCAACAGGATTTTTGCATCTTTGGCCAATTCCGGCACTATCTCCATGGTATAGACCTTGTCTACCAACTCGGCCAGGATGGCCGCCTGGTATCCCGACCCTGTACCGATCTCCAAGATCCGTTGATGCGGCTTGGGCTGAACAACCTCGGTCATGTAGGCGACAATATACGGCTGCGAAATTGTCTGGCCGTGACCGATAGGAAGTGGAAAATCACCGTAGGCACGGCTGCTTAATTTTTTTGAAACAAATAAATGGCGCGGCACTTTTGACATGGCCCGCAATACGGTTTTATCTTCAATACCGCGAGCCTTTATCTGCTGAGTAACCATGAGGTGACGCCCTTCCTCAAGCCTGTCAGCCGCTATTGCAGCCGGGCATCCCCAATCAACAATAAAAGATATATTGTTTGAAATAAACTGGGCTATAAAACCAAAGATCAGGGTCAGGATTATTGTCTGACCCCTCTGGGTAAAGGTCAACCAGGGGCTTTTAGAACGCCCTGCGGAGTATTTTCTGTTCGTCCTTAACATTTCATAACCGGTGTGGAGAGTACAGCACTCTCCCATACGTTTAGTAGTCGTACTCCTCTGTTTATTATACCTTTTCTTTGGGGGCTCATGATAATAATATATGATACATGGCCAAAAAACTCAAAATTGCCGGAAATTCATCAGCTCCTGTCCAGAGATCTGGAACAATGGCTTCAGAATCGTATGATCGTCCCGAGATTGTAATTGTACATGAGAATGACAGCTGACATATCTTGACAGGGGAGTTTATTAAGCGATAAGGTGAACCTGTGAAAAAGATCGAGGCTCAAATATTCCTTCTGTTGGTTGTTCTTTTCGGGGCAAGCGGGTGCGCAAAGCTGGCCGTAAATTCTCTGATGGGTCCGACAGTGGCTAACCTGCAGAGGCAGACCGACCTTGACCTCGTTTGCGAGGGGGCCTCTTCGTATCTGTTGATGCTTGACAGCCTTCTTGAATCGGACCCCGGTGATGAAAAGTTACTCATGACTGCGACCCAGGCATTTTCCGCCTATGCGATAGCCCTTGATGTATGCGGTAAACCTGAACGGGCGACCACGGTCAGCACCAAAGCAAAAAAATACGGATTGTCCCTTTTGACACGAAGTGATGATCTCAAATCAATCGGCAGGATGGAGCCATCTGCTTTGCATGATGCCCTGGCTGATTTGAGTAAAAATGATACTGCGCTGCTGTTCTGGGCCGGAAATGGCTGGGCAACGTGGATTCGCTACCAGGAAGGTTCCCCTGCATCGCTTGCTGACCTGGTCAGGGTTGAGCAGATCATGCTGCGCGTTATTGAATTGGATGAATCATTTTATCATGGAGGAGCCCACCTGTTCCTCGGGGCATACTATGGTGCAAAACCACAGCAGCTGGGGGGTAAGCCGGACGAGAGCCGGTACCATTTTGAAAAAGCCCTGACCCTTGGCAGCAGGGAATTTCTTCCAACCCAGGTAGCATATGCGCAGATATATGCTAAAATAAAGTATGATAAGGAACTTTATCTTCAGCTTCTCCAGGAGGTAATTGATTTCCCCCTGGAGAACAGGCCGGATATTGCCCTGGCCAACCAGGCTGCAAAACGAAGCGCCGTTCAGCTTCTTGAAAAAGCGGAGAGCTTTTTCTAGCTCTGTTCCGGCAGAGGAGTAAACACTCTTTCCACCAGCCAGGAGAGTAATGTGAAAATTTATATCCTGATGCGGCAATTGCTCTTTTGCCTGTTTGTTATCCTGATGGCCTGCAATATTGCACAGGCAAAATCCAAATACCTGTTCAAAGTGGCCTCCATTGCCCCGGACGGTTCACTCTGGGCAAAACGTTTTCAGGCGTTTGCCGACGAGGTGGAGAAAAAAAGCAACGGAGAAATACATTTCAAGGTTTATCCCGGTGGCGTCATGGGTGATGATCTGGCCATGTACAGAAAAATGCAGATTGGCCAGCTGCATGGCGGTGGATTCACCATGACCGGCATAGGACCTGTTGTACCTGATTTCCGTATCATGGGAATTCCCTTTCTTTTCAATTCCTATGAAGAAGTTGACTGGGTGAGGGAAAGGCTGGTGCCGCATTTTGAAAAAGCCTTCGCAGCAAAAGGAATAGAGTTCATAGCCTTGAGCGAAGTGGGCTTTGTCTATTCCATGTCCACGGTTCCGTTATTAACCCTTGATGATCTGATCAGGAGTAAGAGCTGGACACCCAAAGACGACCCGATCAGCTCCACTTTTCTTAAAACTATCGGAATCACCCCGATTCCACTTACCATCCCCGATGTGCTCACTTCCCTGCAGACTGGAATGGTGCAAACCGTCTACAATTCACTGTACGGCTCCATTGTCCTTCAATGGTTCACCAAGGCCAAATATATTTCTGACACACCGTTTGCCTACGCTTATGGTGCTTTCCTGTTGGACCGTAAACAATTCTCAAAACTGCCACCTCACCACTCTGACCTGATTAAATCGTCGGCCAAAAAACACTTTGAGCAGATGATTGCCGACACACGTAAAAGCAATAACGAGGCCCGCCAGGTATTGCGGGACAACAACGTTTCTTTCAGCCCCCCTGCTGTTGGAGAGATTGACAAACTCTGCTCCAAGCGGGAAGAAACAGTGCGTCTGATGCGGGACAAAGGGTTCAGCTCCAAAATCTACAACATCACAATGAAACTGCTCAATGAGTTTCGTGCAGAGCAACCCTCTTCTGACGTCGAAAAATAATGAGTCACGGGTAACGTCCGTATGATGAAAAAATTCAGTGGCCATCGCTTATGGAAGTTATGGACCGGCCTGACCGATGGCATTTTATGCCTGCTTCTCTCTGCAATGGTTACTCTCGCCTGTGTTCAAATCTTCCTGCGGACCTTTTTCGGGGGAGGATTCCTCTGGGCAGATCCCCTGCTGCGTTACATGGTTTTGTGGAGTGGTATGCTTGGTGCGGTGGTTGCCACCAGGGAGGGAAAACACATCGCCATTGATGTGATTACCTACCTGGCCCCGGAACAGACCAAGGCATGGATCCACCTGGTGATACACCTTTTCTCATGCGGCGTTGCTGTAATCCTGACCTGGGCAGCTGTTATATTTGTCCGCAATGAAGCTCTGTTTGGCTCCACCTCCCTGATGAATGTTCCCGCATGGATCTGGAACCTGATTTTTCCGGTTGCATTCGGACTGATTGGTTTTCACTTTTTCGTAGCCCTGCTCACTGACATCATAGCTTTCTTCGGAGTAAGACTGCAGCAGGCCACCAGGGCCGGGACGACAACTGCCGGTGAATAGCCTGAAAATCATTTTCCTGGTCCTGGCTCTTCTGGGTTCTCCTCTGTTTATCGTTATTTCAGCGTTGGCCCTGATCTCCTTCTTCAGTGTTGAAATAGATATTTCAGTGGTCATCATAGAGATGTCAAGGCTTGCAGATACACCTCTCCTTCTCTCCCTTCCTCTTTTTATTTTTGCCGGCACCATGCTCTCTGAAAGCGGGACCCCCAAGCGTATGCTGAACCTGTCCCATCTCCTGCTGGGATGGCTTCCAGGCGGCCTGGCAGTCGTCTCCCTCCTTGTCTGTGCACTGTTTACAGCCTTTACCGGGGCCTCCGGAGTTACCATTTTTGCTTTGGGCGGCCTGCTGTTTCCCGCTCTGATCAAGGATAATTATTCAGAGAAATTCACCCTGGGACTCATCACATCGTCCGGCAGCCTTGGGTTGCTTTTCCCCCCCAGTCTTCCCCTTATTATCTACGGAGTTATTGCCGAAACCAGGATTGATCATCTCTTCATAGCAGGTATTCTGCCCGGACTGTTGATGCTCGTCATACTGATGGCCTATTCCATGAAAAAAAGCCCGCCGCAAAAAGAACGGTCTTCAGTTACCGGAAGGCAGATAGCGGCAGGGTTGAAAGAGGCTGCCTGGGAACTGCC